>NZ_CP171131.1:2506787-2820135 GCF_043187535.1 Luteimonas sp. WGS1318
GTCGCTGCCTGTGGTCGCCGGCAACGACGCGCGCTTTCTCGACGCCGAAGGCTTCGACGCGCACGAAGCGCGCGTGTGCATCGCCACCGGCCGCGTGCTCGACGATCCGCGTCGGCCGAAGCTCTACACGCGCGAGCAGTACCTGAAGTCCGGCGACGAGATGGCCGCGCTGTTCGACGACGTGCCCGACGCGATCGACAACACGCTCGCGCTCGCCCAGCGCTGCAATCTCGAATTGCGGCTGGGCACGTACTACCTGCCCGCGTATCCGGTGCCCAGCGAACATACGCTCGACACCTGGATCCGCGCCCAGGCGCACGAGGGCCTGGAGGAACGCCTGGCGAAATACCCGCTGGCGCCCGGGCACACGCGAGAGAGCTACATCGAGCGCCTCGACGTCGAACTCGACGTCATCACCAAAATGGGGTTTCCGGGCTACTTCCTGATCGTCTCGGACTTCATCAAGTGGGCCAAGGAACATGACATTCCGGTCGGTCCCGGCCGCGGTTCCGGTGCGGGCTCGCTGGTCGCGTGGGCGCTGAAGATCACCGACATCGATCCGCTGCCCTACGACCTGCTGTTCGAGCGTTTCCTCAATCCCGAACGCGTGTCGATGCCCGACTTCGACATCGACTTCTGCATGGACCGGCGCGACGAGGTCATCGACTACGTCGCCGCGAAGTACGGACGCGACCGCGTCAGCCAGATCATCACCTACGGCACGATGGCCGCGAAGGCCGTGGTGCGCGATTCCGGCCGCGTGCTGGGCTATCCCTACGGCTTCGTCGACGGCGTCGCCAAACTGGTGCCGATGACGCTCGGCATCGGCCTCGACGATGCGCTGGGCCGCACCGAGAAGTCGCGCAGCGATGACGCCTGGCGCTCGGACGAACTGATCGCGCGCTACAACGACGAGGACGACGTCCGCGACCTGCTCGATCTCGCGCTGCAGCTCGAGGACCTGACCCGCAACGCCGGCAAGCACGCCGGCGGTGTGGTCATCGCGCCGTCGCCGCTGTCGGATTTCTGCCCGCTGTTCGCCGAACACGACGAGGGCGGCCGTGGCCGCAACCCGGTCACCCAGCTCGACAAGGACGACGTCGAATCGGTCGGCCTGGTGAAGTTCGACTTCCTCGGCCTGCGCACGCTCACCATCATCGACTGGGCGGTCAAGGCGATCAACGCGCGCCGCGCGGCGGCCGGCGAGGCGCCGCTGGACATCGCCGCGCTGCCGCTCGACGACGTCGAGAGCTACAAACTGTTCGCGCGCGGCGACACGGTCGCGGTGTTCCAGTTCGAATCGCGCGGCATGCGCGAGCTGCTCAAACGCGCCCAGCCCGACACCTTCGAGGACATCATCGCGCTCGCCGCGCTGTTCCGGCCCGGCCCGCTGGGCTCGGGGATGGACAAGGAATGGGTCGACCGCAAGCACGGCCGCACGGACGTGACCTACCCGCATCCGTCGCTGGAACCCGTGCTCTCGCCGACCTACGGCGTCATCGTCTACCAGGAACAGGTGATGCAGATCGCCCAGGTCCTGGCCGGCTATTCGCTGGGCGGCGCGGATCTGCTGCGTCGCGCGATGGGCAAGAAGAAGGCCGAGGAAATGGCCAAGGAGCGCGCCAAGTTCGAGGCGGGCTCGGCCGAGAACGGCGTCGACCCGCGGGTCGCGACGTCGATCTTCGATCTGATGGAAAAATTCGCCGAGTACGGCTTCAACAAGTCGCACTCGGCCGCGTACGCGCTGGTGGCCTACCAGACCGCGTGGCTCAAGGTGCACTACCCGGCCGAGTTCATGGCCGCGGTGCTGTCCTCGGACATGGACAACACCGACAAGGTCACCGGCTTCCTGACCGAAGCGCGGACGATGGGCCTGGAGGTGCTGCCGCCGGACGTCAACGCGTCGGCCTTCATGTTCGAAGCCATCGATCCGCAGACCATCCGCTACGGCCTCGGCGCGGTGAAGGGCGTCGGCCGCGGCGCCTGCGAGAACATCGTCGGGGCGCGGGTACAGGGCGGCGTGTACACCGACATCCTGGATTTCTGCCGACGCGTGGACTCCGCGCGCATGAACAAGCGCACGCTCGAAGCGCTGATCAATGCCGGCGCGCTCGATGCGCTGGGCAAGAACCGCGCCTCGCTGATGCTGCAGCTGCCCGAGGCGCTGAAGGCGACCGACCAGCTCACGCGCAACCGCAATGCGGGCATCGTCGACATGTTCGGCAGCAGCGCCGGCGGCGACGATGCACTGCACATCGAACTGCCCGAATGCGAGGAATGGCCGCTCAAGCAGAAGCTTGAGGGCGAGCGCGAGACGCTGGGCCACTATCTCAGCGGACATCCGCTCGATCCCTACCGCGAGGAGCTGCAGGCGCTGGTCGGCACGGATCTGGGCCAGCTCGACAGCCTCTGGGCGGCGCGCGACACCAAGGGCGGCGGCAACAGCTGGCGGCCCGAAACCCCGGTCATCATCGCCGGCCAGGTCACGTCGATCCGCAAGCGCGGCGAGTCGCAGGCCTTCGTGCTGCTCGAAGACGGCCGCGGTCGGCTGGAATGCGGGTTCTTCGCCGATGCGTCCAGCGAGTACGCGCACCTGCTCACCCGCGACCGCATCCTGATCGTCGAAGGCGGGCTGCGCGAGGACGAGTTCAGCGGCGGCTTCGCGCTGCGCGTGAAGCGCTGCTGGGACTTCCATGCCGTCTGTCCCGAGCACGCGCGGCGGCTGTCGCTGCGCCTCGATCTGCGCGTGCCCGGCACGATGGCGCGGGTCGAACAGGTGCTGGCCCAGCACCGCCCCGGCAGGACCTCGCTGCGGCTGGATCTGCTGCTCCCCACCGGCGCCGCCGGCACGCTGGAGGTCAACGGCACGCAGTCGATCCGCGCCGATGCCGAACTGCCCGGCACCTTGCGCGCGCAGCCGGGCGTGCGCATCGCCCGGCTCGACATGGCCAAGCCGTGGTCGGGCTGAACCCGTCGCACTGTTTCGCCCAACATCCGCCAACGTGCGGCGATCTGCGGCCCAGACGCCCGCGTACGGCCCTGCCGGGCGCGGTCGGCTAGACTGTCGCCCTTTCCGGCCCCGGGGCCGGCCCGCGTGGCGCCTCGCGCCCGGGCCCGCGCCGCGGTCGCTCCCTACCGGACGCGCCACCGAATGAATCCGAACTACCTCGATTTCGAGCAGCCCATCGCCGACCTGGAAGCCAAGATCCAGGAACTGCGCAAGGCCAGCGACGGCCCCGCGGTCAACATCGATGCCGAACTGGCGACGCTGCGCGACAAGCTGCGCAAGCGCACCGCCCACATCTTCCGCGACCTCACGCCGTGGCAGGTGTCGCAGCTGGCGCGCCACCCGCAGCGCCCCTACACCCTCGACTACATCAAGGCCTTCTGCGACGAGTTCGAGGAGCTGGCCGGCGATCGCGCGTATTCCGACGATGCCGCCATCGTCGGCGGCCTCGGCCGCATCGACGGCCGCAGTGTGGTCATCATCGGCCACCAGAAAGGCCGCGACACCAAGACCAAGGTGCGCCGCAATTTCGGCATGCCGCGGCCCGAGGGGTACCGCAAGGCGCTGCGCCTGATGAAGATGGCCGAGCGCTTCAAGCTGCCGCTGCTGACCTTCATCGACACGCCCGGCGCCTACCCCGGCATCGGCGCGGAGGAGCGCGGCCAGTCCGAAGCCATCGCGCGCAACCTGCTGGAGATGGCCGAGCTCAAGACGCCGATCATCTGCACCGTGATCGGCGAAGGCGGCTCCGGCGGCGCGCTGGCGATCGGCGTCGGCGACCGCACCGTGATGCTCGAATACAGCACCTATTCTGTGATCTCGCCCGAAGGCTGCGCGTCGATCCTGTGGAAGGACCCGGCCAAGGCGCGCGACGCGGCCGAACAGCTCGGCTTGACCGCCAAACGCCTGAAGTCGCTGGGCCTGGTCGACAAGGTGCTGCGCGAGCCGATCGGCGGTGCGCACCGCAATCCGCGTCAAACCGCGACGCGTCTCAAGGCCTTGCTGATGAACGAGCTGGACCAGCTCGAGCAGTTGCCGGTCGAGACGCTGCTGCAGCGCCGCTACGAGCGCCTGCGCAGCTACGGGGCGTACGAGGCGGCCTGAGCGGAGCGTTTCCATGGGTCCGATCCTGTTGCTCTCGATCCTGCTGCAGATCGGCTGCGGCGTGCACGTGGTCCGCACCGGCCGGCCGCTGTACTGGATCTTCATCCTGCTGATCGGCTCCTACATCGGCGTGCTGGTGTACCTGCTCGCCGAAGTGCTGCCCGAACTGCGCAGCCACCGCAGCGCGAACCGCGCGTTGGGACGTGTGCGCGACCGGATCGATCCGACGCGCCACACGCGCGCGGCGAGCCGCGATCTGGAGATCGCCGACACGCTCGACAACCGCCGCCGGCTCGCCGAACGCAAGCTCGACGCTGGCGACTACGCCGGCGCAGAAACCTTGTACCGCGAGGCCCTGCGCGGCCTGTACGCGACCGATCCGACGCTGATGCTCGGCCTGGCGCAGGCACAGTTCCATCGCGGCGAACCGTCCGCCGCGCGCGAAACGCTCGACGCCTTGATCGCCGCGAATCCCGACTTCCGTTCGCACGACGGTCATCTGCTCTACGCCCGCGCGGTCGAAGCCGGCGACGATTTCGCGGCCGCCGTCGAAGAATACGAAGCACTGATCCAGGACTATCCCGGTGAAGAAGCCCGGGTCCGCTACGCGGGCCTGCTGCAGCGCCACGGTCAGACGGACAAGGCGAAAGCGCTGTACGCCGACACGCTGCGCCGCGTCGATCTGGCGCCTGCGTACTACCGCCGCGAACAGCGCGAGTGGGTCGAGATCGCCAAGCGCGAATCGCGCGCCTGAATTCTCACCAAGCGCGCAGGTACTGGTCCGGCGTCTCGATCTCGACGCCGAGCGCGCGCGCCGCACGACGCGGGAAATACGGGTCGCGCAGCAGTTCGCGTGCCAGCAGCACGATGTCGGCATCGCCGTCGGCGACGATGCGCTCGGCCTGTGCCGGCGTCGTGATCAGACCCACCGCGCCGGTTGCGATGCCGACGTCCTCGCGGATGCGGCGCGCGAACGGCACCTGGTAATCCGGCACCGCGTCGATCGACTGCAACGGCGACAGGCCGCCGCTGGAGGTGTCGACGAGATCCACGCCGCGATCCTTGAGCAACCGCGCCAGTTCGACGCTCTGCTCGATATCCCAACCGCCCTCGACCCAGTCGCTCGCCGAGATGCGCACCCACAGCGGTAGACGCTCCGGCCAGACCCCGCGCACCGCATCGACGACGTCGAGCACGACACGCACGCGATTGTCGAAACTGCCGCCCCAGCCATCGTCGCGCGTGTTCGACAGCGGCGACAGGAACTGGTGCAACAGATAGCCGTGCGCGGCGTGGAGTTCGACGACTTCGAAGCCTGCATCCAGTGCGCGCACCGCGCTTGCGCGGAAATCGTCGACGACCCGCGCGATGCCCGCCGCGTCGAGCGCCTGCGGCGACGGATAGTCCGCGTTGTAGGCCAGCGCCGACGGCGCCACGACCGGCCAGCCACCATCGGTGACCGGCACCGCGCCACGTCCACGCCACGGCGCGAACGTGCTGGCCTTGCGCCCGGCGTGCGCCAGCTGCACGGCTGGCACCGCGCCCTGGGCGCGCAGGAATGCGGCGATCGGGGCCCAGGCCTGCGCCTGCGCATCGTTCCAGAGGCCGGCGTCGTCCGGCGAAATCCGGCCCTCGGGCGAGACCGCGGCCGCCTCGGTCATCACCAGGCCGGCGCCGCCGACCGCGCGGCTGCCCAGGTGCACCAGATGCCAGGTGTCGGGCAGGCCGTCGACCGCGCTGTACTGGCACATCGGCGAGACCGCGATGCGGTTGCGCAACACGAGGCCGCGTTGCGGCAGCGGCGAGAACAGGACGGACATGCGGCGCACTTCCGGTACGAGGGAGCCGTGGACTGTAGGCCGCCGCACGCGGCCTCGCGAGGCCGCGACCGGATCGCAGCATTCCGGTGCATGGCACCATGCGCCGATGCCGTCGACGCCACCCGTCCTGCCACTGTCCACGCCGCCCTCGCCGGGCCCCGTACGCGTGGGTTTCAGCGGCGGGCTCGATTCCACGGTGCTGCTGCACCGGCTGGCGCACGCACCCGGCATCCGCGCGACCGGCCTGCGCGCGATCCACGTGCATCACGGCCTGCAGCCCGGCGCGGACGGATGGGCGGCCCACTGCGCGACGGTCTGCGCGGACTGGGGCATCGATCTCGACAGCGTGCGGGTCACGGTGCCGCGCGACAGCGGACGCGGGCTCGAAGCGGCCGCGCGCACGGCACGCCATGCCGCGTTCGCCGCGCATCTGCCGCCGGGTGGCGTCATGGCCCTGGCGCACCATCGCGACGACCAGGCGGAGACCGTCCTGCTTCGCGCACTGCGCGCGTCGGGCCCCGATGGGCTGGCCGGCATGGCCGGCGCCCGCCGCTTCGGCGACGGCTGGCTGTGGCGACCGTTCCTGGCGCTGCCGCGCAGTGCGCTGCAGGCCTATGCCGATGCACACGGCCTGCGCTGGATCGACGATCCCAGCAACGACGAGGACGGGGCCGACCGCAACTTCGTCCGCAACCGGATCCTGCCGCTGCTGCGCACACGCTGGCCGCAGGCCGGGGCTGCACTGGCCGACGTCGCCGGGCTGCAGGCCGAGAGCATCGCCCTGCTCGATGCCGACGATGCGAACGCGCTGGCCGATGCGCGCACGCTGGATCCGGCGGTTCTGCGGGTCGAACGCTTGCACCCCCTGCCGTCCGCGCGGCGTGGCCGGGTGCTGCGCCGCTGGATCCTGGAACGTGGCCTCGCGCCGCTGCCGCGGCAGGGCGCCGCCTGGTGCGATGCCACGCTCGACCGGGCCGCGGACGACCGCACGCCCGTCTTCGACTGGGCCGGGTACCGCCTGCAACGCTGGCGCGATCTGCTGCACGCCGCGCCGATCCGCCCGCCATTGCCCGAGGACTTCGACGTCGCGTGGACCGCGAGCGCGCCGCTGGCACTGCCCGACGGCGACACCCTGCGATTCGAGGGTCCGCTGGACGCCGCCGTGCACTGGCGGGTGCTGGCCCGGCGCGGCGGCGAGCGCATCGCACTGCCGGGACGCACGCATTCGCACGCGCTCCGGCACGTGCTGCAGGACCTCGGCGTGCCGCCGTGGCTCCGCGCCCGTCTGCCGCTGCTGACCGACGCCGCGGGCCGGGTGCTGGCGGCCGGCGACCTGGCCTTCGACCGCGACTTCGACACCTGGCTGCGCGACGGCGGACGCAGGCTGACCTGGCACAGCGCGGCACGGGCCGACGACAGGCCGATCGCTTAGAATTGCGCCATGCCCAAGACCCCCGCCAAGGCGCCGTCCCCGGTCGCCGATTTCGAAACCGCGCTCACCCAGCTCGAAACCCTGGTCGAGTCGATGGAAGGTGGCGAGATGACGCTCGAGGACTCGCTCGGTGCCTACGAGCGCGGCGTCGGCCTGTACAGGCGCTGCCAGCAGGCGCTCGAAGACGCCGAACTGCGCGTCAAGCTGCTCAGCGACCCGGCCGCGCCGGAGCGCGCCCAGCCGTTCGGCGCTCCGGACACCGACGCGTCCGATGCCTGACGCGTCGCACGCGGTCGATCCCCGCATCGCCGCCTGGCGCGACCGCACCGACGCCGCGCTGCAGTGCGCGCTCGACACCACCCGTGACAGCGAGCCGCGCCTGCATGCCGCGATGTGCCATGCGGTGCTGCTGGGTGGCAAGCGCATGCGGCCGCTGCTGGTGCACGCGACCGCCGAGGCCTTCGGCGCGGCGCCGGGTGTCGCCGACGCGCCGGCCGTCGCCGTGGAACTGATCCACGCCTATTCGCTGGTGCACGACGACCTGCCGGCCATGGACGACGACGCGCTGCGACGCGGTCAGCCGACGGTGCATGTGGCCTTCGACGAGGCCACGGCCATCCTCGCCGGCGACGCGCTGCAGACGCTTGCGTTCGCCACGCTGGCCGATGCCGCCGCGCTGTCCGATGGCACCCGCCTGGCGATGGTCGCCGCACTGGCGCGCGCGTCCGGCGCGAGCGGCATGTGCGGCGGTCAGGCCCTCGATCTGGCCGCGACCGGCGACGGTGATTCGATCGACGTGACCGCACTCGAACGCCTGCACGCGATGAAGACCGGCGCGCTGCTGCGCGCTTCGGTCGCACTCGGCGCACTCGCGGCGGGCATCGATGCCGGCACGCGAGCACAGCTGGACGATTTCGCGTCCGCGCTCGGCCTGGCGTTCCAGATCCGCGACGACCTGCTCGACATCGAGGGCGACAGCGCCACGCTGGGCAAGACCGCGGGCAAGGACGTCGCCCAGGACAAGGCCACGTTTCCGGCCCTGATCGGCGTGGCGGCCTCGCGCGCGCGCCTGGACGAGCTCGCATCACGCATGCGCGATGCGCTGGCTCCGTTCGGGGCGGCCGCCGCGCCGCTGGCCGAACTCGGCCGCCGCGCGATCGACCGCGACCACTGAGCCCGCCGACGCTGGCGCAGGGGGCGATCGGAGTGAACGGATGCGCCCGCCGCGGCGCGCATCCGTCGCGCCGCGTGGTGGACCGGCCTTACCCGCGAACGAATCCCATCGAATGACCGGCGCATCTCGTGACGCCGCCGGTCTCAGGCCCGCGCCGGCAGACGCAACGCGCCTGCACGGTCGCGTGCCAGACGATCAGCGCACCAGCCGGATCGTCAGCGGATACCGATAGGCCTCGCCGTTCCAGGCGCGGATCGCGGCGACGATGCTGCACACCAGCCACGCCAGCGCCAGCGCACAGGCCGCGGCCACCAGCACCAGGCCCAGCGGCAGGGTGACGATCACACCGAGACCGAGGGTCAGCACGGTGGCGCCGAGCAGGGCGACGCCCATCACCACCACCGCGCAGGTGTAGAGGAACATGCTGATGTTGAAGTTCAGCGCCTCGAGCGCGTGCGCGGCGACGAATGGGCTCTCGTCGCGCTTGACCAGATAGACGACGCCGGCCACGGCCGCGCCGGCCGCGCCGGAGATCCAGCTGGTCATCAGTGCGAGCACCAGCGCTCCGACGTGGACGCCGGCAGCCCACTGGCGCTCGCCGGCGGCGGGGGCGGACTGCGAAACCTGTGCGTACATCGCGTGCTCCTTCGAACGGGGTCGTGTAGCCACTATGGCGCCGCTGACGCGGCGCGCAACCCAACCGATGACACGGTCGGCACACACGCAGACGCGCGTGCTGCAGACACAAAAAGGCCCCGCCGCGCGCGCCGGGGCCCTGGGCAGTCGCGGTGAGCGCGCTTACTTGACCAGGCGCAGCGCCACCGGATACCGGTAGGCTTCGCCCGCATTGGCCTTGAGCGCGGCGATCACGCTGAAGACGATGCATACCACCCACAGCGCGAAATTGATCAGCGCGCCGATCAGGATGATCGTCAGCACCGTGCCGATCAGATAGCCGATCAGCAGGGTGATCTGGAAGTTCAGCGCTTCCTTCGACTGGTCCACCAGGAAGCCCTTCTCGGGCTTGTCCTTGTTGATCAGCCAGACCACCAGCGGAACAACGAAGCTGAAGATGATGCCCGACAGGTGGGTCAGCATCGCGATGGTGCGGTCGTCCTGGCTGGCGCCGGCGACGGGTGTGTCGGTGTACGGATCCATGGCATTCCCCTGAGCGTTGAAGGTGGCAACCGGCTCGCCGCACCCGCGGCGCCCATCGAGAATACCGTCAATCGGTTCCGGCAACGGTCATCGCACCGACCAGGATCGACCCGGTCCGCACGTGCGAGCGCACGTCGACATCGGCGCCCACGGCCTCGATCCCGGCGAACATCTGCTTGAGGTTGCCGGCGATGGTGATGCCGTCGACCGGATGCTGGAGTTCGCCGTTCTCGACCCAGAACCCCGCCGCGCCGCGCGAGTAGTCGCCGGTCACGGCGTTGACGCCCTGCCCCATCAGCTCGGTGACCAGCAGGCCACGGCCCATGCCGCGGACCATGGCGTCAAGATCGCCGGCAGTCGATGCGATCTCGAGGTTGTGCACGCCGCCGGCATTGCCGGTCGTCTGCAGGCCGAGCTTGCGGGCCGAGTAGCTGCCGAGCACGTAGCGCTGCAGCACGCCGGCCTCGACGATGGACGATTCACGCGTCGCCACGCCTTCGGCATCGAAGGCCGAGGACTGGAAGCCGCGCATCAGGAACGGCCGCTCGCGGATCGAGAACCACTCGGGAAACAGCCGGGTGCCGACGCTGTCGAGCAGGAAGCTCGCGCGGCGGTAGAGCGCGCCGCCGGAGACCGCGCCGAGCAGGTGGCCGACCAGCGAGCGGGCGATCTCGGCCTGGAACAGCACCGGATAACGCCCGGTGGGCATCGGCCGCGGATCCATCCGTGCCAGCGTGCGCTGCGCGGCCCGGCGGCCGATCGCCTGCGCCGGTTCGAGATCGCCCGGCGCCAGCGCGATGCTGTACCAGCCGTCGCGCTGCATGCGCTCGCCCTCGCCCGCGATCAGCGCGCAGCCGACGCTGTGGTGGCTGCCGCGTTCGGCGCCGACGAAGCCGTGGCTGTTGGCGTAGACACCGAGCGAACGCGAGGTCGACACCGAGGCGCCATCGGAATTACGGATGCGCGCATCGCTGTCGCGGCCAGCCGCCTCGCACGCGAGCGCCAGGTCGACCGCGGTGTCGGCGTCGAGCGCCCAGGGATGCCAGCTGTCGAACTCGGGAAAACGGCCATCGGGGCCGGGGCGCGCCATCAGCTCGGCATCGGCCAGGCCCGACGCTGCGTCGTCCTCGGTGAAGCGCGCGATCGCACACGCCTGGTCGACCGTGGCGGCCAGGCTCTCCTCGCGCAGGTCGGCCGTACTGGCACTGCCCTTGCGCGCGCCGAAATAGACCGTGACCGCGATACCGCGGTCGCGGGTGGACTCGACGGTCTCGACCTCGCCCATGCGGACATTGACGTTCAGGCCCGCGTCTTCCGAGCACGAGACTTCCGCCTGGCTGGCGCCGGCGGCGCGGCAGCGCTCGAGCAGACGCTGCGACAACCCGGTCAGGGCCTCGAGCCGGGCCGGGGAATCGTCGTCGTGCGGAACCGCGGCGTGGAGTACGGAGATGGTCAATGGCTTATCCTGTTGCAATGAGAGGCGTAGACGAAGACAGCGGCGAGTACCTCGGTCCCAGCCGCAAGCAGAACCGGCGCGAAGCCCTGGAAGTGCTGGCGCTGGCCGAGGCCCTGGTGGACCTGCCCGACGGCCGGCTGGCCAAGCTGTCGGTGCCCGACAGCCTGATGCCGCATATCGCCGATACCCGGCGCATCACGTCGCACATCGCGCGCAAGCGGCAGATGGCGTTCCTGGCCAAGCAGATGCGCCGCGAGGACGACGCGACCCTGCACGCGCTGCGCGACGCGCTCGATGCCGGCGGCGATGCGGCACGCAGCGACACCGCGCGCCTGCACCGCGCCGAGCAGTGGCGCCTGCGCCTGCTCGACGAGGGCGACACCGCGCTGGCCGCGCTGCTGGACGAATATCCCCACGCCGACCGCCAGCGCCTGCGCCAACTGGTCCGCAACACGCTGGCGGAGCGGGCGAAGAACAAGCCGCCGACGAGTTTCCGCGAGCTGTTCCGCGAGCTGCGCGACGTGTTCACGGCAGCGTCGCTCGCCGCAGGCGACGAGGCCACGGTCGAAGACGAACGCGACGACGACGCGGAAAGCAGCGACGACCACGACGTGCGCTGAGTGTCGAGCGTCATTCCCGCGAATGCGGGATTGACGCTCCCGGGCGTGCGCCGCTTCGAGCCACTCCGACGCTCGAATCCAGACACCCGCACGTCGGCTCTCAAGCCTGCGTGCCGCCGACGGTGAGCTGGTCGATCAGCAGCGACGGCTGGCCGACGCCGACCGGCACGCTCTGCCCGTCCTTGCCGCAGACGCCGACGCCGTCGTCGAGCGCCATGTCGTGACCGATCATGCGCACGCGCTGCATCGTCTCCGGGCCGTTGCCGATCAGCGTCGCGCCCTTGACCGGCGCGGTGATCTTCCCGTCCTCGATCAGATAGGCCTCGGTCGCCGAGAACACGTATTTGCCGCTGGTGATGTCGACCTGGCCGCCGCCGAAATTGACCGCGTACAGGCCCTTCTTGACCGAGCGGATCATGTCCTGCGGATCGTCCTGGCCGGCCAGCATGTAAGTGTTGGTCATGCGCGGCATCACCAGGTGCGCGAAGGATTCGCGGCGGCCGTTGCCGGTGGGCGCAACCCCGGACAGCCGCGCATTGAGCGTGTCCTGCATGTAGCCGGTGAGCACGCCGTCCTCGATCAGCGTGGTGCATTGCGTGGGCGTGCCCTCGTCGTCGACGTTGAGCGAACCGCGGCGGCCGTCGAGCGTGCCGTCGTCGACGATGGTCACGCCCGGCGAGGCCACGCGCTGGCCGAGACGCCCGGCGTAAGTGCTGGTGCCCTTGCGATTGAAGTCGCCTTCCAGCCCGTGTCCGACCGCCTCGTGCAGCAGCACGCCGGGCCAGCCGGCCCCGAGCACCACGGGCATCACGCCGGCCGGCGCGTCGATCGCGTCGAGGTTCACCAGCGCCTGGCGCAGCGCTTCGCGCGCGAAATGCTCCGGACGCCCGTCGCCGAGCAGTTCGGCGTAGGAATAGCGCCCGCCGTAGCCGGAATAGCCGGATTCGCGGCGGCCGTCCTGTTCGACCAGCACCTGGATGTTGAGCCGCACCAGCGGGCGCACGTCGCCGGCCAGCACGCCGTCGCTGCGCGCGACCAGCACCGTGTCCACGCCGCCCGACAGGCTCACCATCACCTGCTGCACGCGCGGATCGGCGGAGCGCAGCAGGCGGTCGATGCGGCGCAGCGCCTCGACCTTCTCGGCGCTGCCGAGCGCATCGATCGGGTCGCTGGCCGGATACAGGTCGTGCGTGCGGCCGCGTGCCAGCGCCTGCGGTGCATGCGCGCGGCCGTCGCGGGCGATCGCACGCGCCGACTGCGCCGCGCCCAGCAGTGCGACCGCGTCGATGTCGTCGGAATACGCAAAGCCGGTCTTCTCGCCGCTGATCGCGCGCACGCCGACGCCCTGCTCGATCGCGTGCGAGCCGCTCTTGACGATGCCGTCTTCGACCGACCAGCTCTCGCGCCGCGAATGCTGGAAATACAGGTCGCCGAAATCGATCCCGGGCCCGAGCAGGGCGGAGAACGTGCGGTCGAGGTTCACGGCATCGAGGCCGGCGGGAAGCAGCAGGCGGCTCTGCGCGAGCGTCAGCGCGTCACCGGTGGCGGTCTGGGATTCGGTCATCCGTCCAGTGTGGGGGCATGGGCCCGAATGGCAAGCCAATCCGGGGCCGGGCCGCGCCGGGAGACCGCCGTGCGTGACGCCGCCTGCGCGGCTTCACCGCATCGGATGACGACAATGCGAGCGCACGCGCCGCGCATCGGCCGGACGTGACGCCGCCTCGGCGGCCGGTCGTCGACACCGCCCGAAGACGGCGATTGCGCGTTCGGTGCGATCTTCGCGGCGTAACGCAGCACCCACCCCACACGCTGCGCAGAGCCCGGTCACGCGGATCGCCAGGGGCCTGCGAACCCGGCCCTCGCCGACCGCTCGATCGACGCTCTGCGCCCGTGCCGCACCGCCATCGGCTGCGGGCGCGAGGAACCGCGCCCGTCTCGCGTCAGTCCGCCGCCTGCGGCCGTGTCGCCGGCGGCCGGGCGGGCGGCGTCTGCGCGCTGTCGCGCCGCTCGACGACCTCGACCTTGGGGTCCTGCCACGGGCCGCTGACGTGATAGTTGCGCGCGCCCATCTCGGCCAGCGGGCGACGCAGCACCGCGTTCGCCACCGCGCCGACGGCCGCGCCCACCGGCCCGGCGGTCAGGGCGCCGACGGCGGGCAGCAGGTTGCCGGTCTTGGGCAACACCTCGATCGACTGGTCGTGCGTGCGCGCCTGCAGATCGGCGCTGCCGCGGATGCGGATTTCCGCCGCCGGCCCGTCGATGGTCACGCCGTCGCTGCGCGCCTGCCCGCCGCCGAACCGGATGTCGCCGGCGATCCGGCTGAAGGCGAACCCCCGGTTGAAAAAATCGCGGAAATCCAGCGTCAGCCGGCGCGGCAGTTCGGTCAGGCTCAGCAGGCCGAGCACGCGTCCTGCGCCCGGCTCCAGCTCCACCAGTTGCCCGTCCTTGACCGTCACCTGCAGCGAGCCCTGCAGCGCGGCGATCTCGAACGCGGCCGGCGAGCCCGGCCACGCGGTGTCGAAATCCACACGCCCCTGTCCGCCGACGATGCTGCCGGCGAAGCCCAGGCCGGAGAGCAGACGCCCGAAGTCCTCGCTTTCGACGTCGACCTCGACCGCGGTGCGCGCGGCGGCGCCGCGACCGGTCCAGCGGCCGGTCGCGTCGATGCGGTGCTGCGGCGCGCGGATCCGCAGATGGTCGAGCACCAGACCACCCGCGCCCGGGCGGCTGCGCGCGTCGACCTGGCCGAGCGCCAGTGCGCCTACGCGCAGGTCGTCGACGGTGAGCTGGACCGGCGGCAGCGCCGCAGGATCGACGCCGTCATCGGCCGGCGTGCGCGGCGCCGGCGGCGTCGCCGGGGCGGCGGTCGCCGTGGCCTGGGCCAGCGCCGGCCAATGCAGGCGTTGCAACGCCACGACCACCGGCGCGCCGTCGGCCTCGGGCAGGCGCACGTCCCCGGCGAGGCCGCTGCCGTCCAGGCGCAGGGCGGTCGCGCCCGCGGCCTGCGTGGCGGTGAGCCGGGTCTGGCCGAAGCGTGCGCCCGGCAACCGCAGGTCACCGGTGGTCAGGTCGAGTGACTGCAACGCGAGGCCGTCGCCTCCCCCGCCCATCAGCCCGATCCAGTCGACGAGATCGACGACCGGCGTGCGCCCCGCGATCGCCAGGCCCGTCGCCGGGGGCGCCGCCTGCACGCGGGCGGTGCCGAATTCCACGCGCACGCCGGTGCGCTCGCCGCGGGTCCGCGCGCGCACGGCCAGCCGGTTGCCGAAGCCGACCGAGATGTCGCCACCATCGAACGGAATCGGCGCCTCGATCGTCGTGCGCAGCGGCGTCGCGGCCGGTTTGTCGAGCGGCGCAGGCAGACGCAAGCGGGTGCCGACGAGATCCGAGCGCAGCAACAACCGCGCGGCGGGGGCGCCCGCCGACGCGCCGTCGGGAATCGTCACCTGCACCTGCCACGGTGCGACACCCTCGACGTGCGGCCGCAGCCAGGCGAGGTCCGGCGCGCGCGCCAGCAGCGTCGATGCCGCCAGCGGTATGTCGAGTTCGCCCTCGAAGGCCTGCGTGCGGTCGCGGACGTGGCCGTCGCCGGCGCGCAGCGCGAGATGCCCCGCGTGGCCGTCCTGGTGCACTGCGAGGCGTTCGGCGCCGAACCCGGCCTGGTTGAAACGCGCCTCCCCGCGCACACCGTCGAACGCCAGGTCGAAGCGCGACTCGCGCATCGTCACCCCGTCGAGCGAGACCGTGCCGTCCAGCCGCAGCGGCGCGCCCCGCGGCACCGCGAGCGTCACGCGCACCCGGGCGGGGCCGGCGACGTCGAGGGCATCGAGCGTCTCGGCATGGTCGGCGTGGATCGGGCTCTGCTTCAGCAGCGTCAGCAGACGCGCGGCATCGGTGGCCGAGCCGGCCTGCACCGCCACCGGGCTACTGCCGTAATGCGTCATGCCCGCGGTGATGTCGCGCACCGGCACGCTGGCCAGTTCGCCGCCAGCACCGTCGAGCGTGAATCCGTCGTTGAGGAAGCGCAGGCGGCCCGACAGCGCCTCCATCGCCGGCCAGTCGTCCTGGAAACGGATCGTCGCGCTGGCCAGGCGCGCCTCGGCGGCGAACACGCCGTTGCGGTCGTGGGCGTCCTGCGGACTGAAGGGCCAGTCGTCGAGATCGCCGGCGACGATCGCGCGGCCCTCCTGGACCTCGCCCGCGACCAGCGCCATGTCGAGCCAGGCGCGCGCGGCTTCGGGCATCGCGTGGCGCACCCAGAATTTCTTGGCCACCGGGATCTGCGCCGGATCGACGCGCACCGCCAGATCGAGGCGCGGCCGCGACCCGTCGTGATCGAACGCGAGACCGCCGCGCGCATCGGCCGCGTACCCGTCGCCCTCGATGCGCAGCCCCGGCGTGTCCACGTGCCACTCGCCGCCGTCGCGCCAGCCGACGATGTCGCCTGCCAGCTGCAGCGGATGCGGAACGCCGAAGCCGACCGGCCAGTCGAACACGGCCGTCGCCGCCGGATCGGGGCGGAACACCACGCCGGCCGCATCACCGGACAGCGTGCCCGACAGCCCGTGCAGACCAGGGCGGTCGGCGACGGGCGAAAACCCGAGATCGTCGATGCGCGCCGACACCCGCACCGGGCCGCCGCGCTGCGCGGCGAACGCGAGTTCGCTCACCACCGCGTGCGGCGCCGACGCCTGCAGCCAGTCGCGCAGCGTCGGCGACACCCCGTCGGCGAGGGCCGCCAGGGCGAGCAGCGGCGCCACCTCCACCCGTTGGGCCTGGATCGCCCAGTGCGCCCCGCCCGCGACCGCCAGGCCGTCCAGCGTCTGCTCGCGCCCGTGCTGCACGATCCGCAGCCGCGGCGCATCGAGACGCCAGTCGCCGTCCGCATGACGCCAGTGCAGCCGGGCCTGCATGCCGTCGAACGCGACGGTGGGCGCCGCCTCCGCCTGCCGTGCGACGTCGGCCGCACGCTGCAGTGCCAGCGTTTCCAGAGCGACGTCGGCGGTGGCCGCGATCACCCGCCGTTCGTGCAGGTCCAGCCACACCGCGACCCCGCCGTGCCCCTCGCGAATGGCGATGCCGCTCGATGCCAGAAGCGGAGACCACACCTGGAGGTCGTTGCGCGGCATGGCCACGTAGGCGCGTCCGTCGCCGTCGGCGCGCTCCATATCCAGACGCAGATCGAGCGGCGCGCCGTCGGCTTCGATCCATGCGCGCGCCGCAGCGCGCACGCGGTGCCGGTCGACCCGCAGCCGCAGATCCACCCGCGGCAGTTCGTGCCGCAGCGACAGCGACGGCGCATCGATCGCGAGCCGCGCATCGACGACCTGCAGCTCACCCAGGCCCTGGAGTGCGTCCAGCGGATCGTCGTCGGGCTGCGCAGCCCCCGGAAGGCCGCGCACGTGCCAGCGGCCGTCGTCCTCGCGCTCGAGCGTCAGCGCCAGACCGTGCAGGCGCAGTTCGGTCAGCGAGCGCCCCGGCAGCAGCCCGGCGTAGGGGGCGATCTGGATCTCCGCGCGCTCGACCGGCACCGCCATGTCGGCCGCGCCGATGCGCAGGCCGGTCACCCGCAGCAACGGGCCGCGGCGGGTCCACTCGCTCTCCAGCGTGTCGAACGCCACCGGCCGGCCGGCGCGCTCGCTCAGCCAGTGCGCGACTGCGCGCGGATTGCGTTCCACCCACGGCAGTGCGAGCTGCGCGAGCACCACCGCGCCGATCGCCACCAGCACCAGCGCCGTCGCCAGCACGTACCACGCACCGAGGTGCGCGCCGCGCAGGCGCTTCGCCCAGGCGGCGGTCATCGCGACGCCCGCCGGCGGCGCTCAGAGCAGCACAACGTCGAACTGCTCCTGCAGGTACTGGTCGTCGGACTGGAAGCGGATCGACTTGCCGAGGAACTCCTCGAGTTCGACCACGGCCGCCGATTCCTCGTCGGTGATCATCGACACGACGCGGGGCGACGCGATCACCAGCAGGCGCTCGGCCTCGAACTGGCGCACCGCGCGCACGATCTCGCGGAAGATCTCGTAGGTGACGGTTTCCACCGTCTTGACGATGCCGCGCCCGCCGCAGGCCGTGCACGACTCGCCCAGCTGGCGCTGCAGGCTCTCGACGGTGCGCTTGCGGGTCATCTCGACCAGGCCCAGCGGCGAGAAGTCGTAGACCGTGGTCTTGGCGTGGTCCTTGGACAGCGACTTCTCGAGCGTGCGCAGCACCTGGCGCCGGTGCTCCGGATCCACCATGTCGATGAAGTCGATGATGATGATGCCGCCCAGATTGCGCAGGCGCAGCTGGCGCGCCACCGCCTGCGCGGCCTCGAGATTGGTGCGGAACACCGTCTCCTCGAGATTGCGCTGGCCCAGGAACGAGCCGGTGTTGACGTCGACCGTGGTCATCGCCTCGGTCTGGTCGATCACGAGATACCCGCCCGATTTCAGCGGCACGTCCTTCTTCAGCGCACGCTGGATTTCGTCCTCGACGCCGTACATGTCGAAGATCGGCCTGTTGCCGGTGTAGCACTCGATCCGGTCGACCAGGCGCGCCTGCTCGGCCGGGCCCGGCGTCGGCAGGTACTGCGCGGCGAAGATGCACAGCTTCTCGTAGGTGTCGCGCGAATCGACCTTGACCTTGTCGACGTCGCGCCGCATCAGGTCACGGACCGCGCGCATCGGCAGCGTCAGATCCTCGTACACGCGTGCACCGACGCGCGCATCGGCGGTGGTGTGCTCGATCAGCGCCCAGGCGCGCTGCAGGTAGGCGACGTCCTCGGCCAGCGCCTCGGCACTCTGGCCTTCGGCATTGGTGCGCACGATGTAGCCGTGACCGCCGGTCGCGGCGGCGAGTTCGGACACCAGCGTCTTCAGGCGCGTGCGCTCGACGTCGTCCTCGATCCGCGCCGATACGCCGACCACACGCGACTGCGGCAGCAGCACCAGATAGCGCGACGGAATGCTGATCTGCGTGGTCAGCCGCGCGCCCTTGCTGCCGATCGGGTCCTTGACCACCTGCACCACGATGTCCTGGCCGTCGCGCAGCAGCTCGTTGACCGGCAGCGTCGGTCCCGGCGCAGGAAACAGGCTGTCGCCTTCGCCGTTGCCGGTGCTCGACGGCGGCCGCACCACGTCGTTGGCGTGCAGGAACGCCGCGCGTTCCAGGCCGATGTCGACGAACGCGGCCTGCATGCCGGGCATCACCCGCTGCACCTTGCCCTTGTAGATGTTGCCGACCACCCCACGCCGCCAGCCGCGCTCGATGTGCAGCTCCTGCAGCATGCCGTTCTCGACCACCGCCACGCGGGTTTCGCGCGGCGTGACGTTGATGAGGATCTCTTCGGACATCCGGTGTCAGCTTCCGTCGTTCGCAGCGAAGGGCCGCGGGTCCAATCCGAAGCCGCGCAGCAGCGCGGCGGTCTGTTGCAGCGGCAGTCCGACCACGCCCGAATGGCTGCCCGCCATGCGGCTGACGAACAGCTCCGCGCCACCCTGGATCGCATAGGCGCCGGCCTTGCCGTGCGGCTCGCCGCCGGCGACGTAGGCGGCGATGGTGGCCGCGTCCAGCGTATCGAAGGTCACTTCGGTGACCACGGTCGCCTGGGCCTCGCGCCCGGCCGAGACCAGCGCCACCGACGAGATGACCTGATGCGTGCGCCCCGACAGCCGGTGCAGCATCTGCGCGGCATCGGCGTCGTCGCGCGGCTTGCCGAACACCTCGTCATCGAGCACCACTTCGGTGTCGGCGCCCAGCACGACCGCGTGCGGCACCGCGACCACGGCGAGCAGGCCCGCGCCGGCCTTCTCGCGCGCGACGCGCCGCACGTAATCGGCCGCGCCCTCGCCCGGCTCACGCTGCTCGGGCACGACCACATCCACCACCTCGAACGGCAGTCCGAGACGGGCCAGCAGGGCGCGACGGCGTGGGGATTGCGAAGCCAGATGGAGCATCGGCACAGGATACCGTGCGGTGCCTGCCGGGCCGGAACCACATCGACGTCAACCCCGTTCCGGCTCACGACCCGTTCACCCCGTCGTGACGACCCTGTCGATCGTCCTTGGAGCCCCCTATGCGCACCCCTCCGTTCCGTCCCCTGATGCTCGCCTGCAGCCTCGTCCTCGGGAGCCTTTCGATGACCACCGCGTCCGCCCAGGAACCCCGCGCGCACGCTGCGCCTGCCGACGGCACGCTGCTGTCGATCTCGGCCAGCGCCGAGGCCAGCCGCGCGCCGGACATCGCCACGCTGTCGACCGGCGTCGTCACCCAGGCCGCCGATGCGAACGGTGCGCTTCGCGCCAACAGCGAGGAGATGACCCGCCTGGTCGCGGCGATCAAGGCGGCCGGCATCGCCGACCGCGACGTGCAGACCTCGGGCATCAACCTGAGCCCGCAGTACCGCTATGCCGAGAACCAGCCGCCGGTGATCACCGGCTACCAGGCCAACAACACCGTCAACCTGCGCGTGCGCGACATCCGTCGCCTCGGTGCGGTGCTCGATGCGCTGGTCGCCAGCGGCGCCAACCAGATCAACGGTCCGACCTTCGAGATCGAAGACGCCGAAGGCGTGCAGGACGAAGCGAGGGCCGCGGCGCTGAAGAAGGCCCAGCAGCGCGCGGAGACCTATGCGGCCTCGCTGGGCATGCGCGTACGCCGGATCGTCAGCATCAGCGAGGGCGGCGGCTTCCAGCCCCCGCGGCCGATGATGGCGATGCGCGCGATGGTCCAGGACAGCGCGGCGCCGCCGGTTTCACCCGGCGAAACCACGCTCGGTGCGAACCTCGACGTCGTTTTCGAACTGGGACGCTGACATGACCGACACCAAGACCACGCCGCCGCGCACGCCGTCCAAGGACGAGGCGCCGGGCTATGCGGAGAAGCAGCCGCGCGACAAGGGCGACGCCCAGCAGCCCGCACCCGAGCCCGAACAGGATCCGGACGACGGCGGTCTCGACCGCGAGCCCGAAACGACGCCCGGCGACTGAGTGCGCCGCCCGCGATGAAGCCGAAGGCCCGCCCCGCGCGGGCCTTCGCGTGTCTGGCTGTCCGTGAATCCCGGGTGCGTCGCTCTGCGGGGGTGCACGCACGCAAGGCCGCAGGCATCGGCTGGGCGCGGACCTTGGCTCGCCGATGCGCACGGGCACCTCCCCATGCACTTGCCCGCATCGGGCCGCCCGCCCCCGCGAGGCGGCCGTCCGTCGGCGCGGGCTTGTCCGACACACAGGACCGGCGCAGGTTCGAGGCAGGCGGCAAGGACGCGACCGGATCGGACGACACCGTCGACCTCGATGCCCGCGACGCCGCGTTGACGACTTCCGACGGGCCGCCCGGCCCGCATGACAGGAGGTGGTGCATGGTCCTGCAACAGGTCGCCCCGCGCGTGCACGCGCACAGCCCGGACGCATCGCGCCCGGATCCGGTCCGGATCATCGGCATCACCGGCACACTCGCGTTCAACGCGATGCTGCTGACGGTTCTGCTGTTACCCGCGACCCGGCCGCCCGTCGTCGACACCCGGCCGGACGCCGTACTGGCCCTGCGCTGGCTCACCCCGCCTCCACCTACGCCGCCGCGTCCGCCCGAGCGGGTCGAGATCACCACGCCCAAGCCGGTGCCTGTGCAGGCGCCGACGCCGGTCGCACCCCGGATCGCGGTGCCGGTCGATGTACCGGTGATCGTGGGCCACCACGACCTGGCAGCGCCCGGGGAATCGCATGTCGTGAACACGGTCGGCGTCGAAGCCGTCGCCGAGCCGGCCCCGCTCGCGGGCGTCACGCTGGCCTATGCCCACGCGCCTGCCCCGGCCTATCCACGCCCCGCCCTGCTGGCGGGCGCCGAAGGCGTCGTGGTGCTCGAAGTCCACGTCGGGCGCGACGGCCAACCGCTCGATGTCCGGCTGCACCGCAGCAGCGGGCATCGTGATCTCGACCGGGCCGCGCTGCGACACGTCCAGCGGACCTGGCAGTTCCAGCCGGCAATGCGCGACGGCGTGCCGGTGGAGGCGATCGGGCTGGTGCCGATCGCCTTCAATCTCTCGGGCGGCTGAGCAGGCGCCGGGCCTGCTCACGCGGTGGCGTGGTGCACGCGCGCCACCGCGTGGACTCGACGATGCAGCAAAGGCCTGGCGCCCATGGCGCCCCTCGTCGCATCCCCTGTGCTCGAACGCGCGCCTTTGGCCCGTGTAGGAGCACGCTCGCGCGCGATTGGGCTGTCCCACGACGGCCCATCGCGCGCGAGCGCGTTCCTACAAACGCTCGAGCGTGCTGATCCTGCGGCGCGTCGCGGGGGCCAGGGGCGCACACCGGCCCGGCCGGATCCGGGAGACCATTCCCGACGCCTCGCTGCATAACCCGCGGTCAGTACGGGCGCCTCGACCTCGTGTGAGCGCGCTGGCGCGCGATCGGCGTTCCTGCGAGAGCCCCATCGCGCGCAAGCGCGCTCCTACAAAACGCTCGAGCGTGCTGGTCCTGCGGCGCGTCCCGGGGGGCCAGGGGCGCCAACGGCCTGCCGGTTCCGGAAAAACATTCCGGATACCTCGCCGCCATAAGGCACTCTCTGCGCGGCGCGCCTCGACCTGGTGTAGGAGCGCGCTGGCGCGCGATCGGCTTTCCCACGACAGCCCTATCGCGCGCGAGCGCGCTCCTACAGCCGCAGGAAGGGAATGGCGGGACGCTCGTGCAGACGTGCGCCGGACCGGCGGGAACGTACGCGGGCACGCCCGCCCTCGCCAGCCGCACGCGCCTCAGGCGCGATGGTAAGGATGGTTCGCCAGCATCGCCGCTGCGCGGTAGAGCTGTTCGGCGAGCACCAGCCGCACCAGCATGTGCGGCAGCGTCAGCGGGCCGAGCGACCAGCGTTCGTCGGCACGCGCGAGCACGTCCGGTGCGTGGCCTTCCGGCCCACCGATCAGGAACGCGAGATCACGCCCCTGCATGCGCCAATGTTCGAGCCGCTGCGCGAGATCTTCGGACGAATGCAGACGGCCGCGTCCGTCCAGCGCGACGACGAGGGTGTCGCGCGGTACTGCGGCCAGCACGCGCGCGCCCTCGTCGGACATCGCACGCGCGGTGTCACGCCCCTTGCCGCGCAGGCCGGGCTCGACTTCGATCAGATCCAACGGCAGCCAGTGCGACAGCCGTTTGCGGTACTCGGCGAAGCCCTCGGCCACCCAGGCCGGAGCGCGTTCACCGACGGCGACGAGCTTCGCCTTCATGGTGTCCGAAGTCCCGGCGCACACGCCGGGACGCCGCGATCAGGCATCGCGACGCGGGCCGCGTTCGTCGTCCGGCGGCTGGTCGCCGACGGTCCACAGGCGCTCGAGCGCGTAGAACTCGCGCACGCGCGGCAGCATCACGTGGACGACGACGTCGCCCAGGTCGACGAGCACCCATTCGGCCTCGCGCTCGCCCTCGACGCCCAGCGGCTGGCAGCCGAGCTGCTTGGCGCGCTTGACCACCTCGTCGGCGATCGACTTCACGTGACGGCTCGATGTGCCCGACGCGACCACCATGTAGTCGCACACGCTGCTGCGTCCGCGCACGTCGATGTCGATGACGTCGACGGCCTTGAGGTGATCGACCGCATCGCGGGCCAGCTGGAGCAGGACGTCCGGCGCCGGCGGCGGTTCGGGGAGACGGGTCTTGATGACGTGTGCGGTATTGGACAAGGGAGCTTGCTCGTGGAGTGCGGTGCGGATTATAGCGAAGCGCCCGGTCCGGACCGGTACAGGCCCTTCTCGTCGATGAATGCGGCCACCGGGTCGGGTACCCAGCCTTGCAGCGATTGACCCTGGGCGACCCGCGCGCGGACCTCGGTGGCGGCCACAGGATGCAGCGGCTGGCCCAGTCGCAGGACGCGTCCGGCAGGCGTGCCGGCCAATGCGGCCGGGGCGTCGGTCCAGCGCGCCCGCAGCACCTCGGACAGCGCCGGCGACAGCGGGGCGTCGAGCGCACTGCCGGGCCGGTCGGCGACGACCAGATGGGCCAGATCGAACAGGGCCTCCCAGCGATGCCAGCTCGTCAGGCCGAGCAGACTGTCGGCGCCGACCAGCCAGGCCAAGGGCTGCGCCGGGCCGAGCTCGGCGCGCAGCGCTTCGAGCGTATCGACGGTGTAACTGCGCCCGTGGCGCTCGAGCTCGCGGCGGTCGAGCACGAGCCCCGGCGCATCGGCGATCGCCAGCGCGACCATTGCCGCGCGATCAGCCGCATCCGCGCCCGGAGCTGCGCGATGCGGGGGGTCACCGGCCGGCATCAGCCGGACCGTGCACTGCAGCGCATCGCGGGCGGCGATCGCGATTGAAAGATGGCCGCAGTGCACCGGATCGAAAGTGCCGCCGTAGACGAGAAACAGATCCACCTGCCGGCTCAGGCCGCCAGCAGCGCGCCGGCACGGGCATCGGCCACGGCGACGAGCAAGCGCTCCAGCGCCAGCCAGGCATCGGTCGGATCCTGGCCCCAGCGGCCGCGGCCCTTGGCGATGCGGTCGACGCGACCGGCTTCGGCGACGAACCGCTCCCAACGCGCGGCCGGATGCCGCTGCAGCGCGCGGCGATAGCCTGCCTGGCGGGCGTCCCAGATGCGCTGGGCCTTGAATTCGGCGGCCATGTTGCCGCCACGCGCCTGCACCTGGGCGAGGCTCGCGGCGCGGGTGAGTTCCATGACGATCATGCCCATCAGCGCCGGAATCGCCTCGCCCTCGGCGCGCAGGCCGGCGAGCATCCGCGCGGCCTGGGCGGGCTGTCCGTTCATCGTCGCATCGAGCAGGCGGAACACGTCGAAGCGCGCGGCATCGGCCACCAGCGCCTGCATGCGCTCGGCATCCAGGGTCTGGCCTTCGGCCAGCAGCGCCAGCTTGTCGACCTCCTGCGCGGCGGCCAGCAGGTTGCCGTCGACCCGCTCGGCGAGTTGCTGCACCGCGCCGGGATCCGCCAGCACCTTGCGGCTGCGCAGCCGGGCCTCGATCCAGCCGGCGAGTTCGTGCGGCTTGACCTGCCAGGCAACGACGATGTGGCCGATGGCGCCGATCGCCTCGCTCCACTTGCCGCCGTGCTGGCGGCTCCATTCGCCGCCGGTGACCAGCAGGGTCACGTCGGCCGGCGGATCGGCGCAGAAGCCGGCAATGACCTGGGCGCCCTCCTTGCCCGGCTTGGTGGTCGGCAGGCGCAGCTCGACCAGTCGCCGCGACGCGAACAGGCTGGGCGCACGGAACGTCGCCTCGAGTCCGTTCCAGTCGATATCGCGACCTTCGGGCTCGAACACCTCGCGCTCGGCGACACCCTGCGCGCGCGCCGCGGTACGCACCGCGTCGGCGGCTTCGAGCACACGCAGCGGCTCGGGGCCGGCGATCAGATACGCCGGGCGCAGCGGTTCACGCGCGAGCTGCGCGGGCAGGCGTTCGGGCGTCAGCTCCATCGGTATACCGCGCGCGTGTCGGGGACCGGGATCACCGGGCCGTACGTTCCTGCGGATTGCGGAACACGGCGTCGATGCGCCGGATGATCGAGGCGGTCATCTCGCGCTCGAGTTCGCGCGACAGCAGTTCGCGTTCGGAATCGGCACCGATCGAGTCGGTCGGCGGCGCGAGATAGTCGCGCGCGAGTTCGATCGCCTGCTGCGGCACGACATCGCGGCCGTCGGCGTCGCGCATCGAGAACACCACCGCGTAGCGCAGCGTGTATTCCTGCGCGCGGCCCTGCGCGTCGAGGCTGGCCGGCAGCGCGGCCCAGCGCTCGGACTGGATGTTGAGCACTGCGACGTCCTGCGCGCGCGGCTCGGCGATCTCGGCACCGGCGGCGGCCAGCGCACGCTCGACCGACCGCGCCAGGCGGCTATAGGGATCGCTGGAGACGATGTCGACAGGCCCCAGATCCGGCGGCAACGTCAGCGCATTGCGCAGATGGAATCCGCAGGCCGGCAGCAGCAGGGTCAGGGCGAGCGCGGCGGCTGCCAGGCGGATCGAACGCAGTCGGAAAAGGCTCATGGGCGCAGTCTGGACGAGGGGACGGGGGGCGGCAAGCGACGTGCGCCGAACCGGGCGAACCCGGTTCAGACGCCCGGATCAGCCGGCGACGATGTTGACGATCTTGCCCGGCACGACGATGACCTTGCGCACCGTCAGCTCGCTGAGGAACTTGGCGACATTGGGCTCGGCGAGTGCCATTGCCTCGATCGCGTCCTTCGGCAGGTCGACCGCGACCTCGATCGTGCCGCGCAGCTTGCCGTTGACCTGGATCGCCAGCGTCACCGCGTCGCGCTGCAGCGCGGCCGGATCGGCCTGCGGGAAGGCCTGGTCCTCGAGCAGTGTCTCGGCGTGGCCCAGCACCTGCCACAGCGTGTGCGCGATGTGCGGCGTGATCGGGTTGAGCAGCAGCACGATGGTCTCGAACGTCTCCTGGCGCAGCGCGCGTGCGTTTGCATCCATCTCGTCGAACTTGCCGACGTGGTTCAGCAGCTCCATCACCGCGGCGATCGCGGTGTTGAAGCTGTGGCGGCGGCCGTAGTCGTCGCCCACCTTCTGGATCGCCTCGTGCAGCTGGCGACGCAGGGTCTTCTGCGCGGGCGTCGCGGCAGCGACATCGAACGTGCCGGCCGCACCACCCTGCACGTGCTTCTGCACCTGGGTCCACAACCGGCGCAGGAAGCGCGACATGCCTTCGACGCCGGCCTCGTTCCACTCCAGCGACTGCTCCGGCGGCGCGGCGAACATCGAGAACAGGCGCACGGTGTCGGCGCCGTACTTGCCGATCATCGACTGCGGGTCGACGCCGTTGTTCTTCGACTTCGACATCTTCTCGGTGCCGCCGATCGAGACCGGCTGGCCGTCGAGCTTCGAGGTCGCGCCGGTGATCCGACCCTTGTCGTCGCGGACGATCTCGACATCGGCCGGGTTGATCCAGTCCTTGCCGCCGTTGTCGAGTTCCCGATAGAACGTGTCGGCGATGACCATGCCCTGGGTCAGCAGGTTGATCACCGGCTCGTCGCTGCGCACCAGGCCTTCGTCGCGCATCAGGCGGTGGTAGAAGCGGAAATACAGCAGATGCAGGATCGCGTGCTCGATGCCGCCGATGTACTGGTCGACAGGCGTCCAGTAATCGGCGCGCGCATCGACCATGTCGGCCGCGCCGGGCGAGGTGTAGCGCGCGGTGTACCAGCTCGACTCCATGAAGGTGTCGAAGGTGTCGGTCTCGCGTTCGGCGGCGCCGCCGCAGGTCGGGCACGTGGTCTTGCGCCACTCCGGGTTCGACTTGATCGGCGACTGCACGACACCCGGGTTGGCGAACGCGTCCTCGACGTCTTCGGGCAGCAGCACCGGCAGCTGGTCCTCGGGCACCGGCACCGCGCCGCAGCCGTCGCAGTAGATCACCGGGATCGGGCAGCCCCAGTAGCGCTGGCGGCTGACGCCCCAGTCGCGCAGGCGGTAGTTGACCTTGCGGTTGCCGCGCCTTTCCCCTTCGAATCGGGCGGCCAGGGCGTCGAGCGCCTGCTGGAAATCGAGACCGTCGAGTTCGCCGGAATTCACCAGCCAGCCGCGGTCGGTATACGCGCCTTCTTCGGCAATGCGGCGCTCGAAGGCCTGCACCACCTGCACGGCCGCGCCCGTGTCATAGACATCGAGCGCTGCGCCGCTGCCCAGTGCCGAGCGCATCGGATCGGCGCTGCTGCGGCGATCGCGACCGATTTCCTGCAATGCGTCGCGGACCTCGTCCGGCACGACCACCATCCGGATCGGCAGGCCGTAGGCCTTGGCGAATTCCCAGTCGCGCTGGTCGTGGCCGGGCACGGCCATGACCGCGCCGGTGCCGTAGCCCATCAGCACGAAGTTGGCGACCCAGACCGGGATCTCCTCGCCGGTGACCGGGTGGATCGCACGCAGGCCGGTGTCCATGCCGCGCTTGACCTGGGTTTCCAGCTCGGCCTCGGACACGCCGCCCTGGCGCAGGTCGGCAATGAATTCGGCCAAGTCAGCATCGCGCTCGGCGGCGCGCATCGCGAGCGGATGCTCGGCGGCGACCGACACGAAGGTCACGCCCATCAGGGTGTCGGGGCGCGTGGTGTACACGGCCAGCTTGTCGTCGCTGCCGGCCACGTCGAACGAAAACTCCAGGCCTTCGCTGCGCCCGATCCAGTTGCGCTGCATGGTCTTGACCGACTCCGGCCAGCCGCCGAGCGTGTCCAGGCCGTCGAGCAGCTCCTGCGCATACGCGGTGATCTTGAGGAACCACTGCGGAATCTCGCGCTTCTCCACGACCGCGCCCGAACGCCAGCCGCGGCCGTCGATGACCTGTTCGTTGGCGAGCACGGTCTGGTCGACCGGATCCCAGTTGACGACCGAATTGCGGCGGTAGGCCAGCCCCTTCTTCATCAGGCGCACGAACATGCGCTGCTCATGGACGTAGTAGTCCGGCGCGCAGGTCGCGAACTCGCGGCTCCAGTCGATCGCATAGCCCAGCGACTGCAGCTGGCCGCGCATATGGTCGATGTTGGCGTAGGTCCACTTGGCCGGCGCGGTCGCGTTCTTGATCGCGGCGTTCTCGGCCGGCAGGCCGAAGGCGTCCCAGCCCATCGGCTGCAGCACGTTCTTGCCGATCATGCGCTGGTAGCGGCTGATGACGTCGCTGAGCGTGTAGTTGCGCACATGGCCCATGTGCAGCGCGCCCGACGGGTACGGCAGCATCGACAGGCAGTAGTACTTCGGCTTGTCGGCCCGCTCGGTGACCTCGAACGCACGGGTCGAGGTCCAGAACCGCTGGGCGTCGGATTCCACCGGAGTGGGCTGGTAGGCGTTGGGATCGACGACGACGGGTTCGCTGGACACGGCCATGACAGGGAAGCTGGACAGCCGGCAAGCCTACCGCAGCCACCCGGGGCCCGCCATGCGGGCCGGACGCCGTCCGGCGCCCCAGGCGCGCGCGCCTGCGCCGCGCCGGCCACGCCGCTACACTGCCGCATCCGCTTTGCCGAGTGTGTCCTCTGCCCGCTTCGTCGTCCCGGTTCAAGTCCTATCGGCTGCCCGCATTCGCACTGGCGCTGCTGCTGCTCGTCGGGACGGGGGGCGCCAGCATCGTCGGCGTGGAGAACCTGCGGTCGAGCAACGCCTGGATCGAGCACACCTACCGGGTGCTCAACCGGATCGAGGTCGTCGACCAGCTGATCCGCAGCAGCGAGGCCAGCGGCCGCGCCTATCGCCTGACCGGACATCCGGATTTCCGTCGGCAGTACCTGGACGTCGTGCCCGGTGTCGAACGCGAGGTCGCCGCCCTGGTCGCGCTGACCGCCGACAACCCGGTGCAGGCGCCGCGCGCGCAAGCGCTCGAAATCCTGGTGCGGACGCACATGGCCGAACTGAAGCGGCTGCACGACATCCAGGAAATGTTCGACATGGAGGCCGCGAGGAAAGCCACCGACGCGACCCGCTCGCTCACCCAGTGGCGCCGCATCGAAGCGGTCAGCGCGCAGATGCGTGCCGAGGAAAACCGCCTGCTCGCCGAGCGCGAGGCACGCGGCCGCCAGGCCGCGCTGGGCCTGACCGTGCTGGTGGTGCTGGGCACCCTGCTCTCGGGCGGGTTGATGATCTGGCTGATGTGGAACGTGACGCGGGAGAACCGGCGCGCGCAGAGCCTCGAACGCGAAGCGCGCGACGCCTTCCACGAGATGGCCCTGAGCATGGCCCGGGCCGATCGGCTGTCGGAGCAGCGCCATCGCCTGAGCCGTTATTCCGGCCTGCTGCAGAGCTGCGAGACCCGGGACGAGATCGTGCAGCTGACCGCCGCCACGCTGACCGGCCTGATTCCGAACGTCAGCGGCCAGTGCTATCTGCTGCGCGCGTCGCAGAACTTCTACGAGAGCATCGCCACCTTCGGCGACGCCTCGATCAGCAGCACGGATCTGCTGCTGCCCAACCAGTGCTGGGCGCTGCGCCGCGGCCAGCCGCATCACCTGCCGGCAGGCACCGGCGGCATGCCCTGCGACCACCTCGACCCGGGCACGTCGCTGGACACCACCTCCAGCCTCTGCCTGCCCCTCGTCGCCCAGGGCACGGCGATCGGCCTGCTGCACCTGAGCGCGCCCGCCGGTGAGGCACCCGACGACGGCGACCGCGACATCGTCGGCCAGATCGCCGAGCAACTGGGCCTGGCGATCGTCAACCTGCAGCTGCGCGAAACCCTGCGCACGCAGTCGCTGCGCGATCCGCTGACCGGCCTGTTCAACCGGCGGTATCTCGAGGAGAACCTCGCCCGCGAACTGCAGCGCTGCGAACGCCGCCGGCTGCCGCTGTCGGTGCTGATGCTCGACGTCGACCACTTCAAACGCTTCAACGACACCCATGGCCATGCGGCCGGCGACGCGCTGCTGGGCCAGGTCGGCCGCTTGATCCAGGCCAAGGTGCGCAACGAGGACATCGCCTGCCGCTACGGCGGCGAGGAGTTCACCGTGGTCATGCCCGAGATGGATGCGCGCGGCGCCTGCGAGCGTGCCGAACAGATCCGCGCCGCCATCGAGGTGGCGACGGTGCTGCATCTGCGCCAGACCCTGGGGCCGGTGACGGTGTCGATCGGCATCGCCACCTACCCCGCCGACGGCATGACGCCCGAAGTGCTGCAACAGCTGGCCGATGCGATGCTCTACCGGGCCAAGGCCGACGGCCGCAACCGGGTGCTGCACGCCTCGTATCGCGACTGAGCCCAACGGCCGCGGGAACACGCCCGATCCGGAACGCGATACCGCCTCGTTCCCCGCCCGCACGACGCATCGATCCGCGTGCTTCAATGCGACTCCCGCCCGCTGGAGTGCCTGCATGCGCCATTGTCCCCTGACCGCCCTGGCCCTCGTCGCGGCCACCCTCGCCGCGCCTGCCGCGCTGGCCGAGACCCGCAGCGCCCTGCAGTGCGACCGCCTGTTCGACGCCCGCGCGGGCCGGATCCTCGGCGCGCACACGATCGTCGTCGCCGATGGCCGCATCGAGCGTGTGGCGAGCGGCCACGAGGCGCCGGCGGGCTACGTGGTGATCCCGCTCACGGGCCGCACCTGCATGCCCGGCTGGACCGACCTGCACGTGCACCTGGGCTCGCAGTCGAGTCCGGCCAGTTATTCGGAAGGCTTCCGGCTGGATCCAGTCGACTACGCGTTCCGTGCCGTGGGCTACGCCGACAAGACCCTGTCGGCCGGCTTCACGACGGTCCGCGATCTCGGCGGCGAGGTCACGCCGCACCTGCGCGACGCGATCAACCAGGGCCTGGTGCCGGGGCCGCGGATCTTCGCGGCCGGCAAGTCGATCGCCACCACCGGCGGCCACGCCGATCCGAGCAACGGCTACAACTCCATGCTCTCGCACCTGATGGGTCCGCCCGGGCCGACCGAGGGCGTGATCAACTCGGTCGACGATGCGCGCCAGGCCGTGCGCCAGCGCTACAAGGACGGCAGCGACGTCATCAAGATCACCGCGACCGGCGGCGTGCTGAGCTACGCGCGCAGCGGTGACGCGCCGCAGTTCACCGTCGACGAGGTGCAGGCCGTCGTCGACACCGCGAAGGACTACGGCTACACCGTCGCCGCACATGCCCACGGCACCGAAGGCATGAAGCGCGCGGTGCTCGCCGGCGTGACCAGCATCGAACACGGCACGCACATGGACGAGGAGGTCATGCGGCTGATGCGTCAGCGCGGCACCTGGTACGTGCCGACGATCTACGCCGGACGCTTCGTCGCCGAAAAGGCCAGGGAGCCCGGATATTTCCCGGAGGTCGTGCGCCCGAAGGCCGCGACGATCGGGGCGCAGATCCAGGACACCGCCGCGCGTGCATATCGCGCCGGCGTGCCGATCGCATTCGGCACCGACCAGGGCGTGGGCCCGCATGGCGACAACGCGCGCGAGTTCCTCTACATGGTCGAGGCCGGCATTCCGGCAGCGTACGCGCTGCAGTCGGCGACGCTGCACGCCGCGACCGTGCTCGGCGTTGACGACCAGGGCGTAATCGAGGCCGGACGCCGCGCCGACATCATCGCGATGCCCGGCGACCCGGTTGCCGACATCAACGCGGTGATGGGCGTGGACTTCGTCATGAAGGAAGGGCGCGTGCATCGCGCGCCGGACGCGACGCGCAGCGACTGAGCGCGTCATCGCTGGCGTGGCAGCCGCCACGCCAGCACGGCGGTCCACAGCCACCAGCAGGCCAGCACCACGCGTTCGCCGATGCCGCTGCCGAACACGCCGGGCGCCAGCAAGCCCAGCGCGACGATCGCGAACAGGCCCAGGCTCGGCATGCGCACCGCCCGCAGCGCCAGGCCGGCCAGCAGTGCGGCGGCGGCGAAGGCGAGGTTCCACAGCATCCAGGCCAGCGCATGCCAGCGGCTGGCGCCCGCATCGAGCTCCTCGACATCCAGCGGCAGCAGGCCCTGGGCCGCGAAGGCCAGCGCCGAGAGCAGCCACAGCTGCAGGGCGATGCCGGCGACGCGCCCGGCATCCGGCCCGAGGCCACCGCGCAGCCGCCACGCGACACCGGCGACAACGAAGCCCGGGCCCGTCCAGGCCAGCAGGTTGAACAGCCACGCCAGCGGCATGCCGCTCGCACCCGGCAGCGCCAACGGCGCGCGTGCCGGCAGGCCGGTCATCGCGGCGAACACCAGCAGCCCGAACAGCGTGCAGGCGTGGGCGCCGAGCACCCACGGCACCAGGCGCGCACGCGTCATGTCGCCCACCGGAAGACGTCCTCGACGCCGACCTTGAAGGTGCGCGCGATGCGGAACGCCAGCTCCAGCGACGGCGCGTAGCGCCCCGCCTCCAGCGCGATGATCGTCTGCCGCGTGACCCGGCAGGCATCGGCCAGCGCCTGCTGGGTCATCTCGCCGTGCTCGAAGCGCAGGCGCCGGATCTCGTTGGTGATCGGAGTGCCGCCGCTCACAGGCCTGTCCCGTTGTCGGATGTCACGCCGCGCCCCGACGATCGTGCCAGTACAGAACCGCCGTCGCTGCGTACTCGACCAGCCAGCCGCACATCAACAACAGGATCAACAGATTGGCGATCATGAAATGCGTGGCCCAATCCAGCCGCTCCACCGGCGACAGACCCAGCGTCACCGCCAGCGCGACGACGGCGGACAACAGCGCGGCGCGGCCCCACCCGGCAGCGCGGGCTTCGATGCCGCGGTCGCGCTCGTCGGACTGCACGAGCCCGTTCCAGCGCGCGGCCAGCACCCGCGACAGCACGGTCCAGGCGATCAGCAGCACGACCAGATTGCGCACGACCACGCGCGAATGCGGGGCATGCGGAATGGATTCGCTTCCGAACACATGCAGATTGCTGAGGAAATACAGCGTGGCCACGCACATGAAAACCGTGCCGATCCAGGCCTGCCACTCACCCGGCGCGATCCCCTGCTCGAGCTCGCCGCGCGGCATCGTCGACACCGTGTAGAGCGCAAGCCATGCCGTGCCGATCAGCAATACCGAGCCCAGCATGCCGATATCGATGCCAAGTCGCGTCGTGCGACCTGCCAACAACATCCAGAGCGCAACGCCGGCCAGCAGCAACAGTCCCGTCCATTTCCATCGGCGCCAGGCCATGGTGTCAACTCCAGCAGACCAAGAGTAAAAAATAATTTACATTCCGCAGTGCGATGTCAACTATTTTTGACATGCTTGTATCCTGCGCAACCGCCGCCATCCTTCGGTGATCGCGCTCCGGCGCTCCCGACCGCAATCCGGAATCCCGCATGCTTCTCAACGGCAACGCCTCCTCATCCGCTCCCGCCGCGCCCGCCCACGTGTTCGACGCGACCACGGCGACATTCGAAACCGAGGTCCTGCAGAAATCGCTGGACACCCCGGTCCTCATCGATTTCTGGGCCGAATGGTGCGGGCCGTGCAAATCGCTGGGCCCGGTGCTGGAGAAGCTGGCGGCCGAGTACAACGGCGCGTTCGTGCTCGCCAAGGTCGATGTCGACAAGGAGCAGCAGATCGCCGCCGCGTTCCAGATCCGCTCGGTGCCGACGGTGTTCCTGCTGATCGGCGGACAGCCGGTCGACGGCTTTCCGGGCGCGCTGCCCGAAGGCGAAGTGCGCGAATTCCTCAAGCGCCACGGCATCGCGCCGGCCGAAGGCACGATGGCCGACGCCGAGCCGGCACCGCTGGACCCGGCGGCCGAAGTCGGGCGCCTGCGTGAGGCGGTCGCCGCCGAGCCCGACAAGGCGGAACTGAAGCTCGACCTCGCCCTCGCCCTGCTCCAGACCGGTGCCGCGAAGGAAGCCGAGGGCCTGCTCGATGGGCTGCCTGCGAACCTCGCGACCGACGAGCGCGCGGTCAAGGCCCGCGCCCGCCTCGACTTCGCCGCACTGCTGGCCGATGCGCCGTCCGCCGAGACCTTACAGTCGCGTCTCGACGCCGACCCGGACGATCTGCGCGCCCGCCACCTGCTCGGCGTGCACCGCCTTGTCGCCGGCGATACCGAAGCCGGTCTCGACCAGTTCATCGAACTGCTGCGCCGCGATCGCGACTTCGAGGACGGCCTGCCGCGCAAGACGCTGATCGATGCGTTCCGCATCGTCGACGACGCCGAACTGGTCGGGCGCTACCGCCGCCGCATGGCCTCGCTGCTGTTCTGACCTGGCGCCGCGCCGCGTGGCGGGACATCCCGCCACGGGCTGCCCCGTACCGCGGCGTACGGTACTATCCGCGGCCCGTCGTTTAACCGGCCCGCCATGACGCCGCGTCGCCTCCGCCTGCTGATGAACCTCTGGCCGCCGTTCCTGTTCGCGGGCATCCGCGTCACCGCGATGGGCGACGGCTTCCGCTACGCCCGGGTCGAGCTGCGCCAGCGCTGGTACAACCGCAACTACGTCGGCACGCACTTCGGCGGCAACCTGTTCGCGATGACCGATCCGTTCTGGATGATCATGACCCTGCGTGCGCTCGGGGACGACCACGTGGTCTGGGACAAGGCCGGCGAGATCGAGTTCATCCGGCCCGGCCGCGGCACCGTGCACGCCGAGTTCGCGCTCGACGAAGCGACGCTGCAGACGATCCGCGACGCGACCGCAGGCGGCGCGAAATACCTGCACTGGTTCACCACCGACGTGCTCGACGCCTCGGGCGAGCCGGTCGCGCGGGTCCGCAAGCAACTCTACGTGCGACGCAAGCGCGGCAGGCCTCCGGTCGCTCGGGCGGATGCGGCGCCCACCTCGACCCCGCCTCGGGCCTGACCGTTCGCAGCGCTGCGTTCCGGCGCAGGTGATCCCTGAAGGCGCCATCCCGCTCGCCAGTGTGTCGCACCGTTACATCCGCCACGCGTCGCGGCACGCCGTGCCGCGAACCGCATCGCCGCAGCGGAGCGCGAACGGCATCACATCGTTTTCGAGAGGCCGATGGGTATGCTGTTCGACCACAGGGGCGCGACCGCAATGCCGCATACACGTACCGGACCACCGACACCGCCACTGCCTGTAATCCCCGGCTACCGGCTGTCGCAGGTGATCGGCCACGGCGGCATGGCGACGGTCTATCTGGGCACCCAGCTTTCGCTCGGTCGCGACGTCGCGATCAAGCTCATGCTGCCCGAGGCGCTGGCCGACGAAGTCAGCCGGCGCCGCTTCGAGAACGAAGCGCGCACGATCGCGCGGCTCGAGCATCCGAACATCGTCGGCATCCACGAAGTCGGACGCACCGATGAGGGCCTGCCGTGGTATTCGATGCCCCATCTGCCGCATGGCCACCTCGGCCAGCGTGATCTCACCGCCGATCACCGCCGCATCCGCGAGGTGCTGCGCGCGCTGCTGTCCGCGCTGGCGTATGCGCATGCGCGCGGGGTGATCCACCGCGACGTCAAGGCCGAGAACGTGCTGTTCGACGAGGCAGACCGGCCGCTGCTGGCGGATTTCGGCATCGCCCTGCGCCGCGGCTACGGCACGCGCGTGACGATGGTCGGCCTGGCCGTCGGCAGCACCGCCTACATGGCGCCCGAGCAGGCGCGCGGCCAGCAGGTCGATTTCCGCGCCGATCTCTACAGCGTCGGCGTGCTCGCGTGGGAAATGCTGACCGGCGAGCTGCCCTACAAGGGCGACGACGCGCTGTCGATGGCGCTGGCGCACACCCAGAATCCGATCCCGCGCCTGCCTCCGGCGCTTCGCCACTGGCAGCGCTTCATCGATCGCGCGCTGGCGAAATCGCTGACCCGTCGCTTCAGCGATGCCGGCACGATGCTGCGTGCGCTCGACGAGGTGCCGCAGCGCGACGGACGCCGCGAGCCCGTGCTCAGTGCCGCGCTCCACCGGTTCCGCGCCGGCTCGCGGCGCGTGCCTCCGATGGTCTGGGTCCCGCTGGTGCTGGTCCTGGCGGCCGGCACCGGTCTGGCGCTGAACCTGTCGAACGGCGATGCCGCCGCGGACGGCGGCGTCGCCGCGTCGTCGGCGACGGTCGGTCTGGCACCGCCGTCGGCTGGCGGCGAGGCCGGCACAGGGCCGGCGGATGCCGTGTCCGACGAAACCGGCACCGCGGCCGCGCCGCGCGCCGCGCCGGTCTCGGACGCCGACCGGCATCTGGCCGATGCCGAACGCCTGCTGCGCGCCGGGCAGCTGGCCACGCCGGCAGGCAGGAACGCGCTCGACGCCCTGGATGCGGCCTGGAAGGCGGATCCCGAGCATCTGCGTGCGCCTGCGTTGGCCGACCGCGTCTTCGACGCCGTTGCGGTCCGCGCCCGCGCCGCGATTGCCGCGAGCGACGACCGCACCGCGTCCACCCTGCTGCAGGCCGCCCGCCGCCATGCCGACATGGCGGGCCGCGCCGACAGCGATGCGATGCGCCGCCTGCGCGCCGCGGTCGCCGAGGCCGTGGAAACGCGGATCACCGATGCCGCGGGCCGCGTCGATCGCGACAACGCGATGGCCAGCCTGACCGGCGCCGACGCCGTCGGTCTCGATGCGCCGACGACGACACGGCTCCGGCGCCAGGCCCAGAGCATCCCGAATCTCGCCGCCCTGGCCGCGCGCATCCCCGGTGGTGCCCGCGTCGTCCGCAACAGCGACAGTGTGTTCGCGATCGCCAACAGCCCGGTGAGCCGGGCCGAATATGCGGCGTTCGTGGCCGCGACGGGGCATACCTCGGGCGCCTGCCGCGCGCGGGGCTCGGTGCTGCGCGCCATGGCCCCGCGGAACTGGGACAACCCCGGCTTCGACCAGGCGCCGACCGACCCGGTGGTCTGCGTGTCCTGGCACGACGCGGTCGACTACGCACGCTGGCGCAGCGAGCGCGACGGCGTCAGCATCGTCGTCGCATCCGTGGCCCAGGGTGCGAACGCGCCCGCGCGTGGCGACGGCCCGGCCGAATGGCGCAGCGACTGCGCCGCCGCCTGCAAGGAGCGCGTGGCCGCGGGGCGCATCAAGCGCGATTCGCTCGACAGCCGCGCGCTCGACCCGGGCCGCGGTTACGAGGATGTCGGCTTCCGCGTGGTGCACCTGCCCTGATCAGCACGCGCAGCGTCGTGCGCCATGAACGGAACGGCGGCACGGTGCAGCGCGCGCCGCCGCACGCCTTCTACGCACCGCCGTCCGCGCGCAGAATGCGCGCTCCCCCGTTACCCGGATCACCATGAGTACCCCATCGCTGGGCGGTCGCCTGCAGCGCCTGTTCCTGACCGGCCTGCTGACGCTGCTGCCGATCTGGCTGACCTGGATCGTCGTCAAGTTCGTGTTCGTGCTGCTCTCGGAAATCAGCACGCCGTGGGTCGCCCCGCTGTCGATGCAGATCGCGGCGTGGTTTCCCAATTCGCTGGGCTGGATCAACGCGGTCTCGGTGCAGGCGACGATCGCGCTGGTCGCGACGATCGTGCTGATCCTGATCGTCGGCTGGCTCGCGCGGCGCGTGGTCGGCCAGCGCATGCTGGGCTGGGTGGAGGCGCTGGTGCAGCGCATCCCGTTGGCGAACGTGATCTATTCCAGCGCGCGCAAGCTGCTCGACATCCTGCAGACCAAGCCCGACGGCACCCAGCGCGTCGTGCTGATCGACTTTCCGCACCCGGGCATGAAATCGGTCGGTTTCGTCACGCGCGTCATCCGCGAACAGGGCACCGGGCGCGAACTGGCCGCGGTCTACGTGCCGACCACGCCGAACCCGACATCGGGCTATCTCGAAATCGTGCCGCTGGACGCGATGACGCCGACCGACTGGACCGTCGACCAGGCGATGAGCTTCATCATCTCCGGTGGCGCCGTGGCGCCGGACACCATTCCATTCGGTGCACCCGCGCGCCCCGCCACGGACGCCGGCCCCGCCTGACGCTTGCCGGCAGGCATCACAGGGGCCAGCATCGGGACTTCGCCGTGTGGAGTCCGCCATGAAGCACCCGCTCGTTCTCGCCCTCGCCGCCGCCCTCGTCACCGGCGGCGGACTCGCCGGTTGCCAGCGCGAGTCCGCGGCACCCGCCGCTGCCTCCGCAGCGGCGACGTCCGAGAACGTCGAGGCGCGCGCGACCCGGCTCGGAACGCTGTACGCCGAGTACTGGGAAGAACTGCTCAAGCTCAATCCGATCCAGGCGACCTTCCAGGGCGATCCCCGCTACAACGACCAGTTGCCCGACTTCGGCAGCGCCGAATACCGCGAAGAGGTGCGCAGCTTCAACGAGCGCTGGCTGAAGACCGTCGAGGCCGTCGGCAGCGATGGTCTGGAGGGGCAGGACCTGCTGAGCTACAGGATCTTCGTGCAGGAACGGCGCAATGCGCTCGACGCCGAGCGCTTCCCGTCGTGGATGATGCCGGTCAACCAGATGGGCAGCCTCGTCAGCTATTCGGTGCTGCTGGGCTCGGGCACCAACGCGCAGCCGTTCGCGACCGTCGCCGACTACGAGGCCTGGTTGCGCCGCGCCGCGCGGATTCCGGTGCTGCTCGACACCGAAATCGCCAACATGCAGGCCGGCATCGAGGCCAATGTCGTGCAGCCGCGCGTGGTGATGGAAAAGGTGCTGCCGCAGTTCGATGCGATCCTCGTCGACGACGTGGAAAAGAGCCCGTTCTGGGGCCCGGTCACGAACTTCCCCGACGCCATCGCCGACGCCGACCGCGAGCGCCTGACCGCCGCATTCCGCACCCTGATCGCCGACCAGCTCAATCCGGCGATCCGGCGCCAGCGCGACTTCATCGCGAACGACTACATGCCGCATGCGCGTGACAGCGTCGGCCTCGACGCCCTGCCCGACGGCATGGCCTGGTACGCGTTCTCGGCCAGGCAGCAGACCACTTCGGACCTGACGCCCGAGGCGATCCACCAGATCGGCCTCGACGAGGTGGCGCGCATCCACGAGCAGATCCGCGGCGTCATGGCGGAGACGCAGTTCGAAGGCTCGCTGCAGGATTTCTTCCGCTTCATGCAGACCGACCGCCGCTTCGAGTTCCGCTCGGAGGAACAGCTGCTCGAGCACTACCGCGCCATCGAACAGAAGATCGAGGCCAGGGTGCCCGAGCTGTTTTCGTTGACGCCCAAGGCCGGTTTCGAGATCCGGCCGGTCGAGGCCTTCCGCGCCGAATCCGCGGCCGGCGGTTCCTACCAGTCGCCGAGCGAGGACGGCAGCCGGCCCGGCATCTTCTACGTCAACACCTTCGATCTGCCGACGCGCAAGCGCTGGGACGCCGAAGACCTGTTCCTGCACGAAGCGATTCCCGGCCACCACTTCCAGCTCGCGCTGCAGCAGGAACTGACCGACCTGCCCGCATTCCGCCGCTTCGGCGGCGAGACCGCCTACATCGAAGGCTGGGGCCTCTACGCCGAGAGCCTCGGCAAGGAACTCGGTCTCTATACCGATCCGTACGACTACTTCGGCCGTCTGCAGGGCGAACTGTGGCGCGCGGTGCGTCTGGTCGTCGACACCGGCCTGCACAGCAAGGGCTGGACGCGCCAGCAGGTGCTCGACTACATGTTCGAGAACTCGTCGGTCAGCGAACCCGACGCGATCGCCGAGGCCGAGCGCTACATCGCATGGCCGGGCCAGGCACTGGCCTACAAGATCGGCGAACTCAAACTCCAGGAACTGCGCGCGCGCAGCGAAGCGGCGCTGGGCGAGGCGTTCGACATCCGCGCCTTCCATGCCGAGGTGCTGAAGGACGGCGCGCTGCCATTGCCGCTGCTGGACGCGAAGATCGATGCGTGGATCGTGGCGCAGCGTGAGCGGATCGACGCGGCGCCGGTCGCGCCAGCGCCGGCGCCGCCGGATGTGGCGTCCTAGGGCGGGCCTCGCAAAGGCGGATCGAAGCGCGGGCGCATTGACACTCCAGGTCGGTGCCCGCGCTGTCGTCCCGGCGAACGCTGGGCCCCATGTTCGCGACCACGTCCAAGATCGTGCTGGAGCCTGTTTACGCGGCACGGTCCGAATCACGATGGAGCCCAGCGTCTGCTGGGGCGACGGTCGGACGGCAGTGGCTCGCGGCCATCGCCATGCCTGTCTCGCACGCTCGGTGGGGTCCAAGCACTCGAACGTGCAGGGAGTGACGGTGTCCGAGCCCCAATGAGCCCCGTGTACCGCAGCGCCGCTTGCCCTCCTCCATCCGCCGCGCGATGCTGCAGGCCGGTTTCGCGCGGGAGTGGCGCATGATCCGCACGATGTTCTCGGTGATGCTCGGCATGGTGGTCGCCATGATGGTGATGCTCGGGCTGGAGTTCGTCGGTGCCTGGATGGTGCCGATGCCGACGGAACCGCTCGCCGACGAGACCGATCTCGCGCAGATCGTCGCCAATGCGCCGACCGGCAAGCTCGTCTGGGTGCTGTCCGGCTGGCTGCTCGCCGCGGTGTGCGGCGGCTGGGTCGCAGCGCGGCTCGCGCGCGTACATCGGATGGGGGCCGCGATCGCGGTCGGCGTGCTGATCGTGCTCGGCGTGGTGCTCAACGCCTGGATGCTGCCGCATCCGCTGTGGATGATCCTGCTCGGCGTGATCGGCCCGATCCCGCTGGCATGGTCGGGCGGACGGCTGGCGCTGCGTCGGCTCCGCTGACGCCTTCGTACACGGACGGGGAGGTCCGCCATGCAGGCATCGTTGTTGACGTCGTTGCTGCTGCCGCTCGCACTGGGCGTGATCATGTTCGGTCTCGGCCTCGGGCTCGGACTCGACGACTTCCGTCGCATCGCGCGCTACCCGCGCGCCGTGATCACCGGACTCGTGCTCCAGGTCGGCGTGTTGCCGTGGGCGGCGCTGGCGCTCGCCCTGCTGTTCCGCCTGCCGCCCGAGCTCGCGGTCGGCCTGATGCTGCTGGCCGCCTCGCCCGGCGGCGCGACCGCGAACATCTACAGCCATCTCGCCCGCGGTGACGTCGCCCTCAACATCACGCTGACCGCGGTCAACAGCCTGCTGTGCCTGCTGACGCTGCCGCTGATCCTCAATCTGGCGCTGGAGTTCTTCCTCGGCGCCGGCCAGTACGTGCCGCCGCCGGTGAGCAAGATCGTCGAGGTCGCGGTGATCATCGTGCTTCCCGTCAGCCTGGGCATGGCGACCCGCGCGCTGGCCCCCGCATTCGCGGCGCGGATGGAAAAGCCGATCCGCCTGTTGTCGGTGGTCGTGCTGGCGCTGCTGATCATCGCGGCGGTCGCCCAGGCCTGGAGCACGCTGCTGGGCTTCTTCGCCGTCGTGGGCCTGGCCTGTCTGCTGTTCAACCTGATCAGCATGGGCGTGGGCTACGCGGCGCCGCGCGCGTTGAAGCTGCCACGCCGCCAGGCCATCGCGATCGCCATGGAGATCGGCATCCACAACGGCACGCTGGCGATCTTCATCGCGCTCAACGTGCTGGAAAGCCCGATGATGTCGGTCCCGGCGGCGGTCTACAGCCTGCTGATGTTCTTCACCGCAGCGGTGTTCGCGTTCTGGCTCAACCGGCGCGCCGAGCGGACCGCGGTCTGACGGTGCCGTCCTCCGGCGCCGTGATGCACCGGACTGCGCGCGTGCGGAAGCCGGTTGGAGGTCCCGGCACCCCGTAGGAGCGCGCTCGCACGCGAACGGGCCTTTGGCGGAACATCCCGGGCGAAACACGCAGTGCGGGCGCGTTGGATCGAGTCGGGGGCGTGACGGAGCCGACGCGAAAGCGATCGCGCGCGAGCGCGCTCCTACAGATGTGGTTCCGACGCGGCCGACACCTCATCGGCCAGGCGGGTTCGGTGCCCTCGATACGTCGACGCATTCGGAGCAACGCGCAACCCACCCGATGCTCCCCGCACCCCGCAGGAGCGCGCTCGCGCGCGAACGGGCCTTTGGCGGAGCATCCGGGCGGAGTACGCAGTGGGGGCGCGTTGGATCGCATCGACGGTACGACAACGCCCGCCTTGAAAGCGATCGCGCGCGAGCGCGCCTGTGCGGACGCCCGGCGACACCCGGACGGAAACCCGGCAGAGGCCGCCCAGGCGCGACTTCGGTGCCCGGACAGGTGGGGTCGAAAAAAAGCCCCGCGCGCGCGGGGCTTCCGACCGTCATCCACCGGCCACGTCAGTCGCCGCTGCCGAAGCTTCCGTAGGCTTTCAACTGCTCGGCGACGGCCGCATCGCCGACCACGACGATGCTCTGCTGCTTCGGGTCGAAGAACTCGCGGGCGACCGACTGCACCTGCGCCGCGGTCACCGCATTGGCCTTCTCGACGTAGCGGCTGAGGTAGTCGGCCGGACGGCCCAGCACCCAGTTCGAGGCCAGCGCCGACGCCACCGCGCCCTGCAGCTGGTTCTGGAACAGGTAGGTGCCGGCGGTGTAGCGCTTGGCGCGCTGCAGTTCGTCGGCATCGACGGTGACGTTGCGCATCTGCTCGAACTCCTTGAAGAACTCGCCAATCGCCGCGCCGGTGACCTCGTTGCGCACATCGGCCTGGGCCTGGAACGCACCGCCCTTCGCGCGCAGGCCGAAGCTGCTGCCGGCGCCATAGGTGTAGCCCTTGTCCTCGCGCAGGTTGCGCATCAGCCGGCTGTCGAAGCCGCCGCCGAGGATCGTGTTGGCAAGGGCGGCGGGAATCGCGCGGTCATCGTCGGCATCGAACGCCGGCCGCCCGATCCGCACCGCCGACTGCACGCTGCCGGTACGCGGCACCAGCACGTACTGCGGCGCGCGCGGATACGTGGGCGCCGCCACGTCGGCGACGGTCGCCTCCGCACCGCGCCAGTCGCCGAAGGCCAACTGCGCCAGTGCTACGGCCTCGTCGCCGCTCAGTGGCCCGGCGATCACCAGCAGCGCGCGCTCGGGATGGAAACGGGTCGCGTGCGCGGTCGCCAGCCCCCCCGCGTCCGTGCCTTCGATGCCGGCCTCGGTGGGCAAGGTGTTGCCGTAGGGGTGCGTGCCGAACAACACGCGGCCCATCGCGCGGTTGGCCTGATAGGCCGGCTGCGCCTGCATCGCCTTGAGGCCCTGCAGTGCATTGGTCTTGGCCAACTGCACTTCATTGGCGGGGAACGCCGGGTTGCGCACGACGTCGGCGAACAACGCCGCCAGCGGCGCGGCCGACGACGACAGGCCCGACGCGGTGACGAACACGCCGTCGCTGCTGGCACTGGCCCCGATCGATGCGCCGAGGCGCTGCAGCTCTTCTGCGATCTGCACCGAGCTGCGGGTTGCAGTGCCTTCCTGCAGCAGGCCGGCGAGCAGGTTCGACATGCCCGGCAGCGCGGCGGGATCGCTCGCCAGGCCGCCGCGCACGGCGAGGACATAGTCGACCTTCGGCAGGCCACCGCTGCGCGGCACGATCCAGACGGTCAGGCCGTTGTCGAGCCGGCGTTCGACCAGGCCGAGCTCCGGCAGCGGCCTGTCGGCGCCGTAGGCCGGCAGGTCGGCGGGCAGTTCGGTCGGCGGCGCGGTCGCGGGCGGCGCGCCCGGACCTGCGGGTTGTTGCGCGTGCGCGGTCATGGCGAACAGGCAGGCGCCGAGCGCCAGGGCCAGCGGGCGCAGGCCACGAGCCGTGCGGCGGATCGGGAAGTGGATGTCCATGTCGATCTCCTCAGTCCTGGGCCGATACGGCAGCGGGCGCCGGTGCGGCCGGCGGGGCGATACCACGTGCGGGTGCCATCGCGGCGGGCACGCGGTCGATGACGGTGCGGTTGGCCTCGGTGAGATAGGTCTTCGCCACGCGCTGCACGTCGGCGACGGTGACCGCGTTCACCCAGCCGGGCACCCGGTTGAGCGTGTCCGCATCGCCCCACAGCAGCTGCGCCTTGGCCAGTTCGTCGGCGCGCGAAATGAAGGGTTCGAGGCTGTTGACGTAGTCCGCCAGCAGCTTGGTCTTGGCCGCGGCCAGGGTGTCGGCCGGCACGCCTTCGGCGACGACGCGCGCGATTTCCTCGTCGATCGCCGCGAGCACGGCATCGGGTTCGACATTGGGCTTGTACAGCGCGAACAGCGTCATCAGCGTCGGGCCGTCGTAATCCCAGGCGTGGCCCAGCGGCCAGCCCAGACCGCCGTCGATGTTGAGCAACTGCTCGCGACCCTTGACGAGGCCCTGGTACAGACGCGAGGCGTCGCCGCCGGCCAGCAACTGCGACAGCACCGCCATCGGCGCGTGATCGGGGGTGCCGCGCGCCGGCATCTTCCAGCCCACCGCGAGCGCAGGCACCTGGGCCAGTGCATCGGCCTGCGCCTCGCGCCGGCCTTCGGTGTTCAACGGCTCCGAAACGTCCGGGCGCGCGGGCGTCGCACGCGCGGGGATGTCGCCGAAGTACGCCTCGACCATCGCGAACGCGTCTTCGGGCGAGATGTCGCCGACGATACCGATGACCGCGTTGTTCGGCCCGTAGTAGTCGCGGTGGAACGCCTCGACATCGGCCAGCGTCGCGCCCTCGAGATCCTTGAAGCTGCCGTAGCCGTCATGGGCATTGGCCCATTTGGTGAACGCCAGGCGGTTCATGTCGAACACGAAGAACAGGCCGTAGGGCTGGTTCTGCACGTTGACGCGGATCTCTTCCTTGACCACGTCCTGCTGGTTCTTGAGGTTGGTCTCGGAGAAGTCGAGCGTCTTCATCCGGTCCGCCTCGAGCCACAGGATCGGCCGCAGCGCGGAGACCGGCGCGGTCTCGATGTAGTTCGTGTAATCGGGACGCGTGGAGCCGTTGAGCCGGCCGCCGCCGCCCTGGATCACGCGGTCGAACACCCCCTTCGGGGCCGTCGGCGTGCCCTGGAACATCAGGTGTTCGAACAGGTGCGCGAAGCCGGTACGGTTCTCGGGCTCGAGGCGCATGCCGACGTGGTAGACCACGCTGACACCGACGGTCGGCGAACTGCGGTCCTCGGAGACGACGACGGTCAGGCCGTTGTCGAGCGTCCGGGTTTCGATCGGCAGACGCCAGGCGTCGGCCTCCTGCGCGGCCGCGGGCGCGGCCAGCAACGCGAGCAGCACGAATGCGCCGCCCCATCCTGCGAGTCGTTTCATCGTCGGGTCCCTGTGCCGCCCCGCTCCCCGGGGCACGAATCCCGACTATAGCCCCGGCGCCGCAGGCACTGCATGCCGACACGACGGACGGGGCACACCGCGCACGCCGCGCGCCGCGGCGGGCTCAGCTGCGGGTGGAATCGGCCGGTGTCTCGTCGTCGAGCCCGACATTGCGGCGCGCGGACTCGTAGACCTCGCGATCCAGCAGCCCGGTCTCGCGCGCGACCAGTACCGGCACCAGCATCTGCCCGGTCACATTGGTCATCGTGCGCATCATGTCGAGAATGCGGTCGATCGCCAGCAGCAGGCCGAGCCCCTCCAGCGGCAGGCCGGCCGCCGACAGCACCACGGTCGCCATGACCACCGCCGTGCCCGGCACGCCTGCAGTGCCGAAGCTGCCGAGCACCGACGCCAACAGGATCGCCGCGTACTGGGCGAAGCTCAGTTCGATGCCGAAGTACTGCGCGATGAACACCGCCGCGAGCGTCGGATAGATAGCACCGCAGCCATCCATCTTGATCGTCGCGCCCAGCGGCACGGCGAAGGCGGCGTAATCGCGGTTGACGCCGAGGTTGTGGGTGACGCTGCGCAGCGCGACCGGCATCGACGCCAGGCTCGACGAACTGACGAACGCGACCTGCATGCCGGGCGCCGCGCCGCGGAAGAACTTCAGCGGGTTGAGCCCATGGGCCAGCAGCAGGCCGCCGTAGACGAACACGATGTGCACCGCGCAGGCGACGTACAACGCGATGACGAAGTTGCCGAGCGGCAGCAGCCGCTCGAAGCCGTAGGTGCCCACGAGCGCGGCGATCAGGCCGAAGGTGCCGATCGGCGTGAGCTCCAGCACGAAGCGCGTGACCTGGATCATCGCGTCGCTGGCCTGTCCGACCAGCGTGCGCAATGCGGCGACGCGTTCGCCCAGCTTCACCAGTGCGAAGCCCACCAGCCCGGCGAAGAAGATCACCTGCAGGATGTTGCCGCTCGACAGCGCCGCGAACGGATTGGTCGGCACCACGTTGAGCAGCACTTCGACCGGCGTCGGCACTTCGCGCGGCGTGTAGTCGGCGGCCGCCGTCAGCGAACCCGCTTCAACGCTGAGTCCGGGATTGAAGGTGTAGGCGACCGCGAAGCCGATGCCGACCGCGAGCACGGCGGTCGCCGCGAACCAGCCGAAGGTACGGCCGCCGAGCGCGGCGATCGACTGCTGTCCGTGCAGCGCCGCGACAGCGTTCATCACTGCGAAGAACACCAGCGGCACCGCGATCATGCGGATCAGGTTGACGTAGAGCGTGCCCAGCGGCTGCAGCCACGTGCCGGCGGCCGGTCCCATCAGCCAGCCGACCAGCGCACCGAGCACGAACGCGCCGAGCACGCGCTGCCAGAACGGAATGCGGAACCACCACGCCAGAGCGCTCATCGGGGCCTGCCCAGTCGGTCAACACGCGACCATACGTGAGCGCATCCATGTTGGCGATGCTCCCGCCGGGACGCCAGCGTCCCATATTTGCAACGGCAGGCGCGCAGGCACGGGCATGTCATCGATGCGCTGAGGCCTTCGCGCGACCGCCCATGACGCGCCCCGCGTCAGCGCGCGCCGTCGACGCCGCGGCCGCGCTGCCGTGAAGCCGTCATCCACGCCGGGCATAATTCCGTGGCTTCCCCCGTCCGGATACCGCGTTTCCATGCGATTTTTGTCCGCAGGCCTGGCCTGCTCGTTGACCCTGCTCTGCGCCGCCTGCGCGTCCTCGCCGGCACCCGCCACCGGCCGTATCAACCCGATCGACGTGCCGCCCGCGGCCACCCGCGCCGAGGAGACCGCGCAGTGGTGGTACCGCAGCGGCGCCGCACGCGCGGCCGCGAATGGTGCGATGGGCGGCGAAGCGAAGAACGTCATCGTGTTCCTCGGCGACGGCATGAGCCTGACCACGGTCGCGGCGGCGCGCATCCTCGAAGGCCAGCGCCTGGGCGGCAGCGGCGAGGAACACCAGCTGAGCTGGGAGCGGTTCCCGCACACCGGCCTGAGCAAGACCTACAACACCGACTCGCAGACGCCCGATTCGGCCGGCACGATGACCGCGATCGCGGCCGGCGTGAAATCGCACATGGGCGCGATCGGCGTATCGGCGGGCATCCGCACCGATTGCGCCGACAGCCTGCAGCGGCACGTGCAGTCGTGGCTGCGGCTGGCGGACGACGCCGGCCTCGCCACCGGTGTGGTCACCACCGCGCGGTTGACCCACGCAACGCCCGCCGCGACCTACGCGCATGCGCCGGACCGGAACTGGGAGAACGACGCCGACCTGCCCGAGGCCGCCCGGGCCGCGGGCTGTCGCGACATCGCCCAGCAGATCCTCGATTTCCCCGCCGGCAAAGGGCCGCGGGTGCTGATGGGCGGCGGCCGCGGCGAATTCCTGCCGGTGACCGAGCGCGATCCCGAGCACGTCGACAAGGTCGGCCAGCGGCTCGACGGCCGCAACCTGCCGGCCGAATGGCTGGCCGCGAATCCGGGCGGCGCCTACGTCTGGAACACGGCCCAGCTGCGCGCGGCCGCGGATGCGGACGCCGTGCTCGGCCTGTTCGAGTACGACCACATGCAGTACGACCACGACCGCGACACCGGCGACGCCGGCGAGCCAGACCTCGCCGAGATGACCCGCTTCGCGATCGAGCGGCTGGCGCGTGAGGACACGGGCTACGTGCTGCTGATCGAAAGCGGCCGTATCGACCACGCCAACCACGAGGGCAACGCGTTCCGCGCGCTCGACGAGACCGTGGCGATGTCGCGCGCGGTGCAGGCCGCCGTCGAGGCGACCTCGACCGACGACACGTTGATTCTCGTCACCGCCGACCACTCGCACACGCTGAATTTCGTCGGCTACCCCACCCGCGGCAACCCGATCCTCGGCAAGGTGCGCGGCCGCGTCAGCGAGGACGACGACCCGAACGCCTACGCGCTCGACGCGACCGGCCTGCCGTACACGACGCTGTCGTATGCCAACGGGCCGGGCTACACCGGCGCCAGCAACCGCCAGCTGGCCGGCCCCAAAACCCATCTCCACCAGCCCAGCAGCTTCGAGCCCGCCGCCGGCCGCCCGGACCTGCGCGAGGTGGACACCGAGCACCCCGATTTCCTGCAGGAAGCGCTGGTGCCGATGAAAAGCGAATCGCATGGCGGCGACGACGTCGGCATCTGGGCCCGCGGCCCGGGCAGCGACGCGGTGCGCGGGACCGTCGAGCAGAACGTGATCTACCACCTGATCGTGCAGGCCACGCCGGCGCTGCGCGAACAGCTGTGCAAGAGCGGCCACTGCAACGCCGACGGCGTGCCGGTCGAGCTGCCGGTCCTGACGCCTGTGGTTCCGCCGGTGCGCGCTGCCGACTGAGGCCCGGCGACACACCGTCCTGCGCGCCCTGCAGGAGCGATCGCGCAAAGGGGCGTCCCCTCAAATACCCTTCGCGCCCAAGGGCGCTCCTACACGCCTCCGATCGAAGCGCCGCCCCCTTGTAGGCGCGCGCTTGCGCGCGAAGGGGCGTCACCGCCAATGCCCCATCGCGCCCAAGGGCGCTCCTACACGCTTCGCGATCGAAGCGCCGCCCCCTGTAGGCGCGCGCTCGCGCGCGATGGGGCATTACCGCCAATGCCCCACCGCGCCCAAGGGCGCGCCTACACAGGCACCCGCCGCCCCGCAGAAACTCGTCTCGCCCGAAGGTACGACGCGGCCTCCCACATCGACCCGCTAAGCTGGCTGCCTCCCCCATTCGACGCGGAGCGGCACACATGAATCGACTCGACGGCAAGGTCTGCGTGGTCACCGGCGCGGCCAGCGGCATCGGCAAGCGCATCGCCGAGGTCTACGCCCAGGCGGGCGGCAAGGTCGTCATCGCCGATCTCAAGCTCGATGCGGCCGAGGCGACCGCGACCGAAATCCGCAACGCCGGCGGCGATGCGCTGGCCGTGGCGATGGACGTCACCGACGAGGCCCAGGTCGTCGACGGCATCGCCCAGGCCGTCGCGCATTACGGCCAGGTCGACGTGCTGGTCTCGAACGCCGGCATCCAGATCGTCAACAAGGTTACCGACTTCAGCTACGCCGACTGGAAGAAGATGCTCGCCATCCATCTCGACGGCGCGTTCCTGACCACGCGCGAATGCCTGCGCGACATGGAAACGCGCAAGACCGGCGGCGCGATCATCTACATGGGCTCGGTGCATTCGCATCTCGCCTCCAAGCTCAAGGCGCCCTACGTCACCGCCAAGCACGGCCTGCTCGGTCTGGCCCGCACGGTTGCCAAGGAAGCCGGGGGCTACGGCGTGCGCGCCAACGTGATCTGCCCGGGCTTCGTGCGCACGCCGCTGGTCGACAAGCAGATTCCGGAGCAGGCGAAGGAACTGGGCATCAGCGAGGACGAGGTGATCCAGAACGTGATGCTCAAGGACACCGTGGATGGCGAGTTCACCACCGTCGACGATGTCGCCAGCGTCGCGCTGATGCTGGCCGCGTTCGAGACCAATGCGCTGACCGGCCAGAGCCTGGTGGTGAGCCACGGCTGGTTCATGCAGTGATGGCCGTCGACATCGATGCCGAGGTGTGCGCGCGCGTCGCGCGCTATCCCACCATCGCCCTGGTGCTGCAGGGCGGCGGCGCGCTCGGTGCCTACCAGTGCGGCGTTTACGAACGGCTGCACAGCGCCGGCGTCGCGCCGAACTGGTTTGCCGGCATCTCGATCGGTGCGATCAATGCGGCGATCCTCGCCGGCAACGCGCCCGAGGACCGGGTCGCGCAGCTGCAGGCGTTCTGGGACGCGATCGTCGAGCCCGCGGGGCCATTCGCGCTGCCGGCGCTCGCGGTGCGAAGCGCGGTCGCCGCGCTGCCCGAGGATCCGGCGCTGCTGTCCTGGGCCCGTGGCATGAGCGCGATGGGCGCATTGCTTCAGGGCCAGCGGGGATTCTTCGAAGCGCGCGCCATCTCGCCACTGCTGTTCGCCGATGGCAGCGATGCCGCCACCAGTTTCTACGACACCGCGCCGCTGCGCGAGACGCTGCTGCGCTTCGTCGATTTCGACCGCATCAACCGCGATCACGCGGTGCGCCTGACCGTCGGCGCGACCAGCGTCACGCGCGGCAACTTCCGCTATTTCGACAGCGCGCGCGAGCCGATCCGGGTCGAGCACATCCTCGCCTCCGGCGCGCTGCCACCGGCGTTTCCCGCGGTCGAGATCGACGGCGAACCGTACTGGGACGGCGGCATCGTCTCCAACACGCCGCTGGAATACATCCTCGACTGTCGCCCGCACGAGGACACGCTGGTGCTCCAGGTCGATCTGTGGAGCGCCCGGGGCCCGCGGCCGCGCACCGTGCTCGACGTCCTGGAACGCATGAAGGACATCCGCTTCTCCAGCCGCACCCGACACGGCACGCAGATGGTGGAGATGGCGCAGAAGCTGCGCACCTCGCTCAAGGAACTGATCGCCCACCTGCCCGACGGCCGGCTGCCGCCGCATCTCGACGCGACGCTGGCGCCGTATCTCGACGATCGCGTGTTCAACATCATCCACCTGATCTACCAGACCAAGGTGCACGAACAGCAGAACAAGGACTACGCCTTCGGGCGCATTTCCCTGCGCGAGCACTGGGACAGCGGCCTGCACGACATGGACCGCACGCTGCAGCACCCGGCGTGGTTCGATCTGCCCGATCGCGACATCGGCGTGGCCACGCACGACGTGCACCGCGCAGCGTCGGGCTGACGACGCGCGCGGGATCGGGCACCATCCCGCCGGGGATCAGCCGGGACGGCCGGGGCCGTGCGCCCGGAGCGGCGCGAGGATCGTCCGGCACGCCTCTTGCACACTGATCTGATCCGCGGGCGGCCGGTGCCCGGACGACACGGGGCACACGATGGTTCGACACGGGACACACTCTCCGGCATGGCGATGCCTGCTGGCGCTGGTACTGCTGTCGGCCTTCGGGCACGCCTGGGCGTCCCCTACCTTTCTGGTCGGCGGCACCGCGACCGAGGACGGCACGCCGATGCGTGCCTGCCCGCCCGGTGCGCTGGCCCAGCTGCAGGAGGTCGAGATTCCGGCGCCGCCCGAGGGATGGCCCGGCACGCCGCAGGCGGTGAACGTGTTCAACGTGTTCGCCGGCGAGGTGATGGTGGGCCTCGGCGACCGCGTGGTCTGCGGCCGCATGCACGATGCGCGCACGCGCGATTCGCGTTTCCGGGCCGGCGTGGGCCTGGTGGTCGTACCGCCGGCCGGGACCCGGGATCCGGTGCGCGTGGCCTGGCTGCCGCCGGTCAAGGCGCACTGGATCCCGACCATCCGCATCGGCGGCCCCAGCCCGGTGCAGCAGGAGGACACGCTGCGCCTGGTCGTGCGCACCGCGTGTCTGGCGATCGCGCTGGCGCTGGCGTTCTCGGCGCTGATGGGCTTCATCGGCGCGCGTGACCGCACCTTCCTCGCCCATGCGGCGATGTGTCTGACGCTGCTGTTCTGGCAGGCGACCTTGAACGGACTCAGCGGCTATCCGGTGCCTTGGCTGCCGGTGGGCGACCGCGAAGCCTGGTGGCAGGTGGCCTTTACCGCGTTCGGGTTTGCGGCGTTGCTTTACGGGCTCTGGAGCCAATCGGGCGTCGTCGGCCTGTGGCCGCGCCTGCGCCATGCGGCGCGCTGGAGCGTGCGCGGTTTCATCGCGGTGGGTGTGCTGGTCCCGCTGCTGCCGTACGGAGGCCTGCGCCCGACCTGGTGGCTGGTGGACCACGGCTTCCTGGTGCTGGCGCTGGGCCTGACCTGCGTGGCCGTGCTGTCGTTACGCCGCGGTGACCGCCGGGCATTCGCGGCGATCGTCGCCGCCGTACCGGTGCTCGCCCTGTTCGCACCGCCGTTGCTCGGCGGGCGCTTCGGCCTCGAGTACCGGGTGGAGATCATCCAGGCGGTGCTGACCTGGTTCCTCATCGTCATGGCCTACACGCTGACCAACCGCTACGGGCAACTGCGCGCCCAGCGCGATGCGATGCGCCAGCTGGCCGATACCGATGCGTTGACCGGGCTGCCCAACCGGCGCGCGGGCCTCGCCCGGCTCGACCGCTGCTTCGCCGATGCGCGGCGGGTGGGCACGCCGCTGTCCGTGGGGTTCGTCGATGTCGATCTGTTCAAACGCATCAACGACACGCACGGACACGAGGTCGGTGACCGGGTGCTGGTGGCGGTCGCCGACGCACTGGTCGCCGACACGCGGTCTCACGAGGACGTGGTACGGATGGGCGGCGAGGAATTCCTCGTGCTGCTGCCGGGGGTCGACGCGCGGCGTGCGCATGCGCGCCTGGAAGCGATGCGCCGCCGGATCGCCGACACCGCGCCGATGCTGGGCGTGGCCGATCTCCAGCTCACGGCGAGCATCGGCCTGGCCACATTGCGACCGGGCGACGACGAAGCGGTGGCCCTGCTGCGTCGGGCCGACGAGGCGATGTACCGGGCCAAGCACGCAGGCCGCGACCGGGTGATGGACGACCGCAGTGCGCCGGCCGCCGCCCAGGCCACGGTCGGCTGATCGGCGACCGGCGCGACGCGCTCAGAACGGCTTGGCGAGCACCAGCCACACCACGCCCACCAGCAGCAGCACCGGGATTTCGTTGAACCAGCGCAGCGCGCGCGTCGACGGCAGTGCCCGGCCGCGGTCCGCGCCCTTGAGCCAGCGGCCGGCCACGACGTAGTGCACCACCAGCAGCACGACCAGCCCGAGCTTGGCATGCAGCCAGCCCGCACCGCTGCCCATCGGCGCCATCGTCGGGAAGTCGGTGATCACCGTGTAGCCCATCCACAGCACCAGGCCCAGCACCAGCGCCAGGCCCAGCATCACGTGGCCGAAGCGGTACAGGCGCCGGCCCATCAGCACCAGGCGCGCGCGCACGTCGCCCGCCTCGCCCGCTTCGACCAGATTGATCAGGATGCGCGGCAGATAGAACGCCGCGGCGACCCACGCCATCACGAACACCAGGTGGAAGGTCTTGACCCACAGATAGCTTTGCATCGCGCCGGCTCCGTTTGCAGGCCCACAGGATCGCACGCCCGCGTTGCGCACTGCGCCGGCCCGGGCGCGACCGGATGCCGCACAGCCCGCTCCGCTGCGAGCGGCGACTAGAATGCGCGTCCCCGACGCCGCTGCGTGCCATCCGATGACCAAGCTGTACGACCGCGCCTATTTCGACCGCTGGTACCGCGCCGGCGACATCGGCGGGCCCGCGCGCCTGGCGCGCAAGGTCGCGCTCGCAGTGGCGACCGCGGAGTACCACCTCGAGCGTCCGCTGCGCACCGTGCTCGACATCGGTGCCGGCGAAGGTGCGTGGCGCGCACCGCTGCTCAAGCTGCGTCCGAAGGCGCAGTACCTCGGCTTCGATGCCAGCGAGTACGCCGTCTCGCGCTTCGGCCGCGCGCGCAACCTGCATCACGCGCGCTTCGCCGATTTCGAGATGCTGCGCCCCTGCCCGCCGGTCGATCTGCTGATCTGCAGCGACGTGCTGCATTACCTCGAGACCCGCGAGTTCGATCGCGGCCTGCCGGGTCTGGCCGAACTGACCGGCGGCGTCGCGTTCCTCGAATGCTTCACCCGGGAAGACGGCGCCGAAGGCGACGACGACGGCTTCAAGGCGCGTCCGGCCCGCTTCTACCGCACGCGTTTCGCCGACGCCGGCTTCCGCGCGCTGGGCTCGCATTGCTGGCTGTCGCCGCAGCTGGCCGACCACGCGACGGCGCTGGAAACCGCCTGAGCCGGCACTTTCGCGGGCCTGAATCCCGCCCACGCGCGGATCGGCCTGGCATCGGCGATGCGCTATGCTGCGCCGCAGCAACCCCACTGACCGGAATGCCGATGCTGTTCTACCAACTGCACGAGATGGGCCGCGCCTGGATGAAGCCGTGGACGCTGCTGGCCGACGCCAATTCGCGCGCGTTCGCCGCCGACGGCACGTGGCTGGCCCATCTGCCCGGCTCGGAACAGATCTCGGCCGCCAACGAGCTGCTGTACCGCATCGGCAAGGATTACGAGAAGCCGGCCTTCGGCATCCACGCCGTCGAGAACGACGACAACGAGCGCACCTACCCGGTCGTGCAGCTGGACGCGCTGGTCAAGCCGTTCTGCAAGCTGCTGCGCTTCAAGCGCTACACCGACGATCCGGCGCATCTCGAGGTGATCAAGGCCCAGCCGACGGTGCTGGTGGTCGCGCCGCTGTCGGGCCATCACTCGACGCTGCTGCGCGACACCGTGCGCACGCTGCTGCGCGACCACAAGGTCTACGTCACCGACTGGATCGACGCGCGCATGGTGCCGGCCGAAGCCGGTGCGTTCTCGCTCGACGACTACATCGCCTACATCGAGGACTTCATCCGCCACATCGGTGCCGAATCGCTGCACGTGGTCAGCGTCTGCCAGCCCACGGTGCCGGTGCTCGCCGCGGTGTCGCTGATGGCCGCGCGCGGCGAAGCCACGCCACGCTCGCTTGTGATGATGGGCGGTCCGATCGACACCCGGGAGTCGCCGACCGCGGTCAACAACCTGGCGACCGAAAAACCGCACGCCTGGTTCGAACAGAACGTGATCCACCCGGTGCCGATGAACTATCCCGGCCGCGGCCGTCTGGTCTATCCGGGCTTCCTGCAGCACGTGGGCTTCATGGCGATGAATCCCGAGCGCCATCTCGAATCGCACTGGGATTTCTACCAGAACCTGCTCAAGGGCGACGACGACGACGCGCAGTCGCACCGTCGCTTCTACGACGAATACAACGCCGTGCTCGACATGCCGGCGGATTATTACCTCGACACGATCCGCGTCGTCTTCCAGCAGCATCTGCTGCCGCGCGGGAAGTGGGTCGTGGCCGGCGAGCACGTCGACCCGTCGAAGATCACCGGCACCGCGCTGCTGACGATCGAGGGCGAGCTCGACGACATTTCCGGCGAAGGCCAGACCCGCGCCGCGCATACGCTGTGCACGGGCGTCGCCGAAGCCCAGCGCGCGCACATCACCGTCGAGGGTGCCGGCCATTACGGCATCTTCAGCGGTCGCCGCTGGCGCAACCTGGTCTATCCGCAGGTGCGCGACTTCATCGCCGCGCACGCGGCCCCGCAGGCTGGTGCAGCCGGCCGTGCGGGCGCCACGCGGGCCGCGAAGACGTCGCGGACGGCCAAGGCCAAGCGCGCGCCGGCCGCCGCGCCGAAGAACGCCGCGCCGCGCAAGCGCAAGTCCGCGACGCGGGGCTGACCGCCGGCGCCGCGTGGTCGCCATGCCGGCGGCCGCGCGACCCGCGTCCACCCCATGAAAAAACCCTCCCCCGGGCGACCGGAGGAGGGTTTTTCGTATCGCCGTCGTCAGGCGCGCGGGATCAGGCGCGCGTGGCGGGCCGTGCAGTCTGCGCGCGACCGGCACCCGGACGATGCTGCTTCGGGCCGGCATGCGCATGCGCGCTGCGGTCGGCCGGCTTGCCGTGGCCACGGTGACCCGCGGCCTTGCGCGGTGCACGCTCGCCGCCGGGCTTCTGATCACCCATGCGTGCGCCCGGACGACCGGCCGACGGCTGGCGACGCTGGCCACCGCCGTTCTTAGGGATCGGCGTGTCCAGACGGACCGGCTGGCTCGGCGCGAAGCCTTCGACCACGTCCATCGAGATCTCGGCATTGAGCATGCGCTGGATCTGGCGCAGCAGGCCGCCCTCTTCCGGCGACACCAGCGACAGCGCCTCACCCGTCGCGCCATTGCGACCGGTGCGGCCGATGCGGTGCACGTAGTCCTCGGCCACCATCGGCAGATCGTGGTTGATCACCAGCGGCAGGTTCGGAATGTCGAGACCGCGCGCGGCGACATCGGTGGCCACCAGGATGCGCGCACGGCCGGACTTGAACGCGTCCAGTGCCTTCTGGCGCTGGGCCTGGCTCTTGTTGCCGTGGATCGCGACCGACGGCAGGCCCGACTCGGCCAGCTGCTCGGCGAGGCGGTTGCAGCCGTGCTTGGTCTTGCCGAACACCAGTACCTGGTCGGTGTGGCGCTTGGACAGCAGTTCCACCAGCAGGTCGCGCTTGCGGTTGTTGTCGACCGGGTGCGCGCGGTGCGCGATGGTCTCGGCGATCGTGCTGTTCGCAGCCACCTGGACCTGCTTGGGATCGCGCATGAACTCGAGCGCCATCGCCTTGATGCGCGGCTCGAACGTGGCCGAGAACAGCAGCGTCTGCCGCGCCTTCGGCACGCGGTTCATGATGCGCTTCATCTGCGGCAGGAAGCCCATGTCCAGCATGCGGTCGGCTTCGTCGAGCACCAGGATCTCGACCGCGTCGAGCTTGGCGTGGCCGCTGTCCATGTGGTCGAGCAGACGGCCCGGGCAGGCGATCAGCACGTCGACGCCGCGGCGCAGGTTGTCGATCTGCGGCTGCATGCCGGCGCCACCGAAGATGGTGGTGACGTTCATGCGCAGGTGACGGCCGTAGGTCTTGAGGTTCTCGGCGACCTGCACCGCGAGCTCGCGGGTCGGCACCAGGATCAGCGCGCGCGGCTTGCGCGGGCCCTTGGGCGGGGTTTCCTTGGCCAGGCGCTGCAGCAGCGGCAGGCCGAACGCGGCGGTCTTGCCGGTACCGGTCTGGGCGCCGCCCAGGACGTCGTGGCCGCCGAGGATCAGCGGAATCGCCTGTTCCTGGATCGGGGTGGGGGTGGTGTAGCTGGTTTCGGCAAGCGCGCGCAGCAACGCGGGCGACAGCCCGAGGGTTTCGAACGTGGTCATGTGGAGCTCCTGTAAGCCAGCACACGCTGCGGCGGTCCGCAATTCGCGGACGACAGCCGACAGGCCGTGCAATGGCGATGGACCCGGAGCTATCCCTGAACCGCGCTGCGAGTACCGATGTGACGGCGACGGGAAACGACCCGTGCCGTGTCTGCGCGACGAAAGACGTGCGGGGGTAAGCACCGTGGCGACGCGAGGCGTCGGCGGCATACCAGGATCGTGACCTCGGTCGGTAAGGACCTTCGGTGGGCGACCGCGTGCAGAACCCGCCCAGTCTACGCGAATGTGGCCCCGCGTGCTGCGGTGCCGCACCCGGCCGCTGCATGGCCGCTCAGTTTGGCGACGCAGCGTCTCCACGCAGGCGCTGTGCGGCCCCGGCCGGCTGTGGCACGCTCGCGCCATCGTTCGAAGGGAATTCCTGCATGGCTTCCGGTTCCGGCGCACACGGCGCCGCCATCACTGTCGCCCGCTGGGCACTCGCCAGCCTGTTCGTCGTGCTCGGCGGCTGGCGTATCTGGGGCGCGCTCAACGGGGCGCCGCTGTCCAATGTCGCGCTGCTGATCAGCGTCTGCGAACTGCTGCTCGGCGTGCTGATCCTCGCGGGCTGGCAGCTGCGCTGGACCGCGCTGGCCGCGGTGGCCCTGCTGGTGGTCGACGCCGTGCTGTCGCATCCGTTCTGGGCCGTGCGCGTGGGCGCGCGCGACGTCCAGTTGCTGCACTTCATGAAGAACATCGCCATTGCAGGCGGGTTCCTGCTGCTGTCGGCGATCGCGCCCAGGAGATGAGCCCATGGCCGATGCCGCGCACGAGACCACCAGCCAGCTGATCCAGGTCGTCGCGCTGCTCGGCGCGGCCGTGGTCGCGGTGCCGCTGTTCCGGCGCCTGAAGCTGGGTTCGGTGCTCGGCTATCTGGCCGCGGGTTTGGCGATCGGACCGTTCGGCTTCGGCTGGTTCTCGGATCCGCAATCGATCCTCCACGTCGCCGAACTCGGCGTGGTGATGTTCCTGTTCGTCATCGGCCTCGAAATGCGGCCCTCGCACCTGTGGAGCCTGCGCCGGCAGATCTTCGGCCTCGGTGCGCTGCAGATCATCTTGAGCATCACCGCGCTCACCCTGCTCGGCAAGGCATTCGGTTTTCCATGGCCGATCGCATTCGTCGGCGCCGCCGGCTTCGTGATGACCTCGACCGCGGTGGTGATGCAGCTGCTGTCGGAGCGTGGCGAGACCGCCCTGCCCCACGGCCAGAAGATCGTCTCGGTGCTGCTGTTCGAGGATCTGCTGATCGTGCCGCTGCTGGCGCTGCTCGCCTTCCTCGCGCCCACGCCCGAGGCCGCGGTCGACGCGCCCTCGCGCTGGACGTCGATCGCCATCGGGATCGGGTCGCTGGCCGCGTTGATCGTCGCCGGCATCTATCTGCTCAATCCGATGTTCCGCGTGCTGGCCGCGGCCAAGGCGCGCGAGGTGATGACCGCGGCCGCGCTGCTGGTGGTGCTGGGCGCGGCGCTGCTGATGCAGCTCGGCGGCCTGTCGATGGCGATGGGCGCGTTCCTCGCCGGCGTGCTGCTGTCGGAGTCCTCGTTCCGGCACCAGATCGAAGCCGACATCGAACCCTTCCGCGGCATCCTGCTGGGCCTGTTCTTCCTCGGTGTCGGCATGGCGCTGAACCTGACGGTGGTCGCGGCGAACTGGCCGCTGATCGTCGGCGGCGTACTCGCGGCGATGGGGACCAAGGCACTGTGCATCTATCTGGTCGCGCGCATCACCCGCAGCTCGCATCCCGAAGCGCTGGAGCGTGCGGTGCTGATGGCGCAGGGCGGCGAGTTCGCGTTCGTGCTGTTTTCCACCGCGGCCGCGACCGGCCTGATCGACGCCGAGGTCAATGCGAACCTGACCGCGATCGTCGTGCTGTCGATGGCGCTGACGCCACTGGTCGTGCTGATGAGCCAGCGCTTCATCGTCAAGGCGAAGGCCGCGCGGCCCGACGACGTGGAAGAGGTGGCGGGACAGAGCGGCAGCGTGCTGATCATCGGCTTCGGCCGCTTCGGCCAGGTCATGAGCCAGTCGCTGCTGGCGCGCGACGTCGACGTCACGATCATCGACACCGACATCGAGATGATCCAGAGCGCGGCCGAGTTCGGCTTCAAGGTCTACTACGGCGACGGCACCCGGCTCGACGTCCTGCACGCCTCCGGCGCCCGCACCGCGCGCGCGATCGCGATCTGCATCGACGACCACGCGGCCGCCGACCGCATCGTCGAACTCGCCCGTCACGAGTTCACGCAGGCCAAGCTGCTGGTCCGCTCGTTCGATCGCGAGCATTCGCTGCGGCTGGTCAACGCCGGCGTGGATTTCCAGATCCGCGAGACCTTCGAGTCCGCGGTGCAGTTCGGCGCCGCCGTCCTGCGCGAACTCGACGTGCCCGAAGAGGACGCCGACGCGATCGCGGCCCAGGTCCGTCGTCTCGACGCCGAGCGCTTCGAGCTGGAAACCGCGAGCAACGATACCCGCGCCGGAATTCCGCTGATCATCAAGAACACGAATGCCCCGGGCCCCAAGCCGACCCCGCTGACGCGCCCGAAGCGCGAGAGCAGGCGGCTCAACGCCGAGGGCCCGCCTGCGGCGCCTGCCGCGGCGGAACCCGGCCGAAACGACGCCCTCTGAGCCCGTCGACGTCAGGCCGGACGGGCCGCCTCGGCTGTGCCGAATCTGGCCGTTTCGGCCATGACCTTCGACACCCTCAGCGCCCGTACGGCGGGCGTAGAGTGCGCGCAACCGGACGGGTGCGTCCGGCGTTCTTTCCTTCCTGGAGTTCCCGCCGTGACCGCTTCTCCCCAACGCCTGTTCCTGACCTGCGCGATCGTGCTCGCGCTGTCCGCCTGTGGCCAGGATTCCGACGCGCCTGCCGCGTCCACCGCCGCCACGCCGCCGCCGGCCGATGCGCCCGCGCTGACGCTCGACGAAAGCACGCTGCCGCCCTACAACCGCTTCCTCGCCAGCGATCTCGACACCAGCAAGAACGCGTGCGTCGACTTCGGTGGCTACGTCAACGGCCAGTGGCTGGCCGCCAATGCGATCCCCGGCGACCGCACCTCGTGGGGCGCGTTCGAAATGCTCGACGAACGCTCGACCGCCGTGCAGCACCAGCTCGCGCAGCAGGCCGCGGCCGATGCGAACGCGCAGGGCGTCGAGAAGCTGGTCGGTGATTTCTGGGCCACCGGCATGGACGAAGCCAAGATCAACGCCCAGGGCATCGCGCCGCTGCAGGCCGACCTCGCCGCGATCGACGCCTTGACCGACACCGCGTCGGTCGTGAACTGGCTGCGTGCGACCGCCGCCAAGGGCCAGGGCTTCCTCTGGGGCATCGGCGCGATGCCGGACTTCAAGGATTCCTCGGTCAACATCGCCGCGACCGGCCAGGGCGGCCTCGGCCTGCCCGACACCACCTACTACACCGCCGCCGACAAGGCCGGCATCCGCGAGGCCTACGTCGCCCACATCGCCAAGGTGCTGGAGCTGTCGGGCACCCCGGCCGCCGACGCGCAGGCCCAGGCCGCGAACGTGCTGGCGTTCGAGACCCGCATCGCCAAGGCCTCGAAGTCGCGCGAGGAGTTCTCGCGCAACGTCGAGCTGTACTACAACCCGATCAGCGTGGCCGATGCCGACAAGCTCACGCCCAACTTCCCGTGGACCGCGTTCTTCGAATCGCAGGGCGTCGCGGTGCCGGCGACGTTCTCGCTGTCGGTGCCGTCGTTCCACCAGGAAGTCGACAGGATGCTGGTCGACGTGCCGGTCGAGCAGTGGAAGAGCTACCTGCGTTTCCACGTCGTCGACGGCGCGTCGCCGTACCTGTCGGACGCGTTCGCGCAGCAGAACTACGACTTCTACAACAAGACGCTCAGCGGCCAGCAGGAGATCGAGCCGCGCTGGAAGCGCGTGCTCGGCACCGTCGACAACCAGGTCGGCGAGGCGATGGGCCAGCTGTACGTGCAGGTCGCGTTCCCGGCCGAATCGAAGGCGAAGATGGAAGCGCTGATCAAGAACCTCAGCGACGCCCTGAAGATCCGCATCGAGAATCTCGAGTGGATGAGCGCCGAGACCAAGCAGAAGGCGCTCGAGAAGTGGAACACCTTCGAGCCTCGCGTCGGCTACCCCGACAAATGGCGTGACTGGGCCGGGCTGAGCACCGGCCGCGACAGCTACATCGGCAACGTCATGGCCGCGACCGAGTTCAACTACAAGTGGGACCTCGGCAAGATCGGCAAGCCGGTCGACAAGAGCGAATGGGGCATGCGCCCGCAGACGGTCAACGCGTCCTACAACCCGCTGGCCAACCAGCTGACGTTCCCGGCCGCGATCCTGCAGCCGCCGTTCTTCGATCCCGACGCCACCGACGAGATGAACTACGGCGGCATCGGCGCGGTGATCGGCCACGAGATGACCCACGGCTACGACGACCAGGGTGCGCGATTCGGGCCGACCGGCAACATGGAAAACTGGTGGACCGAAGCCGACATGACCGGCTTCAAGTCGCGCACCGGCAAGCTGGTGCAGCAGTTCAACGACTACACGCTGCCCGACGGCCGCGCGCTCAACGGCAACCACACGCTGGGCGAGAACATCGCCGATCTCGGTGGCCTGGCGACCGCCTACGATGCGATGCGCAAGGCCGCCGGCGACACGCCCGACCCGATGACCGACGGCCTCACCCGCGACCAGCGCTTCTTCCTGAGCTGGGCCACGGTGTGGCGCCGCAACTTCACCCCCGAGGAGCTGACCAAGCGCCTGGCGACCGACGAGCACGCACTGTCGTCATTCCGCGCGATCGCCGCGCCATCGAACCTGCCGGCGTTCGCGGCCGCGTTCGAATGCAAGGCCGGCGATCCGATGGTCCGCGGCGGCGAGCAGCAGGTCGTGATCTGGTAAGCGCGCCACGCGGTTGAACAGGAGAAAAGCCCGGCAGTGATGCCGGGCTTTTTGTCTGCCGCATAGGCCGTAGCCGTCGTGCCTTTCGCAGGCGACAGCGGACGCCCAGCTGTCGATCGCGACCCTGCGGCACGTCATCTGTAGGCGCGCGCCTACACATCCGGGCACTGCGGTCGACACACGTGGGCGGACGGGGTGGCCCTGCGCCGCGCGCAGGACGGCGCCCGCCGTCGCGCCGCCACGACCTGCCAGACTGACTCGCGCACGTGAACAGGTCTTCGCCGTATCCGCGGAGAAGGCCGCCCCGTCCACACTCCCGCTTCGCGTCGCGGTCGCTCCAGACGGCGTGACACCGCACCGTTGCGGCGGCTACGGCTTGCTAGACTTGCGCGATTCACGCCACGGACTCCGCAATGCCGATCCAGCACTCCTTCGCCCGCCCTGCCCTGCTCGCCGCATCGATCGCCCTGCTGGTCGGCCTGAGCGCCGATGCCGACGCCCAGCGCCGCGCCGCCGCTCCCCGCGCTCCGGCGCTCACGGCGTGCACCGATCTCTACACCTTCGTCAACAAGGATTGGCTGGCCGAGAATGTCGTCGTCGCCGGCCAGGGCACGCGCTCGGCCTTCGGCGAGCTTCAGGCCACCGCATTGCAGCAGCAGCACGCGTTGCTCAACGCCGCGATGCAGTCGCCGCAGAACGACGTGCAGCGTCTGCTCGGCGATTTCTGGGCCAGTGGCCTGGACGAGGCCGCGGTCGAAGCCGACGGCGCCAAGCCGATCGCGCCGCTGATCGCGCGCATCGACGGCATCCGCCGCACGCGCGACATCGCCCCGGCGATCGCCGCGCTGCATCAGGTCGGCATCCCGGTGCTGTTCAACTTCGGCGCAGAAGCCGATCTGGCCAACCTCAACCGGCACCTCGGCTATTTCGTCCAGGGCGGCCTGGGCCTGCCGGATCCCGCGTACTACAGCCGTGGTGACGCCGAGACCCAGCAGATCGTCTCGCAGTACACCCAGTACGTGCGCAACATTCTGGCGCTGACCGGCACGGCCGAGGATCGCCTCGACGCCGAAACCGAACTGGTGCTCGATCTCGAGCGCCGCATCGCCGCCGCGTCCCGCCCGCTGGCCGAGATCCGCGATCCGCGCACCCAGTACGCGGTCGTCAACACCGCCGATCTCGGCAAGCAGTACCGCCGCCTGCAGCTGGGTGAGTTCCTCACCGCGCAGGGCGTGCAGTCCGAGCAGGTCTCGCTGGCCAACCCGGCGCTGTTCGCGCAGCTCGACACGCTGGTCAACGCGCTCAAGCCCGAGCAGTGGAAGGCCTACCTGCGCTTCCACATCGGCGACGCGATGGCGCCGTTCCTGTCGAAGAGCTTCCGCGACGCCGAGTTCGATTTCCACGGCCGCGTGCTGCGCGGCGAGAGCGCCCAGCCCGCGCGCCAGCAGCTGGTACTGGGCGCGATCAACCGCGCCGCCGGCCCGATGCTCGCCCGCGAGTACGTCGCCCGTCACCTGCCGGACGCGACGCGTGCGCGCGCCGACACGGTCTCCGGCCAGGTCCGCGAAGCGCTCGTGCGCAGCGTCGAACGCAGCGCCTGGATGAGCGACGCCGCCAAGACCGAGGCTGCCGCCAAGCTCGCGAACCTGCGGATCGAGATCGGCGCGCCGGTCGAGGACATCGACTACACCGTGCAGCCGATGGGCCGTGGCAGCTTCGGCGGCAACATGCTGATCGCCTCGACCTGGCGGCACGCCCAGGAGATGCGCCGCATCGGCCAGCCGAACGTCGCCCGGCGCTGGGACCTGCTGCCGCAGACGCCGGCGCTGGCCTACGATCCCGCGCAGAACCGCCTGATCGTCACGGCCGCCGTGCTGCAGGCGCCGGTACTGGACATGACCACCGACGGCGCCGGCCACTACGGCACCTTCGGCGCACTGGTCGGCCACGAGCTCAGCCGCGCCGTCGACGTCAAGGGCAAGTTCGTCGACAGCAAGGAGACCGTGCGCACCTGGTGGACGCCGGCCGACGATGCCGCGTGGCTGCAGGCGACCGATCGCCTGGTCACCCAGTACAACGCCTATCCGTATCCGGGCCTGACCGCGGTCAACGTCAACGGCGCCCTGACCCGCGACGAAAACGCCGCGGATCTGGCTGGCGTGGAACTGGCCTGGGACGCGCTGCTGCGCGCGAACCCGGAACTGGCGAAGGACGGCCGCGAAGCGTTCTTCCGCGGCTGGGCACAGATGTGGCGCCAGCAGTCGGCCGTGGACACCGCCACCCGCGCGGCCGCCACCGCGGCGCAGGCGCCGGGCCAGTGGCGCGCCAACGGCCCGGTGCAGAACCTGCCGGCCTACAGCGAGACCTTCGCCTGCAAGGCGGCCGACGCGATGGTGCGCAAGGCCGAAGACCAGGTGTCGATCTGGCGGTGAGCGACCGTGGGCCGGGTGATGCGTGATCGGTGATTCGAACGCGCATCGTCCGGCGAACCGAGCCAGCATCCGCTGTCACGAAAAAGGCCGCACATCGTGCGGCCTTTTTTTGGGTGCCGATCGTGATGCCGACCGAAGCGGGACTGCGTCGTCACTCGTCCACGGCCGCCAATTCCACCGGACGACTTCGCCGTCAGATCACAGCCTGCGCACGTGTCCTCCGCGCCGCCGGTTGAACGGCGGCCGGCCGCGCCAGTGCTGGATCAGCAGCCAGCCGAACAGCATGCCGCCGAGGTGCGCGAAATGGGCCACGCCCGAACGCGTACCGGTGATGCCCAGCACCAGCTCGACCAGGCCGTAGACGATCACCAGCGTGCGTGCGCGCATCGGGATCGGCGGAAACAGCAGCATGATCCGCTGGTTCGGAAACAGCAGGCCGTAGGCGAGCAGCAGGCCGAACACACCACCCGAGGCGCCGAGGGTCGGATACGGAAACGCGCCCTGCGCCAGCGACCAGGTCACTACGGCCAACTGGCACAGCCCGGCACCGACCACGCACACCAGGTAATAGGTGACGAAGCGCTTCGTGCCCCAGGTGTATTCGAGCTGGGAGCCGAACATCACCAGCGCCAGCATGTTGAAGATCAAGTGCGCCAGATTGCGCGGATCGTGCATGAAGCCGTAGGTCACCAACTGCCAGGGCTGGAAGCCGAGACCCCCGGCGTCGGCGCCGCCGAACGGCCACAGCATCATCGGCGCCAACGCGCCGCCGATCGCCAGTTGCAGCAGGAAGACGACGACATTGATGGCCAGGATTACTTTGACGGCCTGCGGCAACCTCGGAAACATCCGGACTCCTCGTTCTTGACGCGCATGATACCGGGCGCCCGCACCAGGAATGTCAGCGCCGTGTCATCACGTCGCAGGTGGTCCCCACAACACCGCGTCCAGCGTGTCGGGCGCATCGGCCGCCGGCATGCGCACGCGGCCATTGGTCACGACGACGCCTTCCCGCCGCAGGCGACGCACCTGCTCGTCGAAGCCGGGTGACGCACGCGGGATCGCGATTGCGCCGTCACTGCGCACGATGCGGTGCCAGGGCAGCGCCGGGTCGTGATGCTCGCGGAGCACACGCGCCACCATCCGCGCACGGCCGGGCAGGCCCGCCCGTCGCGCGATGTGACCGTAGCCGGCGACCTGACCTGCGGGCACCGCCCGGATCGCGGCCAGGATGCGGGCGACCGGATCGGACAGCGGCGGTGTCGGGGGCGTGGCCATGGTGGAAGCTTAAGCCTGTGCTGATGGCGGCGGACGGCCACCGGCGCTCGATGTATCCGCGTGCCTCGGCCCCGAGATCGGCCCCGCCACAGAGTGGCGCGGGCCGCACCAGCGCCACCGGCACGGAAGATGCCCGCCGCCACTGCGGGCGCGCATGCGCGGCCGGCTTCGTGCATCCGGCGCGGGTACGCTGACACGGGTCGATACACGCCGCATCGACCCGCGTGTGCGACGCCGCCCAGACGCCGGGCGACCCTGGATGCTCGCGCGGACAGCCACGGCCGCGGGAATCCGCGGCGGCCCTTCGCCGGCGCAGAGCCCGCCAGCCCGTGCGCACGAATGTGAGGTGCACGCACGATGCCGCCAGGCCGACGCCACGACGACGGCGTGTGGGCCACTCTGCTGCGTCCGTGCCGCAGACCCGGCGGCCCAAACCCGCGTGTGTCGTCAGACCCAGCCGGCCTGATGGAACAGGCGGAACAGTCCGTAGGCGATGCCGCCCGACATCGGGATCGTCAGGATCCAGGCCCAGATCATCTTGTTGACCACGGTCCACTTGATCGCATTGAGGCGCTTGGCGGTGCCCACGCCCATGATCGCGGTCGAGATGTTGTGCGTGGTCGACACCGGAATGCCCAGCGACGACGCGGCCAGGATCACCGACGCGGCGCTGGTCTCGGCGGCGAAGCCGTGGATCGGATGCAGCTTGACCAGCTTGTGGCCCAGCGTCTTGATGATGCGCCAGCCGCCGGCCGCGGTACCGGCCGCCATGACCACGGCGCAGGTGATCTTGATCCACAGGTCGATGTCGCCTTCGGCCAGCGCGGCGTCCGAGGGATGCAGAAAGGCCAGCCACGCCGGCAGGTTGTCCAGCGTGCCCACGCTCTGCGCGCTGACCAGCGTGAGCGCGACGATGCCCATGGTCTTCTGCGCATCGTTCATGCCGTGCGCGAAGCCCATGCCGGCCGCCGAGACGATCTGGCTCTTGCCGAAGAACGCATTGACCCAGCGCGGCCGCGCGATGCGCGCGAGCACGCCGCCGCTGCGCGCCATCATCGAGATGCCGAAGAACAGCACGCCCATCATCAGGAAGCCCGCGGTGAACCCGAGTACGGGCGACGTGACCATCGGCACGATCACCTTCCACAGCACGCCGGCGCTGTGCCACACCGGCTGCGCCGGCTCGGACCAGATCACCACGTCGAAATTGTTCGACGCCGCGGCCAGCGCGGCGCCGATCAGGCCGCCGATCAGCGCGTGCGACGACGACGACGGCAGGCCGAACCACCAGGTGATCAGGTTCCAGATGATGCCGCCGAGCAGCGCACACAGGATCAGCTGCGAGCCGACGTCGACGACGCCGGCGTCGATCAGGCCCGACGAGATGGTCTTGGCCACCGCGGTGCCCATCAGCGCGCCGATCAGGTTCATCGAGGCGGCCAGGCCCACCGCCTGCATCGGGGACAGCACCTTGGTCGCGACCACAGTCGCGATGGAATTGGCGGTGTCGTGGAAGCCGTTGATGTATTCGAACACCAGCGCGGTCGCGACCACGATCAGCACGAGGGTCAGCATGATCGGGGCCCGTCAGGAATTCTTGAGCACGATCTCGTAGGCGACCACGCCTGCCTCGCGGCAGCGGTCGATCGCCTTTTCGAGGATCTCGAAGAACTCCTTGAGCAGGAACATCTGCAGCGGATCGAGCTTGCCCGAGTAGATGTCGCGATAGAGCTCGAGCATCAGCCGGTCGGCCTCGTTCTCGAGGGCGCGCAGCTCGTCGTTGAGCGCCTTCATCGGCTCGAGCTTCATGCTGCGCAGGGTGCGCACCATCGTCACCACCACCGCCGACGCCTGTTCGAGCATCGCCGCGCGCGGCGCGAAGTCGATGTGCTCCAGGTGCTGGGTGGCCAGCGAGTAGCGATCGGCGAACTTCTCGATCTGCTTGGGAATCTTGTACAGCGCCGATCCCAGTGCCTCGATGTCCTCGCGCTCGATCGGGGTGATGAAGCTGTCGACCAGGGCCTGGCTGATCTTGTCCGAGGTCTCGCGCTCGCGCATGCGCGCCAGCTTGAAGGCGTCGAGCGCCGGCTGGCGGTCGGCCTCGCGGAGCATCGTGTGCAGGGCCTTCGCACTGTCGTGCGCGGCCACGGCTGCTTCTTCGAGCAGCGTATAGAACTGGTTGCCTTGGCCGAACATCGTCTGCAGGGAAAACATGGCGCCGCCTCGTCATCCGCCCGCCCGCGGGATCGGGCGCTTGCGCTGGGCGCGGATTATGACGGTTATGACCGTTTCATGACACTTGTATGTAGCCGACTGGACGTGCCGGCCTGCGCCGGTCGTCACGGAGCCACCTGCTATAGTCCGGGCCGCGCCTCCCTGCGCTGTTCATCTTCACATGGACGACGACTCTAGACCGCCCCCGTTCCTGCCTGTACCCCGGCCCCCGACCGTGACCAGGCGCGTACCGCCCCGCCCCCGTATCTGACCGCCTTGCCGGGCTCCGCGCCGTGCGGAAGGACGCCCGATGCTTGAGCTGATCCTGATCGTGCTGGCCCTGATCGCCTGCAACGCGTTCTTCGCGTTGTCGGAGATGTCGGTGGTCACCTCGCGCAAGCCGCGCCTGAAGCAAATGGCCGGCGAACACCGCAGCGCGCGCGCCGCGCTGGACCTGGCCGAGCATCCCGAGCGGTTCCTGTCGACAGTGCAGGTCGGCATCACCCTGATCGGCATCCTCACCGGCATGTACGGCGGCGAGGCCATTGCTGCCTCGCTGGGCGCGTGGCTCACCCAGACCGTGCCTGCGATGCAGGCGTCGATGCCGGTGGTCAACGTGAGCTGGGGCGAAGCCACCGGCAAGGTGCTGGCGATCGGCCTGATCACCTACCTGACGATCGTGCTCGGCGAGCTGCTGCCCAAGCGGCTGGCGCTGCTGGCGCCGGAACGCGTGGCGTCGGTCATCGCGCTTCCGATGCACGGCCTGTCGCGGCTGGCCACGCCGGTGGTGTGGCTGCTCAGCGCCTCGGTGCGCGTGCTGCTGCGGCTGCTGCGCCTGGACAACACCCAAGCGGCCAACGTCACCGAAGAAGAGATCCGGCTGCTGGTGTCGGAGAGTCACGAACAGGGCGTGATCGACACCGACGAACGCAACATGGTCAACCGCGTGCTGACCCTCGGCGACCGCGAGGCCGAAAGCCTGATGACGCCGCGCACCCGCATCGCCTGGCTCGATGCGGCGGCGGGCTTCGAGGACAACCTCGAGCGGATGCGGGCCACGCCCTATTCCCGGTATCCGGTCTACCGCGGCAACGACGCCGACGTGGTCGGCGTGCTGGAGATCAAGTCGCTGATCGATCGGCTCGAGGAGCGCGAGTTCGACCTGTTCAAGTACCTGCGCGAACCGTTGTTCGTCTCCGAATCCACACCGGCGATGAAGCTGCTCGAGATCCTGCGCGAGAACCAGCAGTCGCTGGCCCTGGTGGTCGACGAATACGGCGACATCGCCGGCATGGTGACGGTCAACGACGTGATGGAAGCGGTCATCGGCCGCACCCAGAGCAGCGGCGTGGACGCCTCGCCGCTGGTGGTCGTGCGCGACGACGGCTCGCTGCTGGTCGATGGCAGCCTGGGCAGCGAGCCCCTGCGCGAAGTGCTCGGCGTCCACGTGCTGCCGGGCGAGGACGAGCACATCTTCCATACAGCGGCCGGCATGACCATCGCGCAGTTCGGACGCATTCCCAACGTCGGCGAGTCCTTCGACTGGCACGGCTGGCGGGTGGAGATCGTCGATCTCGACGGGCCGCGCGTGGACAAGCTGCTGCTGCAGCGCCTGCCCGGTGACGAGGTCGTCGACGATGACGACTGAGCCGCGGCACGGCCGCGGCCGCGAGGAAGCCAGCACGCGGGAGCTGCTGGCGGCGATGTCGTTAGGAGATCCCGGCGACCAGTTGCGGCTGCGCGACCTGCTCACCGGCCTGGGCAAACGCGTGTTCGGCATGATGCTGTTCGTGGCGACGCTGCCGGCCTTCATTCCGGTGCCGGGCGTCGGCGGCGCGGTGGGCGGGCCGCTCGTGGTCCTCGTCGGCGTGCAATTGCTGCTGGGCCTGCGCAAGCCGTGGCTGCCGCGGTTCCTCGCCGAGCGCGGGCCGCACCGGCGCGCGGTGCAGCGCTTCGAGCACGTGCTCGAACCCTGGTTCCGGCGGCTCGAACGGGTCAGCCGCCCGCGCCTGTCGGGCGTGCTCGATCACCGCGCCGCGACCATGTTCACCGGCCTGCTGCTGGTGCTGCTCGGCGTGCTGCTGGCCCTGCCGATCCCGTTCACCAACTACGTCTTCGGCCTGCTGCTGCTGGCGTTCGCGCTGGGCCTGCTCGAACGCGACGGCGCACTGCTGATCGGCGCATGGGTGGCCGGCGTGATCGCGATCGCGGTGTTCGGCGTGCTCAGCGGCGCGCTGGCGGCGGCTGCGACGGAGTGGCTCGGCCGGCTCTTCTGACCCCCGCCGGAGGTCGTCCGGCGCAGCGCTGCTGCGCGACGCCCCTCAACGCAGCAACGCGTCGAACTCGCGCGCCGTCACCGGGTGGCCGAACCAGTAGCCCTGACCGAGGTCGCAGCCGCGTTCGCGCAGCACCTGGAACTGGCCGTGCTTCTCCACCCCTTCAGCAACGACGGTGATGCCGATCGAATGCGCCATCGAGATGATCGCGGTGGTCAGGGCGAGATCGTCAGGATCGCGCAGCACGTCGGCGACGAAACTGCGGTCGATCTTGACCCCATCCACCGGCACCCGGCGCAGGTGACTCAGGCCGGAGAACCCGGTGCCGAAATCGTCGAGCCACACCTTCACGCCCAGCGTACGCAGCGCGCCGAGCAGCTCGCCGACCCGCGCCTCGTCGCCGATCACCGCAGTCTCGGTGAGTTCCAGATGCAGATGCCGCGCATCGAGTCCGGACGCCGCCAGTGCGGCCTCGACCTCGTCCGCGAACTGGCCGCTGCGCAGCTGGCGCGGCGAGACGTTGACCGAAACGAACAGCGCCTCGGCCGCGGGATAGGCCTGCTGCCAGGCCCGCGCTTCGTGGCACGCGGCCTCGAGCACCAGCGGGCCGATCACGTCGATCAGACCGCTCTGCTCGGCGATGTCGATGAAGACCGATGGTGCGATCGCCCCGAGGTCCGGATGCTGCCAGCGCAGCAGCGCCTCGACGCCCACGAGCCCGCTGTCCTCCATCCGGACCACCGGCTGGTAGACGAGATTCAGTTCACCGCGCTCCCAGGCGCCGCGCAGCTCGTGCTCGAGGTGCACGCGTCGCTCCAGCGCCTGGTCCATCGCCAGGCTGTACACGCTGAAGCGGTTCTTGCCCGCGAGCTTGGCGTGGTACATCGCGATGTCGCCGTTCTTGAGCAGCATGCCGGCCGTGGCCGCATCCTCGGGAAACAGCGTGATGCCGATCGAGATGCCGAGAAAGACCATGCGCCCCTGGACGTCGATCGGCCGCGAGACCTCCTCCACCAGGCGCGCGGCCAGGGTTTCGGCCATCTGCCGCAGATCCTGGTCGCCGCCCTCGGGCAGCTGCAGCAACACCACGAACTCGTCGCCGCCGAAGCGCGCCAGCAGCGCGTCGGGAAAGCCTTGGTCGTCGACTGCTGCCGCGATGCGCGCGGTGAACTGGATCAGCACCTCGTCGCCGACGTCGTGGCCGAGGGTGTCGTTGACCCGCTTGAAGTCGTCCACGTCCGCGAACAGCAGCGCGAGCCGGCCCGATGCGCCCTGCATCTCAAGCAGCCGCAGGTCCAGCGCCTCGCGCAACGCCAGGCGGTTGGCCAGTCCGGTCAGCGGGTCGGTGTAGGCGATGCGGCGGATGTCGCGGTCGTGCCGCGCGATGCTGTCGCGCATGCGGTCGAAGGCGCGCACGAGTTCACCGATCTCGTCCTGACGCCCGTCCACCTGCACCGCGGGCGCGTAATTGCCCGCCTCGATCTGCTGCGCCGCCTCCGCGAGTTCGCGGACCGGGCGCACGAGGCGCCGCTGCAGGATCAGTGCGATCGCGGCACCCATCGCGACGAGCACCAGCAACACCGCGCCGATCGTCCACAGGTCGCGCCGCGCGATGCGGTCGAGCTGCGCGCCCATCGACGCGGCCATGGCGGACTCGTCGCCCTTCACCGAATCCAGCGAATAGCCGATCCGCACGCCGCCCAGGCGCTGGTCGCCGATCCAGATGGGAACGGCGACGTCGAGCCTGTGCCCGTCGCTCTGCATGTGCCGGCCGCGCGCGGCGACGGCCTCCGCAGCGAAGGCGTCGTCCATGCGCCGGCCGTAGATCGCGATATCGCTGCTGCCGTCGTGGACGACGTTGCCCGCCGCGTCGAAAACGATGACGTAGGCCACGTCCGGTTGCTGCAGCACGTTGCGGACCGCGCCGCCCATCGCGTCGAGATCGAAGTAGTACAGCGGGTTCACCAGCGCATCGGCGAGCTGGACCGAGATCGCTTCACCGCGCGCCAGCACGCGTTGCGAGGCCAGCGCATGCATCGAGCGCTGGCTGAGTTCCAGCACCTCGGCCCGGGTGCGCTGCTGCTGGTGGAGCACGAATCCGATCGCCGCCAGCGCGACCAGCAACGCCCCCAACGCCATGGCGACGAAACTCGCCTGCAAACCCACCCGCACCTTCACTCGACCTCCGTGGCGACGCGCAATGCGCCGTCGCGAAGGGCGTCGAGCTCGGCGCGCGTGCGCGCATCCACCGACAGGAACGCCGTGGTGCGGAAGAACTGGGCCATCGCCTCGGCCGCGGCGGGATCCCGAGCGGCCTCCAGCAACACCTCGCGCAGGCGCTCGGCGACCCGCGGCGACAGGTTGCCGCGCACGAGTTCGAGCGCGCGCGGGAACTCCGGGCTGCGGGCGAAGATGACGAAATCGCCCTTGAAGGAATCCGGCACGCGCCGCGGGTTGCTCCAGTCGATGTTGCTCAGCGCGCCGACATCGACCAGCCGCTTGTGCACCCACGACGAGGTGTTGAATTCCGAGCGCGCGAACAGGTATCCCACCGATCCGGCCTCGGGCTCGTCCTGGGGTGACAGCAGGATCTCCAGCGACAGGCCCTGCGCCAGCAGTTCGGCGGCGGGCACGAAGTACGCACTGGCCGACTGCCGGTTCTGGAACGCGATGCTGCGCCCGGGCAGATCGTCGAGCGACACGATTCCACTGTCGCGACGGGCGAAATAGACCGTGTGGTAGCGGCTGACCCCGTTGCGCTCGGTCAGCAGCAACGTCCGCGCGCCTGCCCGGGCTTCGAGCAGCATCGCGCTGCTGGCGGTCTCGGTGACCCAGTCGACCCGGCCGCGGCGCAGGTAGCTCTGCATCTGCTGGGTATCGCGGGCCATCAGCACCCGCCCTTCGGTGATGCCGACATCGCCCATCCGCGCGACCACGTAGTCGAGCAGCGGCTTGAGCTGTTCGTAGTGGGCCTTGGGATCGTCACTGATCCGGCCCAGCACCAGCACGTTCGATGGCGATTCCGCCTGTACGGCCGTCGATGGCACGACCAGCGCGAACCCCAGCACCACGATGACGAGCCAGCGGCGGATCGGGCGGAGAATCAAGGAGGATCCGCTGAACAGGTCAGGCAAGAGCCTAGCCCAAATTGCCGGCAAGACAACAGCCGCGCTGCACCTCAGTGCGGGTCCCGCCCGGCCAGGCGCGCCATGCGCTGGGCGTCGGCCAGGACACCGCGCAACAGGCGGATCTCGTGGCTGTCGAGCCCGGTGCGCACGAACAGCCGCCGCAGCTTGCGCATCGCCGAATCCGGCGTGCGTCCCTTGTGGAAATCGATCGCCTCGAGGGTGTCGGCGAGTTGCGCGAAGAACCCCTCGAGTTCGGCATGTGGCGCGGCGTCGGGCATCGCCGTGGCCACCGGAGCCGCGGCGGCCCCGCCGAGCAGCGCCATGCGCACTTCGTAGGCCAGCACCTGCACCGCCGCCGCGAGGTTCAGCGAGCTGTAATCCGGATTGGCGGGGATGTGCACGGCCGCATGGCACAGCTGCAGCTCCCCGTTCTCGAGACCGGTGCGTTCGCGGCCGAACACCAGCGCGACCTCGCCGCCGGCGACCGCTTCGGCGTGCACCGATGCGGCGGCCGTGCGCGGGTCCAGTTCGCGCAGCTGCACCCGCCGGCTGCGCGCCGTGCAGCCCAGCACCAGCCGGCAGTCGGCGACGGCCTCGGCCAGGGTCTGCACCTCGACCGCCGCGGCCAGCACGTCGTCTGCACCGGCCGCCATCATGTCGGCTTCGTTGTGCGGGAACTTCTGCGGGTCGACGAGCACCAGGCGGGTCAGCCCCATCGTCTTCATCGCACGCGCGGCCGAGCCGATGTTGCCCGGATGCTGGGTGCCGACCAGCACGATACGGATGCGGGATTCGACGCCGGAGGTGTCGGCGGTCGTGGTGTCGGTCTCGGAGTTCAGGGGCGCTTGCATGGCGCGAATGGTAAACTGCCCGACCGGCCCCGCGCCGGCACCGCTCTTTCTTCCCTCGAATCCTTCTGCGCCCGGAGCCGTCCGCGATGCTTCAACCTGCTGTCAACATCATGGTCAAGGCGGCACGTGCCGGCGGTGGCGTCCTGCTGCGCAACATGCACAAGCTGGATGCGCTGAACGTTGTCGAGAAGGCCCGCCACGACTACGCCAGCGAAGTCGACGGCCTGGCGGAAGAAGCGATCGTCAAGGAACTGCGCCGCGCCTATCCCGAGTACGCCGTGCTCGGCGAAGAAGGCGGCGCCAAGCCCGGTCGCGGCGGCCAGACCCGCTACACCTGGGTCATCGATCCGCTCGACGGCACCAGCAACTACCTGCGGGGCCTGCCCCACTGGTGCGTGTCGATCGCGCTGGTCGAGGGCGGCGAGCCGCTGCATGCGGTGATCTTCGATCCGCTGCGCAACGAGCTGTTCACCGCCACGCGCGGTGCCGGCGCGCAGCTCAACGAACGTCGCATCCGTGTATCGGAGCGCCGCGAGCTGACCGGCGCGATGATCAGCACCGGCTTCGCGCCGCGTGAGCGCAAGCGCATCGGCGCCCAGCTGCGCGCCGTCGAGGCCGTGCTCGAATCGGCCGAGGACGTGCGCCGCACGGGGTCTGCCGCGCTGGATCTGGCCTACGTCGCCGCGGCCCGGACCGACGGCTACTTCGAGGCCGGCGTGCACCCATGGGACATCGCCGCTGGCGTGCTGCTGGTCCGCGAGGCCGGTGGTCGTGTCAGCGACTTCAAGGGCGCGAGCCTCGGCCCGATGAATGTCGCCTTCGCCGGCGGCCGGCAGGTCGTGGCCGGCAACGTGCACATCGTCACGCCGCTGCAGAAGACCCTGGTCGACGCCGGTTACGCGAAGGAGTTTGGTTAAGAGCTGGGGATTGGTGATTCGGGATTCGTAACAAGCAGAGGGCCGCGCATTGCGCGGCCTTCTGCTTTTTGGGCGTCGCCTGACGTGCAGGCTGCGCGGTTATGCCGAGCGCCCCCCGGGGAGTGAGGCCGTGTGCGGATGCGCGCCGGCCGAGGGACGCGTGCATCGGCATGGGAGCCACTGAACGCGCCTGCCTGATCGTTGCGGGGACGCGGGCGTCGCGTGTCTTCGATCGATGAACGCAGACGACACTGGATTCTCGCGTTCCCCGGAATGAAGGGGGAAGCGCAGACGTGTCCGGCACTTGCGGGGACGACGGAGGCCAGACCCGGACAGCAGAAGGCCGCGCAATGCGCGGCCTTCTGCTTTTACGAATCCCGAATCCCGAATCCCGGCCTCACTCACGGCCGCCGCGCCAGCGCCTCTTCGTCGCGGGCCTTGGGCAGCAGATCCTGCTTGGTCACACGCAGCACGCCATAGGTCAGCAACGGACAGGCGATGAGGATCGACGACAGCGTGGCGACCACCGCGCCCAGCATCTGGGTCAGCGCCAGGCCTTCCAGCGAGCCACCGCCGTAGAGGAACAGCGCGAACACCGACAGGAAGAACACCAGCGAGGTGATGATCGTGCGCGACAGGGTCTGGTTGATCGAGCGGTTGAAGACCTCCAGCGGGTCGGCGCGCATGCCGCGGAAGTTCTCGCGGACGCGGTCGAACACCACGATCGTGTCGTTGATCGAGAAGCCCATCACCGACAGCAGGCCCGCGAGCACCGTGAGATCGAACTCGCGGCCGGTCATCGCGAACAGGCCGGCCACGACCAGTACGTCGAACAGCGTGGTGATGCTGGCGACCACCGCGAACTTCCATTCGAAGCGGAAGCTGATGTAGAGCAGGAAGCCCACCAGCACGAAGATCGCCGCGTAGATCGCGTTCTGGCGCAGGTCGCCGCTGACCTGCGAGCCGATCGACTCGGTGCTCAGCACCTGCGCCGGATTGTCGGGCGTGGACGCCGCCTCCAGCACGTGGCGCGACAACTCGTCGTTGTCGTTGACGTGGGCGATGTCGTCGGCCGCGCGCACGCGGATCAGCAGATCGTTGCCGCTGCCGAAGGTCTGCACCTGGGCGTTCTGCACCTCGGCCGCCTGCAAGCGCTCACGCACCTCGTCGACGCTGACCGGCTGGGCAAAGCGCACGTTGACCGCGGTACCGCCGGTGAAGTCGAGCGCGAAGTTGAAGCCCTTGGTGCCGATCACCGCGAGCGCACCGAAGAACGCGAGCGCGGCGATCGTGATGAACACGTGGCGGAACCGCATGAAATCGATGCGGGTGTTCGCGGGGACGAGGGACAACGGGAAAATTTTCATGGGGTCTCTCCCGTCAGATCGCCAGGGACTTGAGCTTCTTGCGCGGGCCGTAGACCAGCGTCACGAGCGCGCGCGACACGATGATCGCGGTGAACATCGAAGCGATGATGCCGATCACCAGCGTGACCGCGAAGCCCTGCAGCGGACCGGTACCGAATGCGTAGAGCGCCGTGCCCGCGATGATGCCGGTGAGGTTGGAGTCGAGGATCGTGTCCGACGCCTTCTCGTAGCCGGTGACGATCGCCGCCTTGGGCGGCATGCCGGCGCGTAGTTCCTCGCGGATGCGCTCGTTGATCAGCACGTTGGCGTCCACCGACAGGCCGATCGACAGCGCCAGACCGGCGAAGCCGGGCAACGACATCGTGGCGCCGAACAGCGACATCACCGCGACCACGATCAGCAGGTTCAGGATCAGCGCCAGGCAGGTGACGATGCCGAACACGCGGTAATAGAACATGAAGAACACAAGGGTGAACATGAAGGCGTAGAGCACCGCGGTGATGCCGCGCTCGACGTTCTCGGCACCGAGGCTCGGGCCGACGACGCGCTCTTCGACGAAGTCCATCGGCGCGGCCAGCGCACCGGCCTTGAGCTGGCGGGCGAGATCGTTGGCTTCGTCGCGGCTCAGGCCGGTGGTCTGGAACTCGCGGCCGAATACGCCGCGGATCGTCGACGAGCTGATCACGCGTTCGACCGAACGCGCGGAACGCACTTCCTCGCCGTCGACGATGCGGACGGTGGGGATGCGCTCGACGTAGACGATGCCGAGGCGCTGGCCCACGTTCTGCAACGTGTGGTCGAGCATGCGCTTGCCGCCGGCGCTGTTGAGCGTGATGCCCACGGCCGGGGTGCCGGTCTGCGAATCGGTCTGCGGGTTGGCGTTGATCAGCTGGTCGCCGGACACCAGGATGCGACGCGACAGCAGTAGCGGCCGACCGGTGTCGTCGTAGTAGATGCGCGAATCGGCCGGGATGTTGCCCGAAGCGACCGCGGCGGCGGCCTGGTTCTCGTCGCCGGTGACGGCGCGGAATTCCAGCGTCGCGGTCGCGCCGATCAGGCGCTTGGCCTCGGCGGTGTCCTGCAGGCCGGGCAGCTGGATCACCAGGCGGTCGTCGCCCTGGCGCTGCAGCACCGGCTCGGAGACGCCGATCGAGTTGATGCGGTTGGAGATCACCGTGCGGTTCTGCTCCACGGCGTCGGTGGCGATGCGCGAGATCTCGCCCTGGGACAGACGCACCGTCAGGCGGTTGCCGTCGACGAGGATCTGCGGCGCGCTGCCGCCCATCGCCTGACCCGAGACGCTGGCCAGACTGCTGGCGATCTCGGTCCGCGCGCGGTTGACGTCGGCGCCTTCGAGCAGCACCACGCCGATCGTATTGTCGGGACGCCGCTCGACGCTGGAATAACCGACGCGGGCATCGCGCAACACCGTACGGATGCCGTCTGCATAGCCTTCCACCCGGGTCTGCAGTGCCGCGGCCTGGTCCACCTGCATGACGAAATGCACGCCGCCCTGCAGGTCCAGGCCCAGCGACATCGGCGTCGCGCCGAGGTTCTCCAGCCAGTCCGGCACGGTCGAGGCGAGGTTCAGCGCAACCGAGTAATTCTCGCCGAGCACACCGCGCAGGGTGTCGGACGCGCGGGTCTGCGCATCCGAATCGGCCAGGCGCACGAGCAGATGGTCCTCGTCGATCTCCGTGCCCACCGGCGTGACGCCGGCCTCCGCCAGCAACCCGTCGACCTGCCGACGCAGCGCATCGTCGATGCGTGCCTCGCTGGTGCTCGGCGTGATCTGCACCGAGGGATTCTTCTGGTAGGCGTTGGGCAACGCGTACAGCGCGGCCAGCACCAGCACCACCAGGATCAGGGCGTATTTCCAGCGGGGAAATTCAAGCATTGCCTTGCCTCGGGCGCCGCGCGTGAGCCGGCGCCGGGAGAGATGACGAAAAAAGCGGAATCCGGCCTCAGGCCGACTTCAGCGTGCCCTTGGGCAGGACGTTGCCGATGGCGCCCTTCTGTACGCGGATCTCGACGCGGTCCGCCACTTCGACGGTGATGAAGCTGTCACCGATCGCGCGGATGGTGCCGGCGATGCCGCCGTTGGTGAGCACTTCGTCACCGACCGACAGCTTTTCCAGCATCGCGCGGTGTTCCTTGGTGCGCTTCATCTGCGGGCGGATCATCAGGAAGTACATGATCGCGATCAGGATGATCGGGAACGCCAGCGTCGACAGCAGGCTCGGGCCGGGGGCGGCGCCAGCGGCGGCGGCGTGGGCGGGAGCGATCACAAGGTCCAGCAGATTCATCGGAGCATCCGTCAGGCGAAAAACAGCGGGCGATTATGCCACGACCCGGCCCCGGCACAGGATCGGCCGGTCTGGAGCGCGTGGCGGCGATGTGGGCGGCGCCGGACCGCGGGGCGGCCGGCCGATCGGGTCAGGGCGCGTCGGTCCCCTGTCGCGCCGCATAGAAGGACTCGCGGAAGGCCGAAAAGGTTCCCGCGGCGATCGCGGCGCGCATGTCGGCCATGAGCGTCTGGTAGTACCAGAGGTTGTGCAGGGTGCCCAGCATCGGGGCGAGCATCTCGCCGCAGCGGTCCAGATGACGCAGGTAGGCGCGGGTGAAGCCGCCGCTGCAGGCCTCGCAGCCGCAGCCCTCCTCGATCGGGCGCAGATCCTTCTCGAACTTCGCGTTGCGGATGCGGATCACGCCGGTGGAGGTGAAGAAGTGCCCGTTGCGCGCGTTCCGGGTGGGCATGACGCAGTCGAACATGTCGACGCCGCGCGCCACGGCTTCGACCAGATCCTCCGGACGGCCCACGCCCATCAGGTAGCGCGGGCGGTCTTCCGGCAGCTGCGGCGCGGTGTGGTCGAGCATCGCGTTGCGCTCGTCCTCGGTCTCGCCGACCGCGAGGCCGCCGATCGCGTAGCCGTCGAAGCCGATGTCCTTCAGACCCTCGGCCGATCGCGTGCGCAACTCGTGGTGCACGCCGCCCTGCACGATGCCGAACAGCGCCGCGTCGTTGCCTTCGTGCGCGCGCTTCGAGCGCGCGGCCCAGCGCAGCGACAGCTCCATCGATTTTTCGACCACGCGCGGATGCACCGGCTTGCCGTCGATCTGCACCGGCGGGCACTCGTCGAAGATCATCACGATGTCCGAATCGAGCACCTTCTGGATGCGCATGCTCTCCTCGGGGCCGAGGAACACTTTCGCGCCGTCCGTCGGCGCGGCAAAGGTCACGCCTTCCTCGGTGATCTTGCGCTTGTGCGCCAGCGAGAAGACCTGGAACCCGCCGGAATCGGTGAGGATCGGCTTGTCCCAGCGCGCGAAGCCGTGCAGGCCGCCGTGCGCCTCGATGACGTCCAGGCCCGGGCGCAGATACAGATGAAAGGTGTTGCCGAGAATGATCTCCGCGCCCAGCGCGCGGATCTGGTGCGGCAGCACGCCCTTGACCGTGCCGTAGGTGCCGACCGGCATGAAGGCCGGGGTTTCGATGCTGCCGCGTGGAAAGGTGATGCGGCCGCGCCGCGCGGCACCGTCGCTGCCGAGCAGCTGGAAGGTCATTCTGGACATCGCGATAGTATGACCGACGGTCCGCACGCCCCGCTGCGGCAAGGCGCACCGATGCCGGGTGTCCGATGGGTTGCGCTGCTCCTGCTCGCCGTCACGTCCACTGCCGTCGCCGGCGGGATCGACACCGGCGCCGCGTGCCGCGACTGGCGCCAGGTCCCCGTACCGGCCGCGCATGCAGGCGCCGCGCCCGAGGCATGCAGCGCGCAGGCGCTCTATTACGGCGCCGATGGCACGCGCGGCGATCCCGTGGCCGCGCGTCACTGCGCCTACCGCGAACGCGGGCTCGGTACGGAGACGGTCTCCTGGGACGCGCTGTTCGGCGGCAGCGGTGTACTGATGATGGTGTACGCCAACGGCGAAGGCGTGCCGCGCGACCTCGCCCTCGCCCGCCGCTTCGCCTGCGAGTACGGCGGTGCGCCGGCCGAGCTGCACGGCCGCCTGGCGCATCTGCAGGCCATCGCCGACGCCGGGACCGGCAGGCTCGACATCTGCGACCACATCACCAGCGGCATGATGGCCGGTGTCTGCGCCCGCCGTGACGCCGGCTTCGCCCGCGTCGTCCGGGACCGGAAATGGCAGACCCTGCAAGCCGACTGGACACCAGCACAGCACGTGGCCTGGCGTTCACTGCGCGCGGCCGCGGACGCCTATTTCGATCACGCCGGCCGCGACGAGGTGGACCTCGGCGGCACCGCGCGGGGCGCCTTCGCGGTGCAGGCCCGGGAGGCCCTGGAGAGCCGCCTGATCGAGGACGTGGGCGCCTTCGAGCGTGGCGGACGACCGACGCAGACCGCGGCCGACCTGGCCGCACTGGACCGGGAACTCAACGCGGTGTACCGGCGGACGCGTGCGGACCTGCAGGCCGGTGCGGCGGCTCACGAATACAGCCTGTTCGGCACCGTCGACGCGGACGGCGTGCGCGAGACCCAGCGCGCGTGGCTGCGCTACCGCGAGGCCTGGGTGAGCTTCGCCGCGACGCGCTGGCCGGACGCCGCGGCCGATGTCTGGCGTGCCTGGCTCACCCACGCGCGCACCGGCGCACTGGATGCGATCACCGGAGACCCGTGACACGCTTGATCGGTGGCGTCGGGGCAGCCCTCGGACCGCGTTCGCAGAGCGGCTGAATCACCGTCCTCGCCCTGGTCAAGGCCGCGAAGCGCGGACGCAGCCGCCCCCGGTGTCCAGGCTTGGCTCAGCCCGCCGGCTCGACCGCCTGGCGCCCGGCCTCTGCGCCCCACAGCAGCATCGCGTCGCCGTAGGAGAAAAACCGGTAGCGCGCGCGTACTGCGTGGTCGTACGCGGCGAGGATGCGCGTCTTGCCGGCGAACGCCGACACCAGCATCAGCAGCGTCGATTCGGGCAGGTGGAAGTTGGTCACCATCGCGTCGACGCTGCGGATCCGGTAGCCGGGGAAGATGAAGATCCGCGTCTCGCCGGCGAAGGGATGCAGTTCGCCGTCGACGCTGGCGCTTTCCAGCGCACGCACGACCGTGGTGCCGACCGCAATCACGCGGCCGCCCGCCGCGCGCGTGCGCCGGATCTGAGCGACCAGTTCGGCGCCGACGTTGAGCCACTCGCTGTGCATGCGGTGCTCGCGGATGTCGTCGACACGCATCGGCTGGAACGTGCCGGCACCCACGTGCAGGGTGACGTGCCCGAACTGCACGCCCCGCGCGCGCAGCCGTTCGAGCAGTGCATCGTCGAAGTGCAGGCCGGCCGTCGGCGCGGCCACCGCACCGACCTCGCGGGCGAACACGGTCTGGTAGCGCTCGGTATCGTCCTGGCCGGGTTCGCGGCGGATGTAGGGCGGCAGCGGCATCTGCCCGGCGCTCAGCAGCCAGGATTCCAGTGCATCGTCGACCTCGAACCGCAGGTGGTAGAACCCGTCGTCGCGCGACAGCACCTCGGCCTCGCCGCCGCCGTCGAGCACGATGCGCCCACCGGGTTTCGGTGATTTGCTCGCGCCGATCTGCGCACGCGCTTCGTTGCCCGGCAGCAGACGCTCGATCAGGATCTCGACCCGGCCGCCACTGGCCTTGTGCCCGAACAGCCGCGCGGGAATCACCCGCGTGTCGTTGAACACCAGCAGGTCGCCCGGCTGCAACAGGTCCGGCAGGTCACGGACATGGCGATCGCCGAACCCCGCCTCGCCCGGCGGCACCAGCAGCAGCCGGCTGGCCGAGCGTTCGGCCAGCGGCGCCTGCGCGATCAGCGCCTCGGGCAGCTCGAAATGGAAGTCGGACTTCTTCAAGGCACGTGCAGGGAAATGCGGGCGGACATTGTAATGAAGAAGCCGGCCGCCCCTGATCGCCCGTTGCCTGCAGCCCCTGTAGGCACGCGCTCGCTCGGATAGATCGACCCCTCCGCTCCGATGCCACAGCGCCCGCACGCCTGTGTAGGGGCGCGCTGGCGCGCGAACCGCTCTCCCGGTAGATCCCGATCGCGCGCGAGCGCGCTCCGACAGGGGTGTTCTCGCTCGAACCTGGGCGACCGCACCGCCCCGAACCGTAGCGCCGGCACCCCCGTGTAGGGGCGCGCTGGCGCGCGAATGGCTTTCCCGGTAGATCCCGATCGCGCGCGAGCGCGCTCATACGAGGGGGTTCTCGCTCGAACCTGGGCGACCCCCACCGCCCCGAGCCGCAGCGCCCGCACGCCTGTGTAGGAGCGCGCTGGCGCGCGAACCGCTTTCCGGTAGTCCCGATCGCGCGCGAGCGCGCTCCTACAGGGGTGTTCTCGCTCGAACCTGGGCGACCGCACCGCCCCGAACGGCAGCGCCCGCACGCCCATGTAGGAGCGCGCTGGCGCGCGAATGGCTTTCCCGGTAGATCCGGATCTCGCGCGAATGGCCGCCCCTGCCCCCTGACGCTCGCAGCGTTCCTGGCAGCGCCCATCGCGCGACCGGGCGCCGAATGCCGCCGGCGACTACCGCTCGAACTTGGTCGACAGCACGATCGCCGAGGTCGTGCGCTCCACGCCCTCGATGCAGCCGATGCGGTCGGTCAGCGCATCCATGTCGGCGACCGTCGGCACCACGCCCAGCGCGATCAGGTCGTAGGGGCCACTGACGGAATGCAGGGCGCGCACCGCGTCGAGCGCGCGCAGCGCGGTCACCACCGGCGTGAGCTGGCGCGGGCGCACGGTGATCATGATCTGGGCGCGGATGTGGCCCTGCTCGAAGTCGTCGCGCACGCGCACCGTGTAGCCGGTGATCACGCCATCGCGCTCGAGCCGTTCGATCCGGCTCTGCACCGTGGTGCGCGACAGGCCCAGCCGGCGCGCGATCTCCGCCGTGGACAGGCGGGCGTTGTCGCGCAGCAGGGTCAGCAGGCGGACGTCAGGAGACTCGATGGACATGAGGGCGATGGCTTCGGCGATCCGCCGAAATTCTACGTGGCGATCGGCGATCCGTCGCTTCCGGCCGACAGGGGCGTCCACATAATGGAACGACCGCCGGCCCGATGCCGCGGCGTTCCGGCCCGGCCGGACGCCGTCCGGAGACCCGCCCGGCCCTCCCGACGTCCCAAGGAGCGTTCCATGTCCGTGATCGAGATCCTCGCCCCCCTGCGCGCACACGGCGGCCAGCGCCGCACCACCGGCTTGCCGGACGACGTGCTCACGCGCTTCGCCGCGACGCATCCCGACCTGGTCGAGGCCGCACGCGCGGCGGCCGAGGCCCATGCCGCGCTGGGCGACGACTTCGCCGACCTGCTCGATCTCGACGAGGACGCGCAGGCGCGCGCCGTACAGGCGGGCTACGTCAATTTCTACCAGAGCGACGCCGTGAACCCCTATGTCGCGCTGGCCGCGCGCGGGCCGTGGATCGTCACGCTCAAGGGCGCCGTGCTCCACGATTCGGGCGGCTACGGCATGCTCGGCTTCGGCCACACGCCCGCGCCGGTCATCGAGGCGATGGCACGCCCGGTGCCGATGGCGAACATCATGACCCCGAGCCTGTCGCAGCTGAAGCTCGACCGCGCCCTGCGCCGCGAGATCGGCCACAGCCGCGACGGCGGCTGTCCCTTCAGCCATTTCCTGTGCCTGAACTCCGGCTCCGAGTCGGTCGGCCTGGCCGCACGCATCGCCGACATCAATACGCGCACCCAGACCGATCCGGGCGGCCGTCATGCCGGCCGCACGATCAAGCGCGTCGTCGTCAAGGGCAGCTTCCACGGCCGCACCGAACGCCCGGCGCTGTATTCCGACTCCTCGCGCGCCGCCTACAAGAAGTACCTGGCGAGCTTCCGCGACGAGGACTCGCTGATCACCGTGCCGCCCTACGACGTGGACGCGCTGCGCCAGGTATTCGCCGACGCCGATGCCAACGGCTGGTTCGTCGAGGCCGTGTTCCTCGAGCCGGTGATGGGCGAAGGCGACCCCGGCCGCGCGCTGCCACCGGCGTTCTACGCCGCCGCGCGCGAACTCACCCGCGCCCACGACAGCCTGCTGCTGGTCGATTCGATCCAGGCCGGCCTGCGCGCGCACGGCGTGCTGTCTGTGGTCGACTATCCCGGCTTCGAAGGCCTCGACGCGCCGGACATGGAAACCTATTCCAAGGCGCTCAACGCCGGCCAGTACCCGCTGTCGGTGCTCGCGGTGACCGAGCGCGCCGCGCAGCTCTACAAGAGCGGCGTCTACGGCAACACGATGACCGCCAACCCGCGTGCGCTCGATGTCGCCTGCGCGGTGCTCGCCCAGCTCACGCCCGCGATGCGCGGCAACATTCGCGATGCCGGCCGCAAGTCGGTCGAGGCGCTCGAAGCGCTGAAGGCGGAACTCGGCGGGCTGATCACCAAGGTCCAGGGCACCGGCCTGCTGTTCTCCTGCGAACTCGCGCCACAGTTCAGGTGCTACGGCGCCGGATCGACCGAAGAGTGGCTGCGCGAACACGGCCTGGGCGTGATCCACGGCGGCGCGAACTCGCTGCGTTTCACGCCGCATTTCGCCATTGCCGATGACGAGATCGCGCTGATGGTGGCGATGGTCGGCAAGGCCCTGCGCGAAGGTCCGCGGCTGACGGAAGCCGCAGCCGCCTGATAAGGTCGCGGCCCCGCGCGGCCGGCCCCGGTCTGCGACCGCCGGGCGCAGCCGCGGTGTCGATGCCGCCGCGGGCGTCCGGAGGACGTGCACCGTCGCGATCGAGCCGCGTCTTTTCACGACAGCGTGGTGACCATGATTCGACGTTCCGCCCTGCTCGCACTTCCGTGTGCGGCGTTTCTTCTGTCTGCCTGCAGCAGCCTGCCGTCCGCAGAGGCCGCAGCGTCTCCGGCCGATGCCGTCCTGCTCGGCCGCCTGTTCGACGCCCGCGCGGGCGCGGTGATCGACCACGGCGTGGTGGTGATCGCCGGTGAGCGCGTGCGCTGCGCCGGTGCGCGCGACACCTGCACCTGGGACGCCACCACCCCGCAGCACGACTACGGTGACGCCCTGCTGCTGCCGGGCCTGATCGACCTGCACGTGCATGCACGGCCGCATTACATCGGCGCGTTCGTCCCCTCCGGCGTCACCACGATCCGCGATGCCGGCAACACGCTCGACACGCTGGCACGCCTGCGCACGACATCCGGCGCGCCGCGCCTGTTCGCGACCGGCCCGCTGCTCGACGGCCCGGTCAGTGCGCTGACGCCCCAGGGGCCGGCTCCGTTCGATGCCGCGACGCTCGGCGGCCAGCCTGCCATCACGCTGGCATCGCCGGCCGACGCGGACACGGTGATCGACGCGCTCGCCGAGGCCGGCGTCGACTGGATCAAGCTCTACGAACAGCTGTCGCCCGAGGTCTTCGATGCGGCGCTGCAGGCCGCCGCGCGCCACGACCTGCCGGTGATGACCGATCTCGGCACCATGCTGACACGCGGCCTGACCGGCGCGCAGGTCGATGCGCGCCAGGCTGCGGCATCGGGCGTCGTCACGCTGGAACATCTGGGCGGCGCGGCACTGGCCTACGAACGCATGGGCGGCGATCCGAATGCCGAGACGCTGGACCCGGCACTGCTCGACCGGATCGTCGCGGACCTCGCGCAGTCCGGCGTTGCCGTGGTGCCGACGACCGGCAATGGCGCGCAGTTCTCCGCGCCCGACAGCCTGCCGCGCGACGACCTGCCGGGTGCCGCGCTGATGGCCACGGATTTCGCCGGCTACTGGTCCCATCTGTCCCGCGTGCTCGGCGATCCCGAGGTGCAGGCACTGACGCGCAGCGATCAGCGCCTGATGCGCGCGTTGCTGCCGCGCCTGCTCTCCGCCGGCGTGCGTGTCGGTGCCGGCTCGGACCTGCCCGCCGCGCCCTACATGCTGCCCGGCCCTGCGCTGCACCAGGAACTCGACGCGCTGGTGCGGACCGGCCTGACGCCGGCGCAGGCGCTGCAGGCCGCGACCCACGTCGCCGCCGACATCCTGGGGCAACCCGACCTCGGCCGGCTCGAAGCCGGCGCACGCGCCGACGTGCTGGTCGTCGCCGGCGATCCGCTGGCCGACATCCGCGCGACGCGTCGGATCGAGGCGGTGTGGACGGACGGCACGCGCGTGGATCTCGCGGCCGCATGGCACACGGTCGAGGACGCGCTGGATGCAGCCCGTGCCGAGGCCCAAGCCCAGGCCGAGGCCGAGGTAGAGGCCGACTCGACCGACGAAGGCTGAGATCCGGTCGCGGGATCACGCGCAGCATGGCGCGCGCGTGATCCCGACGATCCCGGCGACAACGCGGACGATGCGCCCCAGCCCGCCCGGCGAGCCGCACACCATCGCCGAGGGCGCACGTAGCCGCGGCACGGACCGACATCGACACGGGCGGCATGCCTTCGCCGGGAGCTGACCGGTCGGCAGTGCGTCCCGCATCGCCGCAGGTAGCCTGCCCGCACCCGTGGCATGGACGCCTCTGACGATGTCGATCCGCCGAGTCCCGCATCATCCCGACGGCCCCGCCGCCGCCCGCCGCGCAGGCGACCGAGATCCCCATGCGCTGGCCGCGCTGCTGACCGCGCTGCTGCTTCCGGCCCTGATCGCCCTGTGCGTGATCGCATGGCGCGCCGCCGTCGGGCCGGCGCCGTCGAGGCCGCCGATCGTCGTGACCCGACTCGTGTTCGTGGACCCGCGGCCGCCTGCGTCTGCGATCGTCCTGCCGCCGTTGATCGATGCGGCCGCCGCGTCGACGCCCACCCGTGCGCGCCCGTCGCCCGCCGCAGCGTCATTGCCGATCGAAGCGGCCGTCGAGCCGTCGGCGCCTGCGGAGGCGCCCGCCTCGACCGCGACGCACGCGTCCGGTGTGCTCGACTACGGCAATCTGCTCGGTGTCGACGCCGCACCCGTCACCATCGGCGACACGCTGCCGTGGGCACGCAGCCCCGCGCGGCAGGACGCCCGGCCCGAGCGGTTCCGCATGCGTCGCCAGGTGACGCCCGAGGACGTCGTGCGCGGCTTCGCGCAGCTGGTCGGGCTGTGGCCGCCCGGCTACACCGACAGCCCCTGCCCCACCCTGCAGCGGACGATCCACGATCTCGCCGGATCGAGCGCGTTGACCGATCGCGAACACGTGTTGCTGCAGGACGCGGTCGCGGCCCGCTCGCGCTACTGCGGATGACGCATCGCCGGCCCGCGGGCGCGCTGGAGGCGTCGACGCGGGCTCAGCGCGCCGCCTCGAACGCGCCCACCGCGGCGCGCATCAGCGCCCGCGCCTCGGCCGCATCGCCCCAGCCCGAGAGTTCGATGCGTTTCCCGCCGGCCGGCAGATCCTTGTAGACCCGGAAGAAGGCTTCGATGCGGTCGCGCTCGATCTGCGACAGGTCGGTGATCTCGCGCAGGTCCGCGTAGGTCGGATCCACGTCGTCGGCCGGCACGCCGACGATTTTTTCGTCCGCGGCGCCGCCATCGCGCATGCGCAGCACGCCGAGCGGACGGAAGCGGATCAGCACGCCCGGATACAGCGGCGCGCGGGTGATCACCAGCGCATCGAGCGGATCGCCGTCGCCGGCCAGCGTGCCCGGCATCGCGCCGTAATTCGCCGGATACGTCATCGGCATCGACAGGAACCGGTCGACGTGGATCAGGCCGTCGTCGTCGGCCTCGTACTTGGTGAATCCGCCGGCTGGAATCTCCACCAGAAGCCGCGCCTGGGCGGGCGCATCGGCAGGCTGTGCGGCCTGCATCGGATTGGCGGCATGGGCATGCGATGCGGCGACGCTCGCCAGCAGCGCAAGGCCCACGCCACACAGGATGTGCACATGCCGGCTCATCGCGTCACTCCCAACACCGGTCGGCACGGCCCTTGAGCGTGGCCGCACGCGCGCAGTCGCGAGGTGCGATGCGGCCCTCGGTGATCTCGTGCAAGGTGCGCGCCGCAGGCGTTGCGCCGCGCAGTTCGAAGGCGTCGTACAGGCGCCCGGTCGCGGTGCGCGATTCGTAGTGCAAGGTGTCGCCGTCGATACGGATCACCTGGAACAGCTGGGTGTCCTCGGCGGTGGGGTCCATGTCGCGACGCGCATCGTCGCCGAGACGGTACTGCTTGGCGCCGACGACGGATACCAGGTACTGCGGTGTCGGCCGCGCGGCGTCCTCGCCGGGCCGGCGACCATAGACATGGTCATGCCCCTGCAGCACCAGATCGACCCGGCGCCGCTCCAGCACCGGCAGCACGTGCTCGCGCAGCAGCACGTTCTCGCGGTCCTGCCGCGGTGAATACATCGGCTGGTGGATCAGCGCGATCGACCAGCGGTGCGGATTGGCCGCCAGCGTGCGGTCGAGCCACGCCGCCTGCGCTTCGGCCGTGCCGAGGTCGAGCGCCGATGTGCCGTCGAGCACGACGACGCGCACGTTCTGGTAGTCGAACCAGTAGGTGGTCGGCTCCGCGCCGGCCGCGCCGTTGGCCGGCAGCGCGAACGTGCGCGTCCAGTGATCACCGAGCACGCGGCGCTCCTGCGGCGTGTCCTCGAACTCTTCCCAGTATTCGTGGTTGCCCGGCGCCGGCGCGTTGACCACCATCGTCGCCAGCGGCCCGACCGCGTCGAACCACTCGCCCCACTCGTTGTCGTCCTCGCCGTCGCCGCCGCTGACCAGGTCGCCTGCGAACAGCGCGAGCCTGGCATCGGGTGCATGCCGGTGCGCCTCGCGCAGCACCCGCGTGCTCAGGCTGGCGTTCTTGTTCTGGGTGTCGCCGAAATACAGCAGCGTCAGCGGCGCATCCGCCGCGGCCGCGGTGCGGGTGTGCATCCACGGGCTCCAGGTGCCACCGCCCTGCACGCGCCAGGCGTACAGCGTGTCGGGCTGCAGGCCGTCGACGTCGGCGCGGTGGAAACGCGCGGCACCGTTCTCGCCGTCCAGCGCGGCACTCCGCGACGCGACACGGCGCCGCTCGCCCATGTCGGGCGAATCGCCGGCGACGACGATCTCCAGCACCGGGGCATCGACCGATGTCGCCGTCCGCCACGACACCCCGAAGCCGGTCGCGGCATCCTGCGCCGGCGAGGCGACGATGCGGTCGGGAAACACGCTCGGCGCGTAACGCAGCACCCCGGCAGGCACCAGCGTGTTCGGTTCCACCTCGGTCTTGACCACGGTCTCGGCCAGGGCCGGCAGCGCGAACAGCGACGCCGCGAGCAGACAGGCGCCGAGCGGGAGCAGGCGCGGCGCACGCGCCGGGGACACCACGTGTTTCATCTGCAGAACTCCTGTTGGACGCATGCACGGGCATCGCACCGTTCACGGTGCGCGGCGGCGTCTCGATGATGGCCCGGCGCGCCGGTCGGCGCACCGCCGAAGACCCGATACACACAACGGTCATGCGTATCGCGGCGAACCCGCATGGTGTCGACCGCAGGTTGCAGACGTGTTGCACCGCGCGGTCCGCAACGTGGCTGACGCATTCCGTCCATGTCGCTGTCATCGACGCTTCCCAGACTGCCGCCCCGGGGAAACGGAGCGTCACCGCACGCCTCCGGCGACGCAGGCCCATGCCGCCGCGTCGACACGACGAACGCCTCTGCACCGCAGCGTCGCCGTGCCCCGCACCGCCGCCATCACCGGAGTCGTCATGCCCCCCAGCCGTTCTGTCATCGCCACCGCGATCGCCGCCTCTCTCGCCCTGGCATGGACCGCACCTGCTACCGCGCAGTCCGTGTCCACCGGGACCATGGCCGCGATGGCCAATACGATCGTCGGCAAGGTCAGCGAAGCCTCGCGCGGTGTGTCGCTCGAAGGCGCGATCGTGACCGTCGGCGGCCGCCAGGTCAGCACCGACCGGGAGGGGTTCTTCCGCGTCACCGGGCTGGCCCCGGGCCGTTATGCGCTGCAGGTCGACTATCTGGGATACACGCGTCACGAATCCGAAGTGGAGCTCGGTGACAGCCGCGGCGCGCAGATCGACATCACCCTGCGCAGCACCGTGGCCGCCACCGACGTGGGCGTGGTCGAGGTGCGCGCGAGCCGTGACGCCCAGGCGATGGCGCTCAACCAGCAGCGCGCGACCACCAATTACGTCAACGTGGTCTCGGCCGACCTACTGGGCCAGTTCCCGGACAACAACATCGCCGAATCCACGCAGCGCATCCCCGGCGTGTCGATCGAGCGCGACCAGGGCGAAGGCCGCTACGTCACCGTGCGCGGCGCGCCCAAGGAGTTCACCACCGTCTCCATCGACGGCGTGCAGCTGGCCAATCCCGATGCCGCCAGCCGCGGCGTCGAACTCGACACGATTCCCTCGGACGTGATCGCCGCGCTCGAGGTCACCAAAGCGCTCACGCCGGACATGGACGGCGACGCGATCGCCGGCAACATCAACATCCGCACCCAGAGTGCGCTCGACCGCGAGGGCCTGACCCTGCGTGCGTCGCTGGCCGGCGGCAAGTACCAGCTCGGCGACGGCGAGAACCAGCGCTACAACGCCACCGTCGGCAACCGTTTCGGCGCCGAGCAGAACATCGGCGTGCTGGTCTCGGGTTCGATCAGCCGGCAGGGGCGCTTTACGGACAACGTCGAGACGCTCTACCAGGCGGGCGGCGGCGGCTTCCGGCCGACCGAGGTGCAGATCAAGGACTACGAGGGCCTGCGCACGCGAAAGGGCCTGACCGGTCGCTTCGACTACCGGATCAATCCCGACCACCTGCTCACCTTCGTGGCCTCGGACTCGAACTTCGAGGACCGCGAGTTCCGCGACAACCTGATCATCGCCCTCGACAACTTCGCGGCCGGCTCGGGCGAGACCACCGGCCAGGCCCGTGCGACGTTCGACAAGGAACTGCGCGAGCGCACCTACGACAAGACCATCCGCACCTACAACCTCAGCGGCGAGCATTTCCTCGGCGATGCCTGGAAGCTGGACTGGCAGGCGTCGCGCAGCGAGGCGACCAAGACCACCAGCCCGCGCATGCAGTACATCTTCCGCTCGACCGTGCGCCCGCAGATGCGCTACGACTACGGCAACCCCGATTTCCCGACCTGGACCATCCTCGGCCGTCCCGATGCCCCGACGACCGGCGTGAACCTGCCCGAGAGCTGGTACGCGTTCCGCCGACTCAACGACCGCTACGAATACGGCGAGGAAGACGAGAACGCCCTGCGCGTCGACCTGGGCCGCCCGCAGGCCTTCCTCGGCGACAGCGGCGACGTCCGTTTCGGCGTGCGCCTGCGCCAGCGCGACAAGATGTTCGACGACGAGCGCTACCGCAACGGCAGCGCGGCCGATTTCGCCGCGCTGGGCATCACCATGTCGGACATGCTCTGCGACAGCGTGAGCAACAATTTCGATTACTTCCTTGCCGGCCGCCGGTTCTGCCGCGACATCTTCGACCGCTACGCCGGGCAGCTGATCGAAAGCCCGAATCACGAGCGGCTGATCCCCGATTCGCTGACCGGTGACTATCGCGCGTCCGAGGACGTGCAGGCCGGCTATGTGCGGCTCGACGCCAACTGGAACCGCCTGACCATGGTCACCGGCCTGCGCTACGAGCGCACCGAGATCGAGGGCAGCGCGATCCAGTTCGACGAGGACACCGGCGACGTGATGCCGCAGACCGCGGGGCGCCGCTACGACAACCTGCTGCCGAGCGTGCACCTGCGCTACGAGTTCACGCCCGACAGCATCCTGCGCGGCTCGGTGTCCACGGCGCTCAATCGGCCGGACTTCATGCACGTCGCGCCGTATCGCGTGATCGGCGAGGCGGACGATCTCAATGTGGTGGCCATCAACGAGGGCAACCCGCTGGTGCGCGAGGCCTACGCGTGGAATGCGGATCTGTCGTTCGAACACTATCTGCGCCCGTTGGGCCTGCTCTCGGCCGCGGTGTTCTACAAGCGCATCGACGATCCGCTGTTCGTTGCCTCGCGCGACGAGGCCTTCGGCGCGCAGACCCTGCGCATCACCCGCGCCGAGAACGGCGAGCGCGGGCGCATCCACGGCGCCGAGCTGACCTGGCAGCAGACCTTCGATAGGCTGCCTGGCGCGCTCGACGGCCTGGGCATCTACGCCAACTACACCTATGCCAAGTCGAGCGCCGAGCTACCGTTCGGCCTCGGCGAGACCGAGCTGCCCGGCACGTCGCGCACCAACTACAACCTGGCGCTGACCTACGAGAAGTACGGCCTCAATACGCGCCTGGCCTACAACTACCGTTCCAGGTTCATCCAGGCCTTCGACATCACCAATCCCGAGCTCAACGTGTACTGGGACGAGCGCGCGAGCCTGGATTTCTCGGCGAGCTACGCGCTGGGCCTGGGCTGGAGCGCGTTCGGCGAGGTCAACAACATCCAGGACACCCGGCAGATCCGCTTCCAGGGCCAGCGCAACCGCGTGCTGGAGATGGAAGGCTTCGGCCGCTCGTGGCTGGCCGGCGTGTGCTACCAGTTCTGACCGCACTCGCTTCGGTATGCGAGGAGGCCGGCCGTAATGCCGGCCTTTTCGTTCGAGCGCTCACGCGCCCCGCCCGATGCTGGGACGCGCACGTTCGACTGACCTATCCTGTGCGCCCGTCCGCGCCCAGGCCCTCGCATGAAAATCGTCGAAGTCCGCCATCCGCTGGTCCAGCACAAGCTCGGCCTGATGCGCCGCGCCGACAACAGCACCAAGACCTTCCGCGAGCTGTCGGCCGAGGTCGCGACGCTGCTGACCTACGAGGCGACCGCGGATCTGGAGACCGAAGATGCCGAAGTCGAGGGCTGGGCGGGCACCGTGCGCGTGCGCCGCATCAAGGGCCGCAAGATCACCCTGGTGCCGATCCTTCGCGCCGGCATCGGCATGCTGCCGGGCGTGCTGGACCTGATTCCCGCAGCCAAGGTCAGCGTGGTCGGCATCAAGCGCGACGAGGATTCGCTCGAAGCCGTGCCCTATTACGAGAACCTGGTCGGCGACATGGCCGACCGCACCGCGCTGATCCTCGATCCGATGCTCGCGACCGGCGGCACGCTGATCGCCACCGTGGCAATGCTCAAGGCCGCGGGCGCGGCGCGCATCAACGGCCTGTTCCTGGTCGCCGCACCGGAGGGCCTGCGCGCGCTCGAGGCGGTACATCCCGATGTCGAGGTCTACACGGCGTCGATCGACGAACGCCTCAACGAGAAGGGCTACATCCTGCCCGGCCTCGGCGATGCCGGCGACAAGATCTTCGGCACGCGGGTGGATTGAGCCCGCGTCGGCGTCGAGCCGCATGAGGCATGCGGTAACGCGCGCCGGTGAAAAATTCTCTGTAGGAGCGCGCTCGCGCGCGATGGAGTTTTCCCGGTGAAGCCCATCGCGCGCAAGCGCGCTCCTACAAGTGCCGGGATTGCGCCCCGCGTCAGGTCTGACGGAAAGCGCCGCCCGGGTCACTCCCCACCGTGACGACGACGCCAGCGCATCGCCCCTCTGTAGGAGCGCGCTCGCGCGCGATGGGGCGTTCCGGGTGAAGCCCATCGCGCGCAAGCGCGCTCCTACAGGTACCAAACGTGCCAGCGCATCGTCCTGCTGTAGGAGCGCGCTCGCGCGCGATGAGCGTTCCCGGTGAAACCCGTTGGCGCGCGAGCACGCTTCTACGGGGATACGCGCGGGATCAGGCGACGATCATCGCCCCGGCGACGAACCGCCAGATGCCCAGCGCGGCCATCGCCAGCAGCGTGATGAAGGTCAGCAGCGTGCCGGCGAAGCGCCCGACCGAATAGCCGGACGAGGCGCCCAGGCCCGCGGCATGCAGCACGCGCGCGATGAGCAGGGCGATGCCGAAGGTCCACAGCCACGCCGTCGACACCGCGGCCAGTTCAAGCAGCGCCAGCATCAACAGCGCCAGCGGCACATATTCGCCGAAGTTGCCGTGGACGCGCACTTTGCGCCTCAGCACCGCGTCGCCACCGGTGCCGACACCGATCTTGTGGACGTTGCGATGCAGGACCACGCGCAGCGCCAGGACCAGATAGAGCACGACGTGCAGCGAGGCGATCAGCAGTGAAATGCGCGGGGTCATGCGGAATGTCCTTCGTCGAGGGTACGGGCCGCGAGCGACGCGGCGGTGTGGCCGGCCGCGAACCGGCCGTGCGCGTCGCGGACCACCTGGGCCAGCGCGACATCGGGATCGTGGGTCAGGAACAGGCGCACACCGCGCGCGGCCATGTCGGCGAGAAACGCCTGCTTCTCGTCGATGATCAGTTCGGGATAACGGTCGTAGCCCATCGTGATCGGCACGTGCACCCATGGCAGTCCGGGCACCAGGTCGGCGCAGAACACCACGCCGCCGTGATGCACGCCGCCCTGCACGTCGGGGCCGAGGATCTCGGCCAGCATCATGCCGGGCGTGTGACCGTCGCTGCGGTGGAAGCGCACCGCGTCGCCGAGCGCCTCGCACTGCGCGCCGTCGAGGAACTGCAGCCGCCCGCTGGCCTCGAGCAGACCGGGCAACTCGGGAATGAAGCTGGCGCGGTCGCGTGCGTGCGGCCGCGTGGCACGTTCCCAGTGCGCGCGACCGACGACGAAGGTCGCGTTGGGAAACAGCAGCTCCGGGCCGCGCGCATCCGACCACGGCGCGAGCAGCCCGCCCGCATGGTCGAAGTGCAGGTGGCTGAGCACGACGACGTCGATATCCGTGTGATCGAAGCCCGCGGCGTGCAGCGAATCGAGCAGCACGTGCCGGTCCTCCTGCACGCCGAAGCGCTCGCGCAGCTTCGGTTCGAAGAACGCGCCGATACCGGTCTCGAACAGCACCGTCCTGCCGTTGAGCGGCGTCGCGAGCAGGCCGCGCGTCGCCAGCGGAATGCGGTTGAGATCGTCGGGCGTGGCCCATTTCGTCCACATCGCGCGCGGCGCGTTGCCGAACATCGAGCCGCCGTCGAGCTTCTGCGAGTTGCCCTGGATCGACCACAGTTTCATGACGCCCTCCCGCGCCGCATCGGTGGCCGATTGTAGGCGCAGCCGCCACGGAAGCGGTCTGCGCTCGTGCGGCACGTGCCGGCGCGCCCGCGCGTGCGCCTTCCAGAAACGCCGAGCGGTTCTCGAACGCGTCTTGCTTGCAGAGTGGGCGTGCCGGTGGGCGACCACGCACGCTCACGTACGCAGTGCTCCCGCTACCGGTTCGCCGCTACACGCCGCGGAGCGGCGTCGGCTTGGACGAATTGTCAGGCGGCGCCTACGGCAACTGGATGTGCTTGGCCCACATGTCGGCCGTGAACCCGAGTACCACGCCTGACACCACGGCCAGAGCGTAGCCCTCCCGCGCCGCGCCAAACGAAGCGGCGATTGCGCAGGCGAAAAGCACGCCCAGGAATGCCTGGGTCGGCAGAGAGATGGACCGCTTCCTGCCCGAGGTCGCGAAAATGACCAGTGCGGAGTACGTGCCGAACAGAAACGCAGCTGCCGCCCAACGCCACGCCCCTGACTCTGTCAGGTGCGACGGCCCGAGCGCAAAAAGCGCGAAGAGGCCGCCAAACGATAGAGCTCCGAGAATGGTCCAACGGTTCATGGCCGCCCAACAGCGATTCAGCGTGCGGCCGCGTCCACCTTCGCCGAGCCCACCGCATTGCGCGGATCGCTGCCGCCGGTCAGTGTGCCGTTCGCACGGTTCCATTCGACCGTCTGCAGGTTGCCCCAGACGTGACTCGATCCGCGGCCGCCCGCCGCGCGGTCGCCCGGCAGGTTCACCGTGTGCCCCAGCGCGCGCAGCCTGGCCGCGGTGTCGGCGGAGAACGCGTCGCTCTCGGCCGAGATCGCATCCGGCATCCACTGGTGGTGATAGCGCGGCAACGCGGCGACGGCCTGCGCGTCGAGGCCGGCGTCGTAGCCCAGGATGCCCAGCAGCACCATGGTGATGATGCGGCTGCCGCCCGGTGTGCCGAGCACGGCCACGCGGTCGTCGGAGACGAGGAAGGTCGGCGTCATCGAGCTCAACGGCCGCTTGCCCGGTGCCGGCGCGTTCGCATCGAAGCCCATCACGCCGAAGGCGTTCGGCACGCCCGGCTGCAGCGCGAAATCGTCCATCTCGTTGTTGAGCAGCACGCCGGTGCCGGGCGCGACCAGGCCACTGCCGAACAACAGATTGACCGTCTGCGTGACCGCGGCGCGGTTGCCGGCGGCATCGATGATCGAGAAATGCGTGGTCTCTTCGTCCTCGAGCGGCGTTGCCATGCCCGATAGCAGGTCACTCGGCGTCGCCTTCTCCGGATTGATCGTCGCGCGCAGGCCGGCGGCGTAGTCGCGACTCGTCAGCGTGCGCTGAGGAATCGTCACGAAATCAGGATCGCCCAGGTAGAACGTGCGGTCGCGGAACGCGCGGCGCATCGATTCGACGACCAGGTGCGTGCGCGCGGCAGCGTCGAGCCGCGGCAGATCATAGGGTTCGAGGATCTGCAGCATCTGCGCCATCGCGATACCACCCGACGACGACGGCGGCGCGGTGACCACGTCCCAGTCGTGATAGCGGAACCGGATCGGCGTGCGCTCGACCACGCGGTAGGCGGCCAGGTCCGCAGCGGTCCATTCGCCGCCCTCGGCATTGACCCCGGCAACGAGCTTCGCGCCGGTCTCGCCGCCGTAGAAGCCATCGAAGCCGCGCTCGGCCAGCAGGCGCAAGGTGCGTGCGAGGTCGGGCTGACGGAACGTGTCGCCCTCCTCCGGCGCGCGACCGTCGGCAAGGAACACCGCACGCGTGCCGGGGTAGCGCTCCATCACCGCACGACGCGACTGGTAGCCGCGCGCGAACCGCGCGTAGACAGGGAAGCCTTCCTCGGCGATGCGGATCGCCGGTGCCAGCGACTGCGACAGCGGCAGCGCACCGTATTGTTCGGCGATGTGCACGAACGCCGCGGGCAGCCCGGGAATGCCGGCCGACCATGGCCCGTTCTCGGCACGGTCCCGATCGAAGCTGCCGTCGGCTTTTCTATAGCGGTCCGAATGCGTGCTGGCCGGCGCGGTCTCGCGCGCGTCGACGAAGATGTCGCGGCCACTCGATGCGTCGTGCAGCAAGAAGAAGCCGCCACCGCCCAGCCCCGACGAAATCGGCTCGACCACCGACAGCACGGCCGAGGTCGCGATCGCCGCGTCGAAGGCATTGCCGCCCGCGCGCATGATCTCCAGCCCGGCGTCCGTGGCCAGCGCGTGCGCCGACGCGACCGCGTTGCCGGGCGGCGCGGCGGCGGACTGCGCAGTGGTGGGCGCGGCGTCGGGCGCTCGGACATCACGCGCGCACGATGGCGCGACCGCCAGCAGTAGCAGGGACAGCAGCAGCGCCGGCAGGCCGGCCAGGGTTCGCGCACGTGTCATGACGCCTCCTGCTGCAGTCGCGCCAGTTTGGCCAGCAACTGCACCTGGGTTTCGGGAATATCGGGATCGGGGTCGATGCACTCGACCGGGCACACCACGACGCACTGCGGCTCGTCGAAGTGGCCGACGCATTCGGTGCAGCGCGCAGGATCGATGACGTAGATCTCCTCGCCCTGCGAGATCGCCTGGTTCGGACACGCCGGCTCGCAGACGTCGCAGTTGACGCAGAGCGCATTGATCTTCAGGGACATGCGGCCATTGTAGTGACTGGCCGCCGGTGCGGCGTTCCATGGATGGAACCACGTTGCGCGCCGGGCGCCTTCGGGCCTGGCGCGCCGGCGCCCGAACGCAGACCGCCGCCGTGCACAGGCACGACGGCGGTCGAGAACCACGGCCGGCGAGGCCGGCCGGTGAGGCGGATTACTGCGCGGTATCGACGAACACGTATTCGACACCGGCCGGCTCGACGGCCGCCTTGACGCGCTCGGAATCGCCGGCGGTGCCGATGAACAGCACGCGCACGCCGCGCATGGTGTTCGGCTCGATGCCGTCGAACGCCGCGACCGTGAGGTTCGCGGTGCGGGCCGAATCCAGGCCGGCGAACATGAGCAGGTTGCCGCGGACGATGCCGCGCGAGACGTCGGTCTTGGCCTTGTCGAGCAGACGCTCGTAATCACCGTCGACCGGGCCCGCGAGCTGCGGGCCGGCGTCGGCAGCACCTGCTTCGGCACCGGCGTCGGTGTCCGCCGGCGGCACGGCGCTGTCGGTCACGCCTGCGGGCGCCGGCGGCACCAGGTAGACGTACGGCGAGTTGGTGATGCCTTCCATGTTCCGGTTGGCGATCTCGTTCAGATAGGTGTTCCAGGCGGCGCGGTCGGCCGTCTGCGGCGCGGTGACCGAGGCGACCTGGGTCTGCTGCTCCGGCTCGTCCTTGCTGCAGGCGACGACCGGCAGGACCAGGCAGGCGACCAGCAGCGCGCGGTTGATGGACTTCATTGGATTCCCTCTCGTTTCTTTATCGTGTGGCGTGGATGGACAACGTCAGCGTTGCGTGTGTTTGCGCAGTGCGCGATCGACCGCGGCGGGCACGAAGCCCGACACGTCACCGCCGAGGCGCGAGATCTCGCGCACCAGCGTGGAGGAGATGAAGCCGTACTGCTCGGCCGGGGTGAGGAACAGCGTCTCCACCTCGGGGATCAGGTGCCGGTTCATGCTGGCGAGCTGGAACTCGTACTCGAAATCCGACACCGCGCGCAGGCCGCGCAGCAGCACACCGGCGCCGACTTCGGCCACGAAATGCGCGAGCAGCGAATGGAAGCCGATGACCTCGACATTGGGCACGTGCGAGAGCGCCTCGCGGACCAGGCCCACGCGCTCGTTGAGCGACATCGCCGGGCGCTTGGCGGGACTTTCCGCCACCCCGACGATCAGCTGCTCGAACAGCGGCGCCGCACGGTCCACCAGATCGACATGCCCATTGGTGATGGGGTCGAAGGTGCCCGGGTAGACCGCGATGCGTTTGCGACTCGCACTCATGCTGGCGTCGGCTGTCTGTCGGTGTGAGGCGCGGGCGCCAAGTGTAGCAGCGCCGCGGCTGCGTCAGCCGGCGCGCCGGTAGAGCGCGCAATGCGCCTCGCGGGTGCCCAGTTCGCGGTGCAGTCGCCAGCCCGGACCGGGCTGCGCCGGGCTCGCGGACGGCGACTCGACATACAGCCAGGCGTCGGCCGCGAGGGCGGGCGCCAGCGCGGCGAGTGTCGGCATCCACAGGTCGTGGGCGAACGGCGGATCGACGAAGGCGATGTCGACGCTGCCCGCAGGCAATGCAGCGGCCATCACCACCGCATCGCCGCGCCGCACCTCGACCGCATCGCCGCCGGACAGCCGCGCCGCGGTCGCGGCCAGGGCGGCAGCAAGTGCGGCATCGCGTTCGACCAGCAGCGCACTGGCGGCGCCGCGCGATACGGCTTCGAGCCCCAGCGCGCCGGTCCCAGCGAACAGATCGAGCACGCGCGCACCGGGCAGCACCGGCTGCAGCCAGTTGAACAGTGTTTCGCGGACCCGGTCCGACGTCGGCCGCAGGCCGGCCACGTCGGGGACGTCGAGACGCGTGCCGCGCCAACGTCCACCGACGATGCGGACACGTCCGGGCCCCGTATTGCGATTGGCGTTCGGCGGGCGGTTGCGTGGTGTGTTCAAGCGCGTGCGCCCCCACAGGGCGCCTGAAAGGCGGGTGATACCATGCGCGCCATTCTCCCCCATCCCCATTCCGACCGCCGCATGGTCAGCTGGTTCAAGCGCGACAAAACCCCCGACACGCCCGAGGCCGACAGCGGCCGACGCCGCCTCAGCGCCGAAGAGATCGCCGCTGCGTTCGCGCCGCCGGCTGCGCCTGCGCCGGCACCCGCGCCACCGGTGATTCCGCCGGCCACGGCGTCGCCCGATGTGGACGGCTCCGGCATGTCGGATGCCACCGTGCCGGCAACGGCCGAGAGCGCGCTGGCGCTGCCCGAAGCAGCCCCCGCCCCGCCGCCCGCCTTCGTCGATCCCGCGGCAGCCCTGGCCGATTACGTGTTCGCGAGCACTATGCCCGCCGCCGCGCCGGGCAAGTCGGGCTGGCGCGAGCGCTTGGGCGGCAATACCTTCGCGCGCAGCTTCGGCGGCCTGTTCTCGCGCAATCCCAAGCTCGACGAGGATCTGCTCGACGAGATCGAGACCGCGCTGCTGACCGCCGACGTCGGCGTCGCGGCGAGCACCGATCTGGTCGAATCGCTGCGCAAGCGCATGAAGCAGCGCCAGTTCACCGATGCCAACGCGCTGCTCCAGGCGCTGCGCGCCGACCTGATAGCGATGATCGAGCCGGTGGCCAAGCCGCTGGTCGTCGACCCGGCCGCCCGCCCGTTCGTGATCCTCACCGTCGGCGTCAACGGCGTCGGCAAGACCACGACGATCGGCAAGCTCGCCAAGCGCTTCAAGGACGAAGGCCACCAGCTGATGCTGGCTGCGGGCGACACCTTCCGCGCGGCAGCGGTCGCCCAGCTCAAGGCCTGGGGCGAACGCAACGGCGTCGCCGTCGTCGCCCAGGGGCAAGACGCCGACCCGGCCGCGGTCGCGTTCGACGCACTGCAGGCCGCGAAATCCCGCGGCACCGGCGTACTGATCGCCGACACGGCCGGCCGCCTGCACACGCAACAGGGCCTGATGGCGGAGCTGGGCAAGATCCGTCGCGTGCTCGGCAAGATCGACCCCACCGCACCGCACGAAGTGCTGATGGTCATCGACGGCACCACCGGCCAGAACGCGCTGTCGCAGCTGCGCCAGTTCAATGCCGCGGTGCAGGTCACCGGCCTGGTCGTCACCAAACTCGACGGCACCGCCAAGGGCGGCGTGGTGTTCGCACTGGCGCGCGAGTTCGGCATCCCGATCCGCTTCGCCGGCATCGGTGAGCGCCCCGAAGACCTGCGTGTGTTCGACGCCGAAGCCTTCGTCGACGCGATGCTGCCGGAGACGCTCGGCGCGTGAGCACCCCGGCTCCGGCGCCCGATGCGCCGGCGCCGCGCCGTCGGCGCTGGCCGATCCTGCTGCTGATTCTCGCCGTCGCAGGCCTCGGCCTGGTGCTGTCGGTCCGCGTGCTGCTGCCGCCCGAGCGCGCATTGCATCTGGTGCTCGAGCGCCTGGGGCCGACCCTCGGCCTCGACATCACGTTCGACGGCGACGTCGACTACCGCCTGCGCGGCAGCCCGCAGCTCGAAGTGCGCAACGTCGTCGCGCGCATACCCGGCGACAGCACGCCGATGCTGCGCGCCGATCGCGTCTTGCTGGCGCTGCCATGGAAGACGATCCGCAGCCGCGGCGCCGATCTCGAGATCGCCCGGATCGAACTCGACGCGCCGACCCTGCACCTGCCCACCCTGCTCCGCTGGCTCGATGCGCGACCGCCCGGCGATGGCCGCGTGCCACCGTTCACCGACGGGCTGCGCATCCGCAACGGCGTCGTCGACGCGGACGGCTGGCGCATCGAGGGTCTGACGCTCGATGTGCCTGCGCTGTACCCGGACCGCGCCGTCGATGCGCGCGTGGCCGGCACTGCGATCTTCGGCAGCACGCGCGCACCGTTCCAGCTGCAGGTGCAGACCGATCGCCTCGTGGACATGCGCACGCTGGGCGCGGACGGCACCGTGACCCTGCGCCTGCCCTCGGGTCGGCTCGATACCCGGCTGCGGCTCGACGCCACGCGCACCGACCCGACATCGCCGGGCCTGCACCTGGCGCCGCTGCGCATCGCTGGCGACGCGCACTGGCGCGCGCGTGCGACGAGCATTCCGTTCGCGTTCGGCCTGCAGGGCCGACTGGCCTTCGATGCGGGACGGCTCGAACTCGCGCCGGTGGGCATCGCGACGCGTGCACAGGGCCTGGTGCCGACGCTGGCGGCCGGCGGCCGCATCGCCCTCGACGACGCCCTGCACCTCGCGCTCGACGGCCACATCGCGCGCTGGCCCGAGGCCTGGCCCGCGCTGCCCGCCCCGCTGTCCGACAGCGACGCGCCGATGCCGTTCGCGCTGCGCTATGCCGGCCCGGCTGGATTCGATGCGCCGCTGGCCCTGCGCATCGAACACGCCGGCGCGCGCTTCGACGGCCGCGCGCGCTTGCCGGCCGTGCTGCAGTGGCTCGATGCGATCGACACGGGCAGCCCGGTGCCGCCGCTGCAGGGCCGGCTGACGGCGCCGCGCCTGGAACTCGCCGGCGCCACGCTCGAAGACGTGCGCATCGACTTCGACGACGGCAGCGGCGAATGAGCGATTACGCCGATCGCCTGCTGGCCTGGTTCGATGTGCACGGCCGCCACGACCTGCCCTGGCAGCATCCGCGTACGCCCTACCGGGTGTGGCTGTCGGAAATCATGCTGCAGCAGACCCAGGTGCGCGTGGTGATTCCCTATTTCGAGCGCTTCGTCGCCGCATTGCCCGACGTGCGCGCGCTCGCCGCCGCGCCGCAGGACGACGTGCTCGCACTGTGGTCGGGCCTGGGCTACTACGCCCGTGCGCGCAACCTGCAGGCCGCGGCGCAGCGCTGCGTCGAGCTGCACGGTGGCGATCTGCCGCGCGATCTCGATGCGCTGATCGCGCTGCCAGGCATCGGCCGCAGCACGGCCGGCGCGATCCTGTCGCAGGCCTTCGGCGAACGCGCATCGATCCTCGACGGCAACGTCAAGCGCGTACTGGCGCGGCGCCATGCCGTCGAAGGCTGGCCCGGGCTGCCGAAAGTCGAGAAGACCCTGTGGACGATCGCCGACACCCTGCTGCCGCAGGCACGCATGGCCGACTACACCCAGGCACAAATGGATTTCGGGGCGACGCTGTGCACGCGCCACAACCCCGCCTGCCTGCTTTGCCCGGTCAACACCGATTGCGCGGCGTTCGTGCAGGGCCGCGTGGATGAGCTGCCCACGCCGCGTCCCAGCAAGGTGCTGCCCGAGCGCGAAGCCACCGTGCTGCTGCTCGAGGACCGCGACGGCCGCGTGCTGCTGCAGCGACGTCCGCCGACCGGTGTCTGGGCGCAGCTGTGGTCCCTGCCGCAGCTCGAAATCGACGACGACGCGTCGCATTGGCTGCAAGGCCATGCGGCCGGCCTGGTCGATCCGGTGGACCTCGACACGCCCGCGCGGCTCGCGCCGGTGCAGCACGGCTTCAGTCATTACCGCCTGCGCCTGCATCCGCTGCACTGGCCCGGCCTCGCACCCCGGCGCGGCGTGCGCGACAATGATGCGCTGCGCTGGGTGGCCCGCGACGATCTCGCGACGCTCGGCATTCCCGCCCCGATCCGCACGCTGCTGCTCGCGCCGCGCGTCGCCCTGGAGGACTGAGATGAGCCGACGCGTGTTCTGCGTTCACGACCAGATCGAAACCGACGGCCTGGACTTCGTGCCTTGGCCGGGCGCCCTGGGCAAACAGGTCTTCGCCGAGATCGGCAAGCCGGCCTGGGCGAAGTGGCTGGCGCACCAGACCATGCTGATCAACGAGAACCGGCTCTCGCCGCTCGATCCCAAGCACCGCGCGTTTCTCGAAGACGAGATGCGCAAATACCTGTTCGAACGCCAGACCGGCACCGTCGCCGGTTACGTGCCCGAATCCGGAAGCTGATCTGAAGGCTCGTCCATCGACGGCGCATCCTCGGAATTGCGCCGCTGCGCCTCGCGGATCGCCGCGACGTCCAGCGGACGGATCTGGCGGACGTGGCAAGGGATGTTGATCGAACTGCGACTGCGCACCAGCACCCGATCGAAGCGCGCACTCACGCGGCTCATCGTGCTGGTCAGCCCGATCGCGGGCGTGTAGTCCAGGTCCTGGCAGGGACCGCTCAAATCCAACAGCCACGCCTCACCCGGGCGTGTCCACACCGCGAGCGCGCTGTCACCCAGCGGCGTCCAGCCGTTGATCCGGCCCAGATAGCGGAAATGGTCGACCTCGGCGCCGGCATGACGCGCGTAGAGCGCATAGCGGTCGGCGTCCGACAGACGCTGGGTTGCGCAGCCGGCGAGCACCGCCGCGGCGGCGACGATCGCCGCGACACGGCGACGGAACGGCAAACGGCTCGAAGCGGACATCGTGTACTCCTGCGCATCGTGCGTGTCGGGTCCGCACGCGATGATGCGCGCCGCCCGATGAAGGACAGGCAAGCCGCGCGGGCCGCGTCTCAGCCCGCGCCCGACGGCGTGCTCACGCCGGCAGGGCCGGCGCGGCGTCGCATGATCCAGTTGAACAGCGGCGTCGCCATCAACGTGGTCACGATCGCCATCAGCACCAGGATCGAGAACAGCCCCGGCTTGATCACCCCGGCCTGCAGGCCGATGTTGATCAGGATCAGCTCCATCAGCCCGCGCGCGTTCATCAGTGCGCCGATCGCCTGCGCATCGCGCGGACTCTCGCCCGCGAGCCGCGCCGCGCCCCAGCACGCGAGCCCCTTGCCGGCGAACGAGGCCAGCAGGATCGCGCCGGCGGCGAGCAGCATCTGCGGCTCGAGCACCATGCCGAGGTTGGTCTTCAACCCGGAGAACGTGAAGAACATCGGCAGGAAGAACACCACGACGAAGGGCTGCAGCATCGCGCGCAGCTTTTCCACCAGCGCACCCTTGGGCATGCAGGCGCCGAGCAGGAAGCCGCCGAACACCGCGTGGATGCCGACCGCGTCCATCGTCCAGGCGCTGAGGCAGAACAGGATCAGCACCACGGCCAGCGTCGTCGAGCCGAGCGGTGCGTCGGGTCGCACGGTGTCGGCCAGGCGCCGCAGCATCCGGCGCCCGATCGTCAGCATGAACACCGCATAGGCCACGCCGCCGCCGATCGCCAGCCACGCGCTGTCCCAGCTGCCACCGAAGCTCGCCAGCACGATCGCGAGGATGCACCAGGCCGCGGCGTCGTCGACCGCGCCCGCGGTCAGTGCCAGCGTGCCCATCGGCGTGCCCGACAGCCCGCGCTCGTGGATGATCCGCGCCAGCATCGGAAACGCGGTGATCGCGATCGCCGCACCGAGGAACAACGACGCGTCGGACAGCTTGATGCTCTCCGAGAACAGGTTCGGCAGGCCCATCAGCCACGGCGTGATCAGGAAGGCGAGCGCGAACGGCACCGCGATGCCCGCCACCGAGACCATGAAGGCACCGCGCGCGCGGCTGCGGAAATGGTCGCCGCGGAACTCGGTGCCGACCAGAAACATGTAGAAGCCCACGCCGAACTGGGCGAACACGTACAGCGTGTCCAGGGTCTGCGCGGGAAACAGCGCCGCCTGCAGATCCGGCAGCAACCAGCCGAACAGCGACGGGCCGAGGGCGACGCCCGCGATCATCTCGCCGACCACCTGCGGTTGCCCGAGCCGCTGCGCCAGCCGCCCGACCAGCCGGCAGACCAGCAGGATCACTGCGACCTGCAGAAAGAAATAGACGGACAGTTGGGCAGTCGGCACGCGCGGAACTCCAGCGCCCGGACGGCGCGGCGCGATGATAGCCCGGCGCCTCCACGCCCACCCTGCGCGCGCGGCACAAAAAAAGAGACCCGCATCGCTGCGGGCCTCATCAAACGTGTCGCAATGGTGGCCGGGGAGGGAATCGAACCCCCGACACGGGGATTTTCAATCCCCTGCTCTACCAACTGAGCTACCCGGCCACTGCGGGACGCGCATGATACGGGGCGAACGCGCGGACGGCAACCATTAGCGAACACGCGCAGGCAACGGCCGCCCGTCGAGGCCGCGTCCGCGTTCGGCGACGCGCTAACATCGGCCCTCGCCTTTAGACGACGGAGCCTGCGATGAAGCCGTGGAAGCTGCTGACGATCCTGCTCGCGACTTGCGTGCTCGCTGCCTGCGTGACGGGCCAGCGACGCGTCTCCGAGCCCGCCGCCAGCCTGCAGCAGCTCACCGTGGCGGCCGACGGCAGCTGGTCGGTGGATCTGCGTGTGCAGAACTACAGCAGCATCCCGATGCGCTTCGATTCGGTGCAGCTCGAGCTGCAGGTGGCCGGCGAACCGGCCGGCACGCTGGCTTCGACCTCGCCGCTGACGATCGGCTCGGAATCCGCCGACGTGGTGACGCTGGTGCTCACCCCCTCCGCGCAGGCACGCCTGCACGCCGCAGATGCCCTGGCCGGCGGACGCACCCTGGCCTATCGCATCGAGGGCAGCCTGCGCGCGGCGCCGGAAGACCGCGGCAACGCCCGCGACTACCGGATCCGGCGCGAGAGCGTGCTGAGCCCGGTACCGGGCCTGCCTGGCGTGATGCGCTGATTCCGCGCCTGCGCGCACCTTCCCGATTTTCGATTCCGCGTGGCCTGCATGGCCGCGCGCACTGACTGACGAGCCGACGCCATGAGCACCTATACCGCCCCGCTGACCGACATCCGTTTCGCCCTGCACGACGTGCTGCAGGTCACGCCCCTGTTCGCATCACTCGGCTTCGACGACGCCAACCGCGAGACGGTCGATGCCGTGCTCGACGAGTGCGCGCGCATGTGCGAGACCGTGCTCGCCCCGCTCAACCGCATCGGCGACGAACAGGGCGTGCGCTTCGACAAGGCCACCGGCGCGGTCACCACGCCCGACGGCTTCAAGGCCGCCTACGACCAGTTCGCCGAAGGCGGCTGGACCGGCATGAGCGCGCCGACCGAGTTCGGCGGCATGAACATGCCGCATGCGGTGGGCATCTGCCTGGAAGAGATGATCGACGCGGCGAACCTGGCCTGGAGCAACTTTCCGCTGCTGTCCCACGGCGCGGTGAACGCGCTGCACCATCACGGCGAGGCCTGGCAGAAGGAGGTCTTCCTCAAGCCGCTGATCGCCGGCACGTGGACCGGCACGATGTGCCTGACCGAGCCGCAGTGCGGCACCGATCTGGGCCTGCTCAAGACCCGCGCCGAACCGGCCGGTGACGACCGCTATGCCATCACCGGCACCAAGATCTTCATCACCGCCGGCGAGCACGACCTCACCGACAACATCGTGCACCTGGTGCTGGCCCGCCTGCCCGACGCACCGGAAGGCAGCCGCGGCATCTCGCTGTTCGTCGTGCCCAAGATCCGCGTGGCCCGCGACGGCACGCTCGGTGAGCGCAATGCGGTGCGCTGCGGCGCGGTCGAACACAAGATGGGCATCCACGGGTCCGCGACCTGCGTGATGAACTTCGACGGCGCGGAAGGCTATCTCGTCGGCCAGCCGCACAAGGGCCTGATGGCGATGTTTACGATGATGAACACCGCGCGCCTCGGCGTCGGCGTGCAGGGGCTGGGCCTCGCCACCCGCGCCTACGAGAACGCGCTGCGCTATGCACGCGAGCGGCTGCAGTCGCGCGCGCTGTCGGGCGCCAAGCTGCCGTCCAAACCCGCCGATCCGATCATGGTCCAGCCCGACGTGCGCCGAATGCTGCTCACCTGCAAGGCGCTGACCGAAGGCGGCCGGCTGCTGGCCTATCACGCCGGCTCGCTGGTCGACAGCGCGGAGCGCGCCGACGACGCCGCGGCGCGCCAGCAGGCCGACGACCTGCTGGGCTTCCTGACGCCGATCGTCAAAGGCTGCCTCACCGAGTGGGGCAACGAATGCACCTATCACGCGCTGCAGTGCTACGGCGGCCACGGCTACATCGCCGAGCACGGCATGGAACAGCTGGCGCGCGATGCACGCATCACCACGCTGTACGAAGGCACCACCGGCATCCAGGCGCTCGACCTCATGGGGCGCAAGATCATGCAGCTGCAGGGCGCGGGGCTGCGGGTGTTCCTCGGCATGATCGAGGCCTTCTGCCGCGAGTACGACGGCGCGCCGGGTCTGGCCGAATTCATCGCGCCGCTGCGCGCACACGCGGCGCAGTGGCAGCAGCTGACCGCACAGATCGCCGAGCGCGCCGCCGTCGATCCCGAGGAGATCGGCGCGGCGGCGCACGACTACCTGTTCTTCTCCGGCTATGTCGCCCTCGCCTACTGGTGGGCGCGCAGCGTGGCCGTCGCCGATGCCTCGTCGCGTTCGGAGACCTTCAAGGCCGGCAAGCGCGAAACCGCGCGCTTCTATTTCGCGCGGATCCTGCCGCGCACGCTGGGCCATGCGGCGGCGATCGAGAGCGGACCGGCCACGCTGCTGTCGGTCGCCGACGAAGCCTTCGACAGCTGACGCCACGCGCAGTGCAGCGTGCACCCTGACGTCGCCGCGCCCGCTCACCGGGCGCGGCGTGGCGCGCGCGGTGATCATCCTGCGCGCAGACGCCTGATCGCGCAGGACCGATTGCACAAACCGTCATCGATCGGGTATATGCTCGATCCCCGATGGAGACCGATCGCGCGCATCAACGCCACGTCCCCACCGGTTCCGCCACGGCGCCGGTCCTCGACCTCTCCGCCGACATCAGCCCACGCGCCCCACGCCGCGACGGCGTGCGTCTGCTGGCACTCGACGCGCATGGCCGCGCACTGAACTGGATCAGCTGGCAGGACGCGGCCTGTCTCTACGCGCGCGGCGCTGTCGCCTGGACGCTCGGCGAACCCTGCATGACGCTCTACGGCGGCCTGTCCCGCGCGACCGGCCAGCAGAGCCGCATGGATCTGCACCCCATCATCGCCGGCCGCAGCCACGTGCGCGCATCGGCCGTCGATCCCACGCCGGCGCTGACCAACACCGCACTGTTCGCACGCGACCAGTCGCTGTGCCTGTACTGCGGCCGCCACTTCAGCCGCCAGTTGCTGACGCGCGACCATGTCGATCCGCTGTCACAGGGCGGACTCGACATCTGGGAAAACGTGGTTTCGGCCTGCGTCCACTGCAATTCGCGCAAGGGCGGGCGCACGCCGCAGCAGGCCTCGATGCCGCTGCTGGCGGTGCCCTTCCGGCCGAGCTGGATCGAACATCTGATCCTCAGCAACCGCAGCATCCTCGCCGACCAGATGAGTTTTCTCAGCTCGCACCTGCCCAAACGCCGGCGCCACGCGATCGCCTGAGCCAATGGGGTGCGGCGCGCAATCAGGCGCCGGCATGCAGTCCCGCAGCCGTCGCTGCCGGCCGCCCCCCGCGCACCGTCGCCGGGTGATTTCAACGCGCTGAAGTGAATGTGTTGGTCGGCGAGATCCGCCGGAAAAGCGGCGTCGACATCGTCGCGGCCAGCGCGGACCCGCACCCACGTCACCCACGCGCGCGGCGGGTCTCGTTACACTCGCTGCATTGTTCCGACGGTACAGCCGCATGCGATTGACGATTGCCCTCAGCGGCATGGACAGCGCCACCGAAACCGCACTCCGCGCCGCATTCGCCAGCGCCAGCAGCCAGCTCGGCGATTGTTGCGCGCTGGTGCCCGAGACCGAGTCGCAGCACGTCGTCGTCGACATGGACAGCATGTACGGGCCGATGAGCTGGCTGCGCCTGCACGCGGCCGGCAAACAGGTCATCGGCCTGACGTCGGCGCCACGCGTGCAGACGCATTTCAGGCTCGGGCGGCCGTTCGACGAACGGGCGATCGTCGCGCTGCTGCACGAGGTCGCGGCGAGCCTCGAGATCACGCTCTCCGCCGCGCAGGACATCAAGCCGCCGTCACCCGCCGACCGCGCAGAACCCGCGCGCGCCGAGATCGCTGCAGCGACGCCGCGCGCGCCCGCGCCGGTCGAAGCGCCCACCGCGCCGCCGCCGGCCTCGCATGCGGCCGCAGCGCCGCCCGCACCGGTCGCTCCGGCGCGGGCAGCAGCGCCGGAACCTGCACGGACCGAGGCCGCGGAACCGGCCGCCGTCGCCACGCCGGCAGCCCCGGCTGTTGCCCAGACGTCCGAACGTCCGCTGGTCGACTGGGTCGCCGACCCCGCGATGCGCGGCCGCTACCGGTATCGCAATGCCACCGGGCCGACGCTGCTGATCGATTTCGACGCGCGCCAGTACCACGGCCCGTCCACGCTCAAGCCGCTGGTCCAGTATTTCGACGGCCAGGTCGCGCGCGATGCCTTCGAGCCGGTCGCCGCCGATGCCTGGGTGCTCGACGCGCCGGCCACCGGCCCGGCCCAGCCACTGCTGCGGCTGCACTGGCTCGGCGCGCTGCTGGCGGGCGACGGCATGCTGGCGCCCGGCTACGACCCGGACGCCCGCTACACGCTGAACAAATGGCCGCAGACCGAACGCGAATACCCGCGACATTTCCGCATCGCCACCGCAATGATGAAGGGCCCGGCGACGTTGGCGGACATCGTCACGGCCAGCGGGCTGCCCGCGCACGAGATCAACCGGTTCGTGAACGCGAATCTGGCCACCGGCTACGCCGAGCCGGTCGTCGAGACGGCCGAGGATCCCGCGGAATCCGGCAAATCCAGCGGTTTCTTCTCCCGTCTTCGCAAACGCTGAGACATCGCCCCGCATGACAGGCCGATGACGCCTGCATGGGGGCAGGCCTTACAATGGCCGGATGATCGATTCCACGCGCTATCCGCGCCTCGCGCGCATCGACGCGCCGTCCGACCTGCGCCAGTTCGACGAGTCCGAACTGCCCGCGATCGCCGACGAACTGCGCGCCTATCTCATCGAATCCGTCGGCAGGAGCGGAGGCCACTTCGGCGCCGGTCTCGGCGTGATCGAACTCACGACCGTCCTGCATTACCTCTACGAGACACCCGAGGACCGGATCGTGTGGGACGTCGGTCACCAGACCTATCCGCACAAGATCCTCACCGGCCGGCGCGACCAGATCCACACGGTCAAGCAGAAGGACGGCGTGTCGCCGTTCCCCAAGCGCGAGGAGTCCGAGTACGACACCTTCGGTGTCGGCCATTCGTCGACGTCGATTTCTGCCGCGCTGGGCATGGCGGTGGCGAATGCCCACGCCGGTAACGACCGCCGGGTGATCGCGGTGATCGGCGACGGCGCGATGACTGCCGGCATGGCCTACGAGGCCCTGAACCACGCCGGCGGCATGGAGCCCGAGCCGGACGTGCTGGTGATCCTCAACGACAACCGCATGTCGATCAGCGAAGCGGTCGGTGGCCTGACCAAGATGCTCGGCCGCGCCACCGGCAACCGCACGCTCAACGCACTGCGCGAAGGCGGCAAGAAGCTGCTCGGCGACAAGAACAACCCGACCGCGAAGTTCGTGCGCCGCTGGGAGGAACACTGGAAGGGCATGTTCGTGCCGTCCACGCTGTTCGAGGAGATGGGCTTCCACTACACCGGGCCCATCGACGGTCATGACGTCAAGGCGCTGGTCGAGACGCTGAAGACGCTCAAGGGCCTCAAAGGTCCGCAGCTGCTGCACGTCATCACCACCAAGGGCAAGGGCTACGAGCTCGCCGAAGGCGACCAGATCGGCTACCACGCGGTATCGCCGTTCGATCCCAGCCAGGGCATCGTGGCCAAGGCCGGCGGCGTCAAGAAGCCGACCTACACCGACGTCTTCGGCGACTGGCTGTGCGACATGGCCGCGGCCGACGACCGCCTGCTCGGCATCACCCCGGCGATGCGCGAGGGCTCGGGTCTCGTGCGCTTCTCCAAGGAACATGCGCCGCGCTATTTCGACACCGCGATCGCCGAGCAGCACGCGGTCACGCTGGCCGCGGGTATGGCCTGCGAGGGCGCCAAGCCGGTCGTGGCGATCTACTCCACGTTCCTGCAGCGCGCCTACGACCAGCTGGTTCACGACGTCGCCCTGCAGAAGCTCGACGTGCTGTTCGCGATCGATCGCGGCGGCGTCGTCGGCCCCGATGGCGCGACGCATGCCGGCAACCTCGACCTGAGCTTCCTGCGCTGCGTGCCCAACATGGTCGTCATGGCACCGGCGGACGAAGCCGAGTGCCGGACGATGCTGACGACCGGCTTCCGTCATGAAGGGCCGGCCGCGGTGCGGTATCCACGCGGCACCGGCCCGGGCGTGGCCGTCGGCGCCGGCCTCGAGACCCTGCCGATCGGCAAGGCCGACCTGCGCCGGCATGGCCGCCGCGTGGCCCTGCTCGCCTTCGGCGCGATCGTGCCGGCGGCCGAACAGGTGGGCGCCGAGCTCGACCTCACCGTGGTCAATATGCGCTTCGTCCGTCCGCTCGATCGGGCCTTGCTGCTGGAGCTGGCACGCAGCCACGACGGCTTCGTGACCCTGGAGGACAACGTCGTCGCCGGCGGCGCGGGTTCGGGTGTCGCCGAGCTGCTCAATGCCGAGGGCATCGTGCTGCCGGTGCTCCACCTCGGCCTGCCGGATGCCTTCCAGCACCACGCCAGCCGCGAGGATCTGCTGGCCGAGGCCGGCCTGGATGCCGCCGGTATCCGCGCCGCAGTGCTCGCGCGCTGGCCGGACCTGGCGGCGCGGCCCGCCGTCGGCGACCAGGCCGCGGCGGGCTGAGCGAACCGCCCAGGGATCAGGGCGTTGCGACGCCCGACGTCGCCGCGCCCTCGTCCTCGACGACATCCGCTTCGTCCGGCGCCAGCACTGCGTCGACGCGCGGTCGCAACGCGGCCAGAAAACCGGACGTGCCCAGCAGGTCGTTGACCGACAACGTCGCAAACGACACGCGATGCGCGTCGAGCGCATCGTCCGCGACCGCCAGCCAGTTCGCACGCACCTGGGCGTCGAGTGCATCGAGCCCGCGTTTGCGTGCGGTTTCGGTCTGCAGAAACGACGACATGCATGCCTGCACCTGTGACCCCTGCCCGGCGGTCGCCCGCAGCACATCGAGATCCCCGACAGCCCAGGCATTGGCGCGAGCGGCCACCTGCGGCAGCCCTCGTTCGATGACGTCCAGCGTGTCGCGCACGCAGGCCACGTCCTCGGGCTTCATGCCTTCCTTGCGGAAATCGGCGAGCGCCGCACGCGGATCGTCGATCTTCACCTCCAGCGTCGTCGACGTGAGCTTCATGCCGCGCGCCTTGAGCGCTTCGTCGAGGACCGGCGAGACCACCCCGCCCTCGCGCAGGCCGTTGGCATCGAGCGCGGCGCGATACAGCTCGTACACCGCGATCGCCGGCCGCTTGCGCTCGATGCCGCGGTCACGCCCGATGTAGCGCGCTTTGAGCATCGACCAGCGTTCGTAGACATCCCCCGGCAACAGTTCATCGAGCGTGGCACCGTCGGGGTTTCTCGCCGCGCGCATCGCCGCCGGCAGCATCGTCAGCCCCCGGAACACCCCGATATCCCGGCCGATCACGACACCCGGCGGCCCCAGCACGACACCCGCCTCGGCCAGCACCTCGCGCACCTCGTCCGAGCGCCAAGTCATGGCCTTGGGCAGGGGCGATTGTGTGCCGAGGATGTAGAGCGTGTTCTCCCCGCGCCGCACGCGCCACAGGCCGGGACCCGGCTGCGACCCGGACACCACGACCACGTTCATGTCGACGATGCCGTTCCCGTCGACCGGCTGCTCCGAGGACGCGAGCTCGTCGACCGGCACCTGTGCCATCCCTCCCGCCGACACGCAGGCCAGCAGCCCGCCCAGCCACGCCTTTCGTGAGATCCGCATCATCCGTCCGTGCCCCTGTGAGTCCAGCGCGACTAATACGACGGCGCCGAAGCGCACGCAAGGGCACTTGGTCATACCGTGCGAGGAACAGACGGCAATCGATCTGCGGTGGCCTGAACTGCGACAGGCAATACGGCCGCTGCCGCAGCATGCGCGCAGGCACCGCACCGCCGCCCTCTCCTCAGAAACGACAAAGGCCCGCACGTGGCGGGCCTTCGAAGTTTGGTCGGGGTAGCCGGATTCGAACCGACGACCACTTGTCCCCCAGACAAGTGCGCTACCAGGCTGCGCTATACCCCGGAATCTGGAAATTATACCGGCACGCGGGCGTTTCGCCCATCGCTATCGTGCTCAGCGCTTGAGCAGCTGCAGCACGTCCTCGAGCTCCATGCGCACCTGGCGCACGATCTGGTTGCTCAGCGCCGATTCCTGCTTGGCGCCCTCGCCCTCCAGACGCAGACGCGCGCCGCCGATCGTGTAGCCCTGCTCGTACAGCAGGCCACGGATCTGGCGCACCATCAGCACGTCGTGGCGCTGGTAGTAACGGCGATTGCCGCGGCGCTTCACCGGCTCGAGGCTGGGGAATTCGGTCTCCCAGTAGCGCAGCACGTGCGGCTTGACGTCGCAGAGCTCGCTGACCTCGCCGATGGTGAAGTAGCGCTTGGCCGGAATCGGCGGAAGTTCGCGGTTGCTGCCCGGGTCAAGCATGCGCCGCTCCCACCGAGCCGGTGTAGGCCTCGACGCGTTCCTTGAGCTTCTGGCCCGGACGGAACGTCACCACGGTGCGCGCGGAGATCGGAATCTCCTCGCCGGTCTTCGGGTTGCGGCCCGGACGCTCGTTCTTGCGGCGCAGGTCGAAGTTGCCGAAGCCCGACAGCTTGACCTGGCGGCCCTGCTGCAGCGCCTCGCGCAGGACGTCGAAAAACGCATCGACGAATTCCTTCGCCTCGCGCTTGTTCAAGCCGACGTCCTCGTAGAGCTTTTCGGCCATGTCCGCCTTCGTCAACGCCACGCCGCTACCCCCTGTAAGACCTCAGCTTCGGAGCGACGCGCCATGTTCACGACCCAGCGCGGCGACCACATCCGCCACGACAGCATCCACGTCGCGGTCGGTCAGAGTGCGGGAATTTTCCTGCAGAATCAAGCCCATGGCGAGGCTCCTGAACCCGGTTTCGACCCCCTTTCCGGCGTAACGGTCGAATAGCCGGATACCGGCCAGCAGCGGACCGGCGGACGCCTGCACGGTGCGCTCCAGTGCAGCCCACTCAACCGCCTCGGGGGCGACGATCGCCAGGTCGCGGCGTACCGACGGGAACTTCGACAACGGCGCGAGCTTCGGCAGGGGGCGCGCCTGCAGGGCGGCGGCATCGAGTTCGAAGGCCACCACCGGCTGGTCGATGTCGAGCGCGCGCAGCAGGCGCGGATGCAGTTCGCCGATCCAGCCCACGTGCGCGCCGTCGCGCAGCACATCGGCCGAGCGTCCGGGATGCCCGTGCGGCGCACTCGAACGCGCGAACGTCAGGCGCGCGCCGGCGACGGCGGCCAGCGCTTCGAGATCGCCCTTGAGATCGAAATAGTCGACCGGACGTGCCGTTTCGCCCCACTGCTCGGTCGCCGCGTCGCCGACGACCGCGGCGGCCACGCGCAGGGTTTCCGTCGGCGCCGCATCGCCTGCGGGCGCGCGGTTGAAGACCTTGCCCAGCTCGAACAGGCGCACGCGCGACTGCTGGCGCGCGAGATTGCGGCCCAGCGTGGCGACCAGGCCCGGCAGCAGCTTGGTGCGCATGACACCGAGCTCGCCGCTCAGCGGGTTGGCCAGCGGCACGCTGTCGGCATCGGCGTTCCACGCGGCGAGCAGCCGGGCGTCGACGAATGCGAAGTTGACGGTCTCCAGGCAATCCCGCGCCACCATCTGCCGCCGCAACTCGGCTTCGGCGACTTGAGTTTCGCTGGGCACGGCGATGCGCGTCGCGCCGCCGGGCAGCGTGGTCGGCACGCGGTCGTAGCCGTGGATGCGCACGACTTCCTCGATCAGGTCTTCCTCGATCGCCAGGTCGAAGCGGCGCGTGGGCGCGGTGACCTGCCAGCCCTCGGCATCGGCGACGACGTCGAGCCCCAGCGCGCGCAGGATGCGCTCGACCTCGGCATCGTCGACCGTCAGGCCGAGCACCCGTGCCAAACGCGCGCGGCGCAGCGCGATGACGCGCGGACGCGCCAGATGCGCGTCCAGCTCGGCCGCGATCACCGGGCCGGGCACGCCACCGGCGACGTCGAGGATCAGCCGCGTCGCGTATTCGATCGCCGTGCGCGGCAGTTCCGGATCCACGCCGCGCTCGAAGCGGTGCGCGGCGTCGGTGTGCAGGCCGAGACGGCGGCTGCGGCCGATGATCGCGTCCGGCGCGAAGTGCGCGGATTCCAGAAACACGGTACGCGTGCCGTCGGTCACGCGGGTGTCGAAGCCGCCCATGACACCGGCCAGCGCGACGACGCGGTCGGCATCGGTGATCGCGAGGAACTGCTCGTCCAGCGTCACGTCACGACCGTCGAGCAGCGTCAGCGTCTCGCCCGCGCGCGCACGGCGTACGCCGACGGGGCCGGTGAGCAGGTCTCGGTCGAAGGCGTGCATCGGCTGGCCGAGTTCCAGCATCACGTACTGGGTGACGTCGACGAGGAAGCTGAGCGGGCGGATGCCGCTGCGGCGCAGGCGCTCGGCCATCCACACCGGTGTCGGCCGGGTGGCGTCGACGCGTTCGATGACGCGGCCGAGGTAGCGCGGCGCATCGGCACCTGCATCGAGCGTCACCGCGAGCTGCGCATCCGACTGCGCGGCGACCGGCGTGGCCTCGAGCGGAACGACCTCGCTGCCGAATGCGGCGGCAACGTCGAACGCGATGCCGCGCACGCCGAAACAGTCGGCGCGGTTGGGGGTGAGCTTCAGCTCGATCGCGGCATCGGGCAGGCCCAGGTAATCGGCCAATGGCGTCCCGACCGGCGCGTCCTCGGGCAGTTCGAGCAGGCCGGAGGCGTCGGCATCGATGCCGAGCTCCTTGGCCGAGCACAACATGCCGTTGGACTCGACGCCGCGCAGCTGCGCGGCCTGGATCGTCAGCGTGCCCACGGTGGTGCCGATCAAGGCCAGCGGCGCGACCAGTCCCGGACGCGCGTTCGGCGCACCGCAGACGATCTGCAGCGTCCGGCCACCGGCGTCGACCTGGCACACCTGCAGGCGATCCGCCTCGGGGTGTTTCTCCGCCGACACGATGCGCGCCACGACGACACCATCGAGCGCCTCGCCCAGCGGCGTGATCTCTTCGACCTCCAGGCCGATCGCGGTCAGCGTCGCCGCGAGCTGGTCACGGGTGGCATCGGTCTTGACGTGCTGGCGCAGCCAGTTTTCGCTGAATTTCATTGTGAAATTCCGTAATTCGTAATTGGTGATTCGTGATTCGACAAAGCAGCGTTTCCGCGATCGGTGACCGTGCGTGTGACCCGCTTTTCCGAATCACCGATCACGAATCACCAATCACGACTCCTCAAGCAAACTGCCTGAGAAACCGCACATCGTTCTCGAAGAACGCACGCAGATCGTCGACGCCGTAGCGCAGCATCGCGAAGCGTTCGACGCCGAGGCCGAACGCGAAGCCGGTGTAGCGCTCCGGGTCGATGCCGACGGCCTTGAGCACGTTCGGGTGGACCATGCCGCAGCCCAGCACCTCGAGCCAGCGCGTGCTGCCGTCGGCCTGCTGCCAGGCGATGTCGACCTCGGCGCCGGGTTCCACGAACGGGAAGTAGCTCGGCCGGAAGCGCATCTCGAAGTCGCGCTCGAAGAACGCGCGCACGAACTCGCTCAGCGTGCCCTTGAGATCGGCGAACGTCGCGTGCTCGTCGACCAGCAGGCCTTCGACCTGATGGAACATCGGCGAATGGGTCTGGTCGCTGTCGGAGCGGTAGACCTTGCCGGCCGCGATCATGCGCAGCGGCGGCGCGTGCTCGCCCATGTAGCGCACCTGCACGCCCGAGGTGTGCGTGCGCAGCAGGCGCGCGACACCGGCGCCATCCGGCGGAAAGTAGAACGTGTCGTGCATCGCGCGCGCGGGATGGTGCGGCGGGAAGTTCAGCGCCTCGAAGTTGTGCCAGTCGTCCTCGATCTCGGGGCCGTCGGCGAGCTCGTAACCGAGACGGCCGAAGATGTCGGCGATGCGTTCGAGGGTGCGGCTGATCGGATGCACGCCGCCGCGCGCGCCGTCGCGGCCCGGGAGGGTGACGTCGACGGTTTGCGAGGCGAGCCTCGCGTCCAGCGCGACGTCATCGAGCGCGACCTTGCGCGCGGCGAGCGCGGCGCCGATCGCATCCCGGGCGCGGTTGATCGCCTCGCCGGCCGCCTTGCGCTGGTCGACCGGCAACGCGCCGAGCGCCTTGAGCTGCGCGGTGATGCGGCCGCTCTTGCCGAGCAGCGCGACGCGCAGGGCGTCCAGCGCCTCCGGCGTGGCCGCGGCCTCGATGTCGGCGAGCGCCTGGTTCGAAAGGGAGTCGATTTCACTCATCGCACTGCTTGCCCGTCGCTGAGGGGGTCGATGGCCCCGGCCGCCGCGGCACTCGCGTGCGCGCTCGGCCGGCGCCACAAAAAACAATGGGGAAGGACTTGCGCCCTTCCCCACGTTCGGCCGCCGGAATCACCCGGCGGCCCGTGCCGCTTTACGGTGGAGACGGCAGCCTCAGGCTGCCAGCGCGTCCTTCGCCTTGTCGGCGAGCGCGGTAAAGGCGGCAGCGTCGTGCACGGCGATGTCGGCCAGGACCTTGCGGTCCAGCGTGATGCCGGCCTTCAGCAGACCATTCATGAAGCGGCTGTAGCTGACACCGTTCAGACGTGCGGCCGCGTTGATACGCGTGATCCACAGCGAACGGTAGTCGCGCTTCTTGCGCTTGCGACCGATGTACGCGTACTGCTCGGCCTTGATGACGGCCTGCTTGGCGACGCGGAAGACCTTGCGACGGGCGTTGTAATAGCCCTTCGCGCGGCCGAGGACCTTCTTGTGACGGCGGCGCGCCTGAACGCCACGCTTGACTCGTGCCATGGTTCAGTCCTCCTCAGAGATACGGCAGCATGCGGTCGAGACGACCGCTGTCGCACGCCGGAATGTGGTTCGTCTGACGAAGGCTGCGCTTCCGCTTGGTGGCCTTCTTCGTGAGGATGTGGCTACGGTTGGCATGGCCGGCCTTGTACTTGCCGGACGCCGTCTTCCGGAACCGCTTGGCGGCGCCCCGGTGCGTCTTGATCTTGGGCATTGCGAGAGTCCTTTTGGGGATACGTGTACTGACCGGGCGGTGGCGTGCGCCACGCTTTCCATCCTGCCCATGCCAATGTTCAAGCCTTTGATCCCGAAGGGATCCAGGCCGGTCCTGGAATGTGTGTGATGCCACCCGGCGAACCGGGAGCCGCGCATTATGCCGCGCGCGGCTTTGGCTTGCAAATCATTGGTTTGACGGCGCCGGATACTGGGTCATGGCGCCTGCCGGGACACGGCCGCGCCACGAACAGACCAGGACGGCAGCCTCGAGCCACCCGATGAAGAACGGCCGCGCGCGCAGCGAGGCCCCGCGGCCAAGAAAAAGGCGCAGCTCGCGCCGCGCCTCTTCCGTCGATCCGGGCCTAAACGCCTCGGGATCAGGTCTTCTTCTTCGGCGCGATCATCATCACCATCTGCCGGCCTTCCAGGCGCGGGCGCGACTCGATGACGATGTCCTCGCCGAGATCGGCCTCGATCCGGGCGGCCATCTCGCGGCCCAGCTCCTGGTGGCTCATCTCGCGACCACGGAAGCGGATGTTGACCTTGATCTTGTCGCCTTCCTCGAGGAAGCCCCGCATCTTGCGCAGCTTGATCTGGTAGTCGCCTTCGTCGGTGACCGGCCGGAACTTGAGTTCCTTGATCTCCTGCTGCTTGGTCTTCTTCTTGGCCTCGTTGGCCTTTTTCTGCATCTCGAACTTGAACTTGCCGAAGTCCATGATCTTGCAGACCGGCGGATCGGCGTTCGGCTGGATCTCGACGAGATCGAGACCTTCCTCTTCGGCCGCGCGCAGCGCGTCGTCGCGCGAAAGCACGCCGATCATCTCGCCGTCGGAGCCGATGACGCGGACCCGCGGAACGCGGATATCACTGTTGCGGCGGTTCTGTTTGTCCAGGGTGCTAATGCTCAGATTCTCCAGTGTGGAACATGCCGCGGACATTCCGTCCTGCGGGCCGTCCGGCGCAGACCATCTTGGCCCTGCACCGGTGAAGGTTTCATGCTGAAACGTGCTCCGCGCTCAGGCGCGAAACGAAGTCGGCGATCGGCATGGTGCCCAGATCTTCCCCGGTCCGTGTCCGAACGGCGACCGCGCCGTTCTCCTTCTCGCGGTCCCCTGCCACGAGCAGATACGGCACCCGCTGCAGCGTATGCTCGCGGATCTTATAGCCGATCTTCTCGTTCCGCAAATCGGCCTCGACCCGGACCCCTTGATTTGCAAGGGTTTTCCGAACCTCGGCAACGAAGTCGGCCTGGGCGTCGGTGATATTCATCACCACCGCCTGCACCGGGGCCAGCCAGCTGGGGAACTGGCCGGCGTGATGCTCGATCAGGATGCCGATGAAACGCTCCATCGAGCCGACGATCGCCCGGTGCAGCATCACCGGATGCTTCTTCTGGCTGTGCTCGTCGACGTACTCGGCGCCGAGGCGCCCCGGCATCATGAAATCGACCTGCATCGTGCCCAGCTGCCAGGTGCGGCCGATCGCGTCCTTGAGGTGGTACTCGATCTTCGGGCCGTAGAACGCGCCCTCGCCCGGCAGTTCCTGCCACTCGACGCCGGCCGAGCGCAGCGCGCTGCGCAGCGCGTCCTCGGCGCGGCCCCAGGTGGCGTCGTCGCCGAGCCGCGACTCGGGCCGCAGCGCGATCTTGATCTGGATGTCGTCGAAGCCGAAGTGGCCGTAGACCTTCAGCGCCTGGGCGTGGAAGTCGCGCACTTCGGCCTCGACCTGGTCGGGCGTGCAGAAGATGTGGCCGTCGTCCTGGGTGAAGCCGCGCACGCGCAGGATGCCGTGCAGCGCGCCCGACGGCTCGTTGCGATGGCAGCTGCCGAACTCGCCGTAGCGGATCGGCAGGTCGCGGTAGCTGTGCAGGCCCTGGTTGAACACCTGCACGTGGCCCGGACAGTTCATGGGCTTCACCGCATAGGTCCGCTTTTCGGACTCGGTGAAGAACATGTTCTCCTTGTAGTTGTCCCAGTGGCCGGACTGCTTCCACAGCGCGACGTCGAGGATCTGCGGGCAGCGCACCTCGCCGTAGCCGCTGTCGCGGTAGACCTGGCGCATGTACTGCTCGACGACCTGCCAGATCGCCCAGCCCTTGGGATGCCAGAACACCAGGCCCGGCCCCTCTTCCTGCAGGTGGAACAGGCCCTGGGCCTTGCCGATGCGGCGGTGGTCGCGCTTCTCGGCTTCCTCGATGCGCTGGATGAACGCCTTGAGCTGCTTGGCGTCGGCCCAGGCGGTGCCGTAGATGCGCTGCAACTGCTCGTTCTTGGAATCACCGCGCCAGTACGCGCCGGAGATACGCGTGAGCTTGAACGCCTTGAGGAAGCGCGTGTTCGGCACGTGCGGGCCGCGGCACATGTCGACGTATTCCTGGTGGTGGTAGAGGCCCATCTGCGTGACCTCGGGCCCCATGTCGTCGATCAGGCGCAACTTGTAGTCCTCGCCGCGGGCCTGGAACGTGGCCACCACCTCGTCGCGCGGCGTCATCTTCTTGACGACGTCGTACTCGGTAGCGATGAGTTCGGCCATGCGCGCCTCGATCGCCGCCAGGTCCTCGGGCGTGAACGGGCGCTCGCTGTGGATGTCGTAGTAGAAACCGTCCTCGATCACCGGGCCGATGACCATCTTCGCGTCCGGGTACAGCTGCTTGACCGCGTGACCGACGAGATGCGCGCAGGAGTGGCGGATGATCTCGACGCCTTCCGGGTCCTTCGGCGTGAGGATCTGCAGCGTCGCGTCATGGTCGATGACGTCGGAGGCGTCGACCTGGCGGCCGTCGACCTTGCCGGCCACGGTGGCCTTGGCGAGGCCCGCGCCGATGGACTGGGCGACCTCCATGACGGACACGGGATGGTCGAACTCGCGGCGGCTGCCGTCGGGGAGCGTGATGGTGATCATGGGTGGAGAGCCGTAATTGGTGATTGGTAATGGGTGATTCGGAAGGCGAACAGGGGGACTCGAGCGTTTCCGAATCACCCATCACCCATCACGAATCACCGCCCCAAAAAAAAACGCCACGAGGGCGCCTGGCAACAGGAGGCCTCGGGACGGTCAGCGCTGGACGTGGGTAGTGCGCATGTCGCACGCTCGGCCGGCGTTGCCGCGGGCCACCTGTCGGCGGAAAGGACGGATGCCGATGGTAACGCAGATTGCGGGGCGATCGGGACGCTGGCCGGGGCCGCGGCATGCACGGTCCGGTCCGGTGAGGCCGACGTTCCGGCGCGTCAGGCGCCTCCGGGCGGCGGGCCGGCGACGCGTGGCATCATCGGCGCGTTTCCTTCCGCAGTGCCGCGATGACGATCAAGGGCAAGCCGACTTCGCTGGACATCGCGCACCTGGCCGGCGTGTCGCAGCCGACCGTCTCGCGCGCGCTGCGCGGCAGCCCCTCGGTCAACCGCGAGACCCGCGAGCGCATCCTGGCGATCGCGCGCGAGCTCAACTACAAGGTCGACAAGAACGCCTCGAACCTGCGCCGGCAGCAGTCGGGCACGCTGGCGCTGCTGCTGTTCGAGGATCCGACCAGCGACCAGTCGCACATCAACCCGTTCTTCCTGCCGATGCTGGGCTCGATCACCCGGGCCTGTGCGCGGCACGGCCAGGACCTGCTGATCTCGTTCCAGCAGCTCTCCGACGACTGGCACGCCGACTACGACGACAGCCACAAGGCCGACGGCCTGATCCTGCTGGGCTACGGCGACTACCTCGCCTACCAGGGCAAGCTGCGCACCCTCGTCGAGCAGGGCACGCAGTTCGTGCGCTGGGGCGCGGTGCTGCCCGACCAGCCCGGCATCTCGATCGGCTGCGACAACGCCGGCGGCGGCGCGCTGATCGGCGAACACCTGGCCGGCCTCGGCCATCGCCGGATCGCGTTTCTCGGCGACGCCTCGAGCCGCTATCCGGAATTTCTCGACCGCTACCGCGGCTGTGACACGGCGCTGGCCCGGCACGGACTGGCGATGGACCCGGCCCTGCAGGCCGATGCCGAAAGTGCGGAGGATTCGGGGTATGCGGCCGCGCAGACGCTGCTGGCGCGGGGCCTGCCGTTCGACGCGGTGTTCGCGGCCAGCGACCTGATCGCGATCGGCGCGATGCGCGCGTTCGCCGAACACGGCATGCGCATTCCCGACGACATCGCCCTCGCCGGCTTCGACGACATTCCCGGCGCGCGCATGACCACACCGGCGCTCACCACCGTGGTCCAGGACACGCTGACCGCGGGTGAGCTGCTGGTCGACACGCTGATGCGGCTGATCACCGGCGAGCCGGCCGAAAGCCGGCGGTTGCCGACCGCGCTCGTGGTCCGCGATTCGACGGGTGCACGGGCGCTGTAGACGCGCGCGTTCGGATACCCGGCGAAACGCGTTTGCGCGCGAGCGCGCCCTACGAAGCATTCAGCCTCGCCCGAGTCTGTAGGAGCGCGCTCGCGCGCGAAGGGGCTTCCCGAGAACAATGTTGGCGCGCCAGCGCTCGCCTACTGATGCATCGGTTCTCCTGAACCGGCGGGGCGCAGGCCAGGGCTTGCAGGCGCATGTGCGCGAATGCACCCGCATCCGCACAACATCCGTCCTGCATGACGTTCACCCTGTAGGAGCGCGCTCGCGCGCGAAGGGGCTTTCCGAGAACAGCGTTCGCGCGCGAGCGCGCTCCTACACGTTGCTCACTCCATGTCCGGGCCGCCGAGGCGCCTGGCCATCAGCGTCTGCAGACGGTCGCGCAGCGCGGCCGGGATGGTGACGTCGTCGCGTAGCAGCACGCGCACACCGTGTGCGGGAACGTCGAGCGACGCAGCGCCGTCCACGCTGATCGAACCGGCGCCCAGCGCATCGCGCCAGTCGCCGTCGGCGATCTGCGCCGCGTCCAGCGTCGCCGACCAGGCCGCGTCGCCCTTGTTGAGCAGCACCAGTGCGGTCTGGCGCACACCGCCATCGTCGAGCACGCGATAGAACGCCGCGTGCTCGCCCTCGAGCACCAGCGGCAACTGCAGCCCGCGCTGCAGCGCCGGGGTGTCGCGGCGCAGCGTGGCGATGCGGGTCAGCGCGGCGTGGATCGGCGTGCCGACGCCGGCATCCACGCGCGCCTGCCCGTAGTACGCCCGGTTGCCGGCGTGTTCGGCGCGGCCGCGCATGAAGCCGGTCTCGGAGCCGTAATAGACGACCGGAATCCCGCGCGCGGTGAACAGCCAGTTGTGCGCGTCGATGAACCCGGCATCGGTGGCGTCCATGCGCGGCATGTCGTGATTGTCGTAGAACGTCGTCAGCTCGTAGGGGTTGGCGTAGGGCCCGCGTTCGAGGTGCAGGCTCGGCGCAAGACGCTCGAAGCCGGCGCCGCCTGCGAACACCTCGTCCATCGCCTGTTTCATCGGGAAATCGAGCACGCTGATGCCGCCGTTCGCGGCCCAGGTGTGCTCGGCGATCTTCGCCGCGTCGTAGTCGAAGGCTTCGCCGAACATGAAGAAGTCCGGCCGCTCGGTGCGGATGCGGTCGGCGAAGCGCTTCCAGAACGCATGCGGCATCCACGCGATGGTGTCGATGCGGAACGCGTTAGCGCCCTGCCCGATCCAGTGTTCGTAGGCGCCGGCCAGGTAATCGAACACCGCCGGATTGTCGGCATCGAAGTCCGCCAGCTGCGCCAGGTTGCCGTCGAAGATCGAACCGGTCTCGGCGTCGACCGGCCCGGTGGTGTTGTAGAACGCGTGCAGCGGATTGCCGCCCGGATCGAGCTGCTGAGGCGGCAGGTTCTGGTGATCGGCGATCAAACGACCCTCGGCGTCGAAGATCTGACCGAAACCTGGCTGCGCGACCGGCATCGTCCACGCCGGCGAACCGTGGTTGCCGACGATGTCGAGCACGGTCTTCAGGCCGGCGGCGCGCAGGCCGTCGGTGAAGGCACGGAAATCGAGATCGGCGCTCGGCAGGTGCTCGTCCACCTGGTAGAAGTTCGTGCCCCAGTAGCCGTGGTAGCCAGTCTTGCCGCGGTCGGTGAGCGTGCTGCCGCAGCTGATCGGGTCGCCGCCGGTGAACGCCTCATCGGGATTGGCGACGATCGGCGTGATCCACACCGCTCCGAAGCCCATGTCACGGATGTAGCCGGCATTGTCGAGCACGCCACGGAAGTCGCCGCCGAGGTAGCCGATGTTGCCGTCGATACCGTCCTCGCAACGCACCGGGATGTCGAAGGTGCGATGCGCGCCGCCCTGGTCGCGCTGGTCGTTCGCCGGATCGCCGTTGACGAAGCGGTCGGTGACGACGAAGTAGACCGAATGCGCGGCGAACGGCGCGCGGGTGCCGTAGAGCGCGCCTTCGTCCGGCGCGTCGGCACGCACCGGCTGACCTCCGTGCGAGCAGGCCGCGCACAGCGCGGCGGCGAGAACGGCGGTCAACGGTCGGATCATGCGCAGGCTCCAGCAGGATGGATTCAGGGCGGGGTGACGGCCAGCTCGGAGCGCGGCCGCGCGACACGCAGCGCGAACAGCCCGCCGATCGCGAGGCTGGCGCCGCCGAGCATCAGCACGCGCACCGGATCACCGTCGAAGACGCGCCCGAGCAGTACGCCGAGCGTGCTCACCGCCACCAGCTGCGGGATGACGATGAAGAAATTGAAGATGCCCATGTACACGCCCATCTTGTGCGCGGGCAGGCTGTCGGATAGCAGTGCATACGGCAGCGACAGGATCGAGGCCCAGGCGAAGCCCACGCCGACCATCGACAGCAGCAGCCACTGCGGATCGCGGATGAAGGCGATCGACACCAGCCCGGCGCCGCCGAGGAACAGGTTGACCAGGTGGGTCAGTCGCAGGCCGAGGCGTCGCGCCATCCACGGGATCATGATCGCGGCCAGCGCCGCGAAGCCGTTGTAGGCCGCGAACAGCACGCCCACCCAGTTCGCACCCTCGTTGAACGCGGCCGACTGCGGGTCGGCACTGCCGTAATGCGTTTGCGCCACGGCGGCCGTGGTGTAGATCCACATCGCGAACAGGCCGAACCACGAGAAGAACTGCACCACCGCGAGCTGGCGCATCGCCGGCGGCATCGCATGCAGGTCGGCGGCGATCGTCGGCAGCATCCGCTGCGGCGCCATGCGCGTGGCGATCAGACGCAGCGCGCCGTAGGCCAGCGGCAGCCCCGCCAGCACGTAGAGCATGCGGTCCCAGCCGAGCCCGTAGACCAGCGCCACGCCGGCGACGCCCGCGATCAGCCAAGGCAACCCGCCGGTCGCACGCGGCACCGGTGCGTCGGCCGCCGGCAATGCGCCCAGCGGTTCGGCATCGTCGAACGCATGCAGCACCTCGGGCGGATATTCGCGCGTGCGCAGCACCGTCCACAGCACCGCGAGCAGCAGCACGGCGCCGCCGAAATAGAACGCATAGCGCACCGTGTCGGGCACTTCACCCGGCCCCGCGGTATTGGCCACGCCGAACTTCGCGAGCACGAACGGCAACGCGCTGGCGATCACCGAGCCCACGCCGATGAAGAAGCCCTGCATCGCGTAGCCGGTGGGCCGCTGCGGCGGCGCGAGCTGGTCGCCGACGAAGGCCCGGAACGGCTCCATCGACACGTTGAGCGAAGCGTCGAGCACCCACAGCGTGCCGGCGGCGATCCACAGCTCGGGCGAGTTGGGCATCACCAGCAGCGCGGCGGTCGAAAAGATCGCGCCCCAGAGGAAATACGGGCGCCGACGGCCGAGGCGCGTCCACGTGCGATCGGAGAAGTAGCCGATCACCGGCTGGACCAGCAGGCCGGTCAGGGGCGCGGCGATCCACAGCCCGGGCACCTGCTCCATATCGGCGCCGAGCGTCTGGAAGATGCGGCTGACGTTGGCGTTCTGCAGGGCGAATCCGAACTGGATGCCCAGAAAGCCGAAGCACATGTTCCAGATCTGCCAGAACGACAGTGGCGGTTTCGTATTGCGCATGTGCTGCGACTCCCCTCCCAAGGACCGCTGCGCCGTCGCGGCAGTGCGAGGGCGGACCCATGGTAGCGAGCAGCCGTTCGACGGCCACGACCTGCATACGTATTCATCGCACGCGCCGCCACCGCACGCTTCCGCATGCGCCGCACCATGCACTAACGTCGCATCGCGTCGCGCACTGCGGCGGGGAGGCGAGACGAGCGATGGCGAACAACCCGTGGTGGCGCGGTGCGGTGATCTACCAGATCTATCCGCGCAGCTTCATGGACAGCGACGGCGACGGCATCGGTGACCTGCCCGGCATCATCGACCGGCTCGACCATGTCGCTCGACTGGGCGTGGACGCGATCTGGGTGTCGCCGTTCTTCCGCTCACCGATGCACGACTACGGCTACGACATCGCCGACCAGTGCGACGTCGATCCGATGTTCGGCACGCTGGGCGATTTCGACGCCCTGCTGGCCAAGGCGCATGGCCTCGGCCTGAAGGTGATGATCGACCAGGTGTTCAGCCACACCTCGATCGAGCACGCCTGGTTCCAGGAAAGCCGCGCGTCGCGCGACAACCCCAAGGCCGACTGGTACGTCTGGGCCGATGCGAAGCCCGACGGCACGCCGCCCAACAACTGGCTGTCGATCTTCGGCGGCCCGGCCTGGAAGTGGGAGCCGCGGCGCCGGCAGTACTACCTGCACAATTTCCTGTCGAGCCAGCCGGACCTCAACTTCCACAACCCGGACGTTCAGCAGGCCACGCTGGACTACGTGCGCTTCTGGCTGGACCGCGGCGTCGACGGCTTCCGGCTCGACTCGATCAACTTCTGTTTCCACGACCCGGCGCTGCGCGACAACCCGGCCAAGCCCGAGGCGCTGCGTCTGGGCCGCGGCTTCTCGCCGGACAATCCGTATGCCTTCCAGTACCACTGGTACAACAACACGCAGCCGGAAAACATCGGCTTCATCGAGCAGTTGCGTGCGCTGATGGACGGGTACACGGACGTCGCCGCGCTCGGCGAGATCTCGTCCGAGGATTCGCTGGCCACCACCGCCGAGTACACCAGCGCCGGCCGGCTGCACATGGGTTACAGCTTCGAGCTGCTGGTCGACGATTTCAGCGCCGGCTACATCCGCGGCACCGTCGAGCGCCTCGAGGCAGCGATGACCGAAGGCTGGCCGTGCTGGGCGATTTCCAACCACGACGTGCAGCGCGCGGTGACCCGCTGGGGTGGCGCCGATGCCAGCGACGACTTCGCCCGGCAGATGATCGGACTGGTGTGCACGCTGCGCGGCTCGGTCTGCCTGTACCAGGGCGAGGAGCTCGGCCTGCCCGAGGCCGACGTGCCGTTCGAGCAGCTGCGCGATCCCTACGGCATCACGTTCTGGCCGAACTTCAAGGGCCGCGACGGTTGCCGCACGCCGATGCCGTGGACCGCCGATGCCGGCGCCGGTTTCAGCACCGGCACGCCGTGGCTGCCGATTCCCGATGCGCATCGCGCACGCAGCGTCGCTGGTCAGGAGACCGACGACGGCTCGGTGCTCGCCGCCGCGCGCCGCTTCCTGCACTGGCGCCGCGCGCGGCCCGCGCTGGTCGTGGGCGACCAGCAGTTTCTCGATGCGCCCGAGCCGGTGCTGGCCAGCGTGCGCGCTGGCGACGGCGCGCGCGTGCTCTCGGTGTTCAACCTCTCGAACGCACCGGTCGACTGGCCGCTGCCCGAGGCACTGGCCGGCGCGCGCCCGCTCGATGGACACGGGCTTGCCGCCGCGGTGCTCGACGCCGGCGTCGTGCGCCTGCCGGCCCACGGCGTGCTGTTCGCCGACGTTGATTGACGCCTCGGCCCCGCGCGCGGCCCGCAGCGGCCTGCGCGCGTTGACGCTGGCCGTCGCCGCATTCGCCTGCGGCGCTGCGATCGCCTCGCCGCCACAGCGCGACGACTGCGATGCCCCCGCGTTCGCGCGCACCCTGCATCCGGTGCCGGCCGATGCCCCGGTGCACGCCGCTCGCGCGCACTGGCTGAACCGTCATCTCATCCGCTGGCCGGGCGCCGCGCCGGCAACCGACACGCGGTTCCGGCTCTACCACGCGGCGAACGCGACGCTGGACGTGCGCGCGGGGCGACCCGTGGCGGGCTTCGACCGCGCACTCGACGCGGTGCCGCACACCGCCGCGCTGCCGGCGCCCCTGGCAGCGCGCTTCGCCTTCGTCGACCCCGGCGCCACGCTGACGATCGACGCCGACGACGCGATGCTGGCCAGCCTGCACCGGGGCCAGCTGCTGCTGGTCCACGAAGACGCACGCGGCCACGTGCTCGACGCCACCGCGCTGCAGGTGGCCGGTGCGTTCGATGACCTGTACGCGTCCGCAGTCGACGCGCCCGTCCTCGGTGCGGTGCTCGACACCGACGCGACGCGCTTCCATCTGTGGGCGCCGTCCGCGCAGGCGGTCGCGTTGTGCCTGTATCCCGATGCCGATGCCGGTGCCGGTCCGCTCGCGGCGCTGGAACGCGACGCCGCGACCGGCGCGTGGCACGGGCGGCTGCCGGGCGACCACGGCGGCGACGGGTACCTGTACCTGGTCGACGTGTTCGTGCCGGGCACCGGCATCGTGCGCAACCGTGTGACCGACCCCTACTCGGTGGCGCTGGACGCGGATTCGCGACGCAGCATCGTGCTCGATCTCGATGCGCCTGCGCTCAAGCCCGAGGGCTGGGACACGCACGCCGTGCCGACCCTGGGCCCGACGACCAACATGGTCGCCTACGAGCTGCACGTGCGCGATTTCTCGCGCGACGACCAGCGCGTGCCCGAGGCGCAGCGTGGCCGCTACACCGCGTTCGAGGCGCAGGACTCGCACGGCGTCCGCCACCTGCGCCGGCTGCGTGCGGCCGGCGTGACCGACGTGCACCTGCTGCCGGTCTTCGACCTCGCCACCGTGCCCGAGACCGGCTGCATCACGCCCGAGGTGCCCGATGCCGCGCCCGACAGCACGGCGCAGCAGGCTGCGGTGATGGCGGTCGCCGCGCGCGACTGTTTCAACTGGGGTTACGACCCGCTGCACTTCAACGTGCCCGAAGGCAGCTACGCCAGCGACGCGGCGGACCCGGCGGCGCGGATCCTCGAATTCCGGCGCATGGTCCAGGCGCTGCACGGTCTCGGCCTGCGCGTGGGCATGGACGTGGTCTACAACCACACCAGCGCTTCGGGCCAGCACCCGCAGTCGGTGCTCGACCGCATCGTCCCGGGTTACTACCACCGCCTCGATGCCGACGGCCGCGTCGAGACCTCCACCTGCTGCGACAACACCGCGACCGAGCACGCGATGATGGCGCGGCTGATGATCGACTCGGCCGCGCTGTGGGTGCGCCACTACCGGATCGACTCCTTCCGGTTCGACCTGATGGGCCACCAGCCGCGCGACGCGATGCGCGCCTTGCAGGCCCGCGTGGACGCCGAGGCCGGCCGCCCCGTGCCACTGATGGGCGAAGGCTGGAACTTCGGCGAGGTCGCCGGCGACGCACGCTTCGTGCAGGCCACGCAGGCCCGTCTAGGCGGCACCGGCATCGCGACCTTCAGCGACCGCGCGCGCGATGCCGTCCGCGGCGGCGGGCCGTCCGATCGCGGGGATGCACTGCGCGGCCAGCGCGGCTGGATCCACGGGCACGACGACGACGCCCTGCTCCGCCGTCAGGCCGACCTCGTGCGCGTGGGCCTCGCCGGCACGCTGCGCGATTACCGCATGACCATGCACGATGGTGTGGAACGGCCGCTGTCGGCGATCGACTACGCCGGGCAGCCCGCGGGCTACGCCGCCGCGCCCGGCGAGGTGGTCAACTATGTCGAGAACCACGACAACCACACGCTGTTCGATGTCGGCGTGCTGCGTCTGCCGGACGATGCTGATTCCACGGCACGCGTCCATGCACAGGTGCTGGCGCTGGCGACCACCGCCTTCAGCCAGGGCATCGCCTACCTGCACGCCGGCGTGGAGCTGATGCGGTCCAAATCGCTTGACCGCAACAGCTACGACTCGGGCGACTGGTTCAACCGCATCGACTGGAGCGGCGACACCCACGGCTTCGGCCACGGCCTGCCGCCCGCGCCGGACAACGCCGCCGACTGGCCGCAGCTGCAGCCGCTGCTGGCCGACGCTGCGCGCATCCGTCCACCGCGCGAGGCGGTGATGCAGGCGCGCGACATGAGCCTCGACCTGCTGCGGATCCGCGCGAGCACACCGCTGTTCCGTCTCGAACGCGCGGACGATGTCCAGGCGCGCCTGCGGTTTCCCGGCAGCGGCGCGGACAGCGATCCGCGCCTCGTCGCTGGGCATCTCGACGGACGCGGGCTCGACGACGCAGGATTCCGCGACGTGCTGTACGCGATCAATGTCGCCGACGAGGCACGCACGCTCGATGCGCCGGAACTGGCGGGGCGCGGCTGGCGTCTGCACCCGGTGCATCTCGCGGCCGACGCGGCCGACCCGCGTCCCCGCGACGCGTCGCGCATCGACGACGAGGCCGGTCGCTTCACGGTGCCGCCGCGTACGGCGCTGGTGTTCGTGGTGCCGTAGTCCGCTGTTCCGACGGTGCCGGTCAGCGACCGAGATCCACGCCGTCCCAGTGCCGCAACCGCTCGGGCGCGACGCCGACACGCCGGCACGCGCGCGGTGCGATGCCGTCGGGCAGCGCCGCACGGAACAACGGGGCCGTCGTCCGCAACAGGCGCGCGCACGCCCGGTGTCGTGCGCGCTGTAACGGTGTGACCTCCAGCAGCGCCTCGGCCCAGGGCGGCAACAGCGCCGCGCCGGCGCCGAGAAACACTTCGCGCGAGAACGTGGCGCCCGGCACAGGCAGGCGCACGCGGCGCAGCACCGCGAGCACCTCGCGTGACCGCGCATCGAAGCGCAGCTCCGGTCGCACCCGTTCGAAATACGCGTCCACGGCGGCCGACGACGCCGGCACGTCGCGCGCGCCCAGCGCTTCGGCGACGCACCGAGATTCGTCGTAATACCGATCGTCGAATCCCGCGGGCCCCGGCATGCCCGCATAGGCGCGGAAGCCTTGCAGGAAGGCATACGCCTCCGACACGTGCACCCAGGTCAGCAGCGCCGGATCGTCGGCCGAATACCCGACGCCGTCCGCGGTGGTGCCGCGCACGCGCGTGTGGATCGCGGCGACGCGTGTGATCAGCTGATGCGCCTGTTCGGTGCCGGCGTAGGTCGTGCCGGCGACGAAAGCCGTCGTGCGGCGCAGGCGCCCGACGAGGTCGGTGCGGAAATCGGAGTGGTCCCACACGCCGGCCAGCGCGCGCGGGTGCAGCGCCTGCAGCAGCAGCGCGCACAGACCGCCGGACAGCATCCCCGGAAAATCCGCATGCACGCGCCAAGTCACGGTGTCCGGGCCGAACAGCCCCGCATCACCGGCCGGTGTTTCGTACTCGATGCCGCTCTGGCCACGGGGAAACACCCCCAGCACCCAGCCGCGGATGGCCGCCTGCATCGCACCGACCGGACCTCTGCGTGATTCGCTCATGCCCCAATGCTATCCGGGCACGACTGCACCGGCCGCGAACCTCCGCCCGGCGTGGTCCGCCGGAGTGCGCTGCTGCATGCATAGGCACGCCACGCCATGAATACGTATGCAGGCTGCGCCGGTGCGCGAACCCCGCGACTACCATGGCCGCGACCCGTCCAGCCCCGCTGTTCCAGCGACGCGCATCGACGGCACAACTCGAAAATACAGCTGTCCGCTGGACACCCTTGGGAGGGGAGATGTCGAAGCTCGATCGCAACCTGCTCAGTGCCGCACTGTCGTCGGCACTGCTGATGCTCGCCGCCGGCGCGCACGCACAGACCACCACCACAACCTCCGGCACGACGCCGGCCGCGGGCGACGCCACCGAGCTCGACCGCGTCACCGTCACCGGCATCCGCCGCGGCATCGAGAGCGCGATCGCGGTCAAACGCGACGCGACCTCGATCGTCGAATCGGTCTCGGCCGAGGACATCGGCAAGCTGCCCGACGTCAGCATCGCCGAGTCGATCGCGCGCCTGCCCGGCCTGTCGGCGCAGCGCGTCGCCGGCCGCGCGCAGGTGATCAGCGTACGCGGCCTGTCGCCCGACTTCGCCACCACGCTGCTCAACGGCCGCGAGATGGTCAGCACCGGCGACAACCGCAGCGTCGAGTTCGACCAGTACCCGTCGGAACTGGTCAGCGGCGTCACCGTGTACAAGACGCCCGACGCCGCCCTCGTCGGCCAGGGCCTGTCGGGCACGCTGGACATGCAGACCGTGCGCCCGCTGAACTTCGCCGATCCGGTGATCACGCTCAGCGGCCGCTTCCAGCGCAATTCGCTGGGCGACGCCGCCGACACCGATCCCTACGGCAACCGTCTGAGCGCGAGCTACATCGGCCAGTCGGCGGATCGCCGCTTCGGCTTCTCGATCGGCGTCTCGCACAGCGATACGCCGATCCAGGAAAACCAGGTCGGCCTCTACGAGCCGTGGAAGACCGACGCACGTCCCGGCCTCGCCGACGGCACCTGGGCGACCGACGGCATGAAGGCTCTGCGCCGCACCGGCTACACCAAGCGCGACGGCATCATGTCCACGCTGCAGTTCCGTCCGTCGAACATGTGGACCAGCACGCTGGACCTGTTCCACTCGCGCGCCGAGCAGGAAGACACCGCGAACCAGTTCGAGGTCAACACGCAGTACAACGGCTCGTTCCCCTGCGACCCGGCGTGCGTCTACAGCAACGTGCGCACCAGCGACAACGGCAGCTTCGCCGGCGGCACGCTCACCGGCGTCTATCCGCTGGTGCGCGGCATGTACAACCGGCGCGAGGACCGCATCTCGGCCGTGGGCTGGGCCAACGAGTTCAACTTCGAACGCGCGCGCCTGACCACCGACGTCAGCTGGTCGAAGGCCAAGCGCAACGAGATCAGCCTCGAGAACAACGCGCAGCGCCTGCCCAACCCGTCGCTCGACACGATCGAGCTCGACATTCGCGGCAACGGCTTCACGCAGATGGCGCCAGGTCTCGACTACTCCGATCCGTCGCAGCTGTTCCTGACCAACACCATCTACGGCTCGGGCTACGGTAAGACCCCGCGCGTCGAGGACGAGCTCAAGGCCGCGCGCGTCGGCCTCACCCTGCCCGCGCCCGCCGGCCTCACCTGGCTGGCCGATTTCGATCTCGGCGTGAATTACGCCGACCGCGAGAAGGCCAAGCGCCAGCCCGAGGGCAACATCAACCTCGGCGCGCAGGGCGACACCGCGATCGCGGGCGACCTGCAGTACGGTCTGGTCGACCTGGGCTTCGCCGGCGTCGGCTACATCCCGGCGTGGAACGTGCCCGGCGCAGTTGCGCGCTACATGACGTTCGAGCCGACCGAGGATCTGGACTATCTGATCCCCAAGGCCTGGACGGTCAGCGAGAAAATCACCACTGCGTTCGCCCGCGCCAACATCAGCAGCGACTGGGGCGACACTGCGGTGACCGGCAACGTCGGCGTGCAGATCCAGCGCGTCGACCAGTCGTCGGCCTCGAACTACTGGGATGCCACCCAGCCGGCCGGCAGCAACGTGCGTCCGTTCGAGGACGGCAAGACCTATACTGACGTGCTGCCGAGCATGAACCTCGCCTTCGCGTTGCCGAACGAGCACACCGTGCGCGTCGGCCTCGCCGAGCAGGTCGCACGCCCCCGCGTGGACCAGCTGCGCTCGTCGCTGGAATTCGGTGTTGATGACCAGGGCCGTCCGGGCGGCAGTGGTGGTAACCCGCTGCTTGATCCCTGGCGCGCATACGCGTTCGATGTGTCTTGGGAGAAATACTTCGGCAACCGCGCGTACGTGGCCGCCGCGTTCTTCTACAAGGACCTGCGCACGTACATCTACACGGAAACCCGCGACGGCTACGACTTCTCCGCACTCCTCGCGAACTATGTGCCGCGTCCCGGTGCTTCTCCGATTACGCAGACGACGGGCAATTTCACAGCGCCCCAGAATGCGGAAGGCGGCACGCTGCGCGGTCTGGAGCTGACGGCCTCGCTGCCGTTCGACCTGTGGAGCGAATCGCTGCGCGGCTTCGGCATCGTCGCCAGTGCCAGCTTCAACGACAGCAGCATCCAGATCCTCGATCCGGAAAGCGCGAACAGCGTGGGCAGCGATCCGATCGATCTGCCGGGCCTGTCCAAGCGGGTCTACAACCTGACCGCCTACTTCGAGCGCAACGGCTTCGAAGCACGGGTGAGCCAGCGTCGCCGCTCGGACTTCATCGGCGAGATCGGCAACTTCGACGGTGCGCGCACGCTGCGCTACGTCGTCGGCGAGAACATCACCGATGCGCAGCTGAGCTACAGCTTCGGTGACGGTTCGTCGCTCGACGGCCTGACCCTGCTGTTGCAGGCCAACAACGTGACCAATGCGGCCTACCAGACCTACGCGGGCACCCGCGACCGTCCGCTGGAACACATCGAGTGGGGCCGCACCTACCTGCTCGGTCTGAACTACCGGTTCTGACGTCGGTGGTCCCGGGCAGCCGGGACCTCCGCCGCAGCCACAGGCGGCACCCACTGGACGGGGCGGTCATGACGACCGCCCCGTTCTGCGTCTGCGGGCCGGGTCAGGCCCTCCGCGGCGAGCAGCGCGTCGAGCCGCGCCCGCACCCGCGCGCGCATGGGGCCGTCCGGCACCCGTGCGAGCAACTGCGCGGACAAGGCATCGAACTGGGGCCAGAACGCGTCCGCCGCGCGCAGGTGCGAACGCCATACCGGCAGCATCCGGGCCAGGGCCCCGAAGGCACGTTCCACGTCGACCGGCAGGCCGGTCATGCGTCGTCCCGCGCCGCGCGCGGCCACTCGAGCACCAGCGTGTGCACGGCCTCGGCCGGATCCAGGTCGATCGTCAGGTCGTCGCGCGCCTGCCCGTCGAGGCGCAGGGTCGCCGGCCCGCGATCGGTCTGCACCACCTCGATGCGGTACACCGCCGCACCGTGGCGCAGCTGCATGCGGTAGCCGGGCCAGGCATCGGGTATGCACGGCACGATGCGCAGGCGGTTGCCCTCGCGCTGCAGGCCGAGCAGCGATTCACTGAGCAGCCGGTACATCCAGCCCGCCGATCCGGTGTACCAGGTCCAGCCGCCGCGCCCGACATGCGGCGCGACGCCGTAGACGTCGGCAGCGAGCACGTAGGGCTCGACCTTGTAGACCGCCGCGCCGGCGGCGTCACCGCCGTGATGCACGGGGTTGATCATCCGCGCCAGCTCCCAGGCACGCTCGCGGTCGCCGAGCGCGGCGAAGGCCATCGCCGACCACACCGCGGCATGCGTGTATTGCCCACCGTTCTCGCGCACGCCCGGCACGTAGCCGCGGATGTAGCCCGGATCGTGCGCGGTGGTGTCGAACGGCGGCTCGAGCAGCTGGATCAGTCCGGCCTCGCGTTTGACCAGATGGGTGTCGAGCGCATCCATCGCCTGCCGCGCGCGCGCGGGATCGCCCGCGCCCGACAGCACCGACCAGCTCTGCGAGATCGAATCGATCCGGCATTCGTCGCTCGTCTGCGACCCGATCGGCGTGCCGTCGTCGAACCAGGCGCGCCGGTACCAGCCGCCGTCCCAGGCATGTGCTTCGAGATTTCGCTGCAGGGCCTCCGCGCCGGCGACGCAGGTCGCCGCAAACACCGCGTCGCCGCGCGCCGCCGCCACCTTCGAGAAGCGCTGCAGCACGTCGTAGAGGAAGAAGCCCAGCCACACGCTCTCACCCCGGCCGCCCTCGCCCACCCGGTTCATGCCGTCGTTCCAGTCGCCGGTGCCGATCAGCGGCAGCCCGCGTTCGCCGAGCAGCGACAGGCCGCGTTCGAGTGCGAGCACGCAGTGCTCGTAGAACGGCCGCACCCGACCCGACGGCATCGGCAGGTCGTAGTACGACTCCTCGTCGGCATTGACCAGCCGGCCCTCGATGAAGCCGACGCGCGCGTCGAGCACCCGTACGTCGCCGGTCACGTCGAGATAGCGGCAGGCGGCGAGCGGCAGCCACAGGTAGTCGTCCGAACAGCGCGTGCGCACGCCGCGGTCGGCCGGTGGATGCCACCAGTGCTGCACGTCGCCCTGCGGGAACTGGTGCGCGGCACTGAGCAGCAGATGGGCACGGGTCAGTGCCGGCGCCGCGTGCACGGTCGCCATCGTGTCCTGCAGCTGGTCGCGGAATCCGTAGGCCCCGCCCGACTGGTAATAGCCGCTGCGCGCGAGATAGCGGCAGGCGAGCGTCTGGTACAGCAGCCAGCCGTTGACCAGAAGATCGGCCGCCGGTTCCGGCGTCTCGACGCGCACGCTGCCGAGCGTCTGCAGCCAATGCAGACGCACCGCATCGAGCGCGTCGTGCGCGGGCGTGGAACCGCGCAGGCGACGCGCCAGTTGCAGCGCCGCCTCGGGACTGTCGCCGATGCCGAGGCGGAACACCGTTTCGGTGGCCTGGTCCGGCGCCAGATCCACCTGCACCTGGATCGCGGCGCAGGGATCGAGCCCGGCGCCGAGCAGCCCGGACAGACGCGTCCGACGCAGCGCGTCCGGATTCTGCAGGCTGCCGTTGCGGCCGAGGAATTCCGTGCGATCGGCGGTGACGCTGCGGCGGTCGCCGTCGACATCGAAGAACGCGACCCGGCCGGCGAACTCGGTGTTGTACGGGTTGCGCGCAGTCAGCACGCCGCTCGCCTCGTCCTGTTCGCTGATGACGTGCATCTGCGACTTCACCCGGATGTCGCCGAGGATCCATTCGACATACCCCGTGGCCGACAGCCGCCGCGCCCGCCCTGACAGGTTGCGCAGCTTGAGCACGCTGAACTTCACCGCATCGTGCAGCCCGACGTAGATCCACAGCTCGCTGGCGATGCCGTCCTCGACGTGCTCGTAGACGCTGTAGCCGAAGCCGTGACGCGTGCGGTAGGCGCCGCGGCCGCGCCGTGGCAGCGGCATCGGCGACCAGACGTGACCGGTGACCTCGTCGCGCAGGTAGAAGGCCTCGCCGCCGGTGTCGGAGACCGGATCGTTGTGCCACGGACTCAGGCGGAACTCGTGCGCGTTCTCGAACCAGGTATAGCCCGGCGCGCTGTCGCTGACGACCGTTCCGAAGGTCGCATTGGCCATTACGTTCGACCACGGCGCCGGGGTCGCCCTCCCGTCCTCGAGCACGATGACGTACTCGCGGCCGTCGGCGGCGAATGCGCCGAGACCGTTGTCGAAGACCACGGCCTCCGATACCGATTCGAACGGCCAGGGGTCTTCGTCCTCCGCGTCGGCGTCGCGCGCGGGCGGCAGCCCGTAGAGTCCGCCGGCGCTGCGCGCATCGGTCGCGACGCCATCGGCCGGCACCTCCGGCGCCAGCAGCGGCTGGCCGCGGTCGGGCACCGCATGGCGCAGGACCTGCGCCGCCAGCGTGCCGTGCTGGTCGCCGACGATGACCCGGGCCACCGACTGGATCAGGATGCGGTCCTCCTGCGAGATCTGCTGCGCGGGCCGCACGAAGATGCCGCCCGGGCGATCGAGCACGTTGCCTTCCGGGCCGGCGGACACCAGGCCGAGGATCTGCTCCTGCAGCTGCTGCCGGTAGCCCACCTGGTCCTCGTTCCAGATCACCAGATCGACGTTGAGGCCCTTGAGCCGCCAGTACGCGTGCGCCTGCACCATCTGCCGCACCAGCTCGATGTTCTCGGCATCGGCGATCTGCACCAGCACGATCGGCAGGTCGCCGGAGATGGCGTGGCCCCAGAGCCCGGACTGGCCACGCCGGTTCTGCAGCAGCACCGCACTGTCGGCACGCAGGAACGGATGCGCGAACACCATCAGGCCGGCGATGCGCTCGTAGAGCTGGGCATCGGCCTGCGAGGCGTTGATCTGCCGGCGCACGACCTGGCTGTGGGTCCAGGCGAGGTCGAACACGCGGTCGGCGAGGCGCCGGTCGCGATATTTGTCGATCAGCGCGCCGCAGGCCTCGCGGTCGGCGCCGACACCGGTGACCAGGTCGAGCACCGCCGTCTGCTCGGGCGCCAGGGTGAGGCGCACGCGGATCGCGACGATCGGATCGAGCACCGAGCCCGCCGTGTCCGACAGGCGCCCGGGGCGCTGAACTGCCAGCGGATCGCGCGGCGTGCGGCCACGGCCGAGGAAGCGCGCGCGGTCGGTCTCGTAGGAGATTTCGAGGATGTCGGCATCGTGCGCGGCGAGCAGGTGGCACGCCCACGGCGGCACCTCGTCGTGCGCGCGCGGACGCCGCGTGCACAGCAGCGCCTGCTTGTCGCGCACGATCTCGGTCTGCACGAACAGATTGCTGAAGGCCGGATGCAGCTCGTCCGACAGCGCCGGCGCGAGCACGACTTCGGCGTACGTGGTGACCTCGATCGTGCGCGGCTGGCGCGAGCGGTTGCTCAGGCGCAGGCGCCGCAGCTCGATGTCGTCCTCGGCCGAGATCGCGATGTCGAGATGCGTTTCGATGCCGCGCCGGCGGCCGCGGAACTCGGCCTTGGCATCGGAGAAGATCGCCTCGTAATGCTCCACCGGCACGCGCATCGGCTGGTGCGCGGCCGACCAGGCGTCCCCGCTGTCCACGTCCTGCAGATAGCAGAAGCTGCCCCAGTGGTCGCGTGTGCCGTCCTCGCGCCAGCGGGTGACCGCCATGTCGTGCTGGCGCAGGTAGCCACCGCCCGCGCTGGTGAGCAGCGCATGGAAGCGGCCGTTGGACAGCATCTGCACCGCGGGCCGCGACGTGTCCGGCGTGCGGAACACGCGCAGTTCCGTCTCGCCGACCGTCGCCGTGGTGCGCACGCCGACCGACTCCACCGCGTGCGGCCGGAACACGCCGGTGCGCGGCACGCGCTCCTGCAGCAGCAGCAACGTCGCCTGGAACTCGGCATCGGCGACGAAGCGCTTCTGCATCGGCTGTTCGCACAACAGGTGGTCGAGCGCGAGGAAGCCCATGCCCTGGTGGTGGGCCATGAACGAACGCACCACCGCATGCGTCTGTCCGCGCGGCAGGCGCGTGGCCGTGTAGTCGATCGCCTCGTACATGCCGAACCGCCCGGAGAACCCGGCCGCATCGAGCCGCTGCAGGTTCTGGGTGGCCTGCTCGGGCGCCACCATCAGCGCCATCATCGTTGCGTACGGCGCGATGACCAGGTCTTCGCCGAGGCCGCGCTTGAGCCCGAGCGCCGGCACGCCGAACGCGCGGTACTGGTAGTTCATCCGCGTATCGACGGTGTTGTAGCCCGACTCCGAAATGCCCCAGGGCACGTCGTGCTGGCGGCCGTAGGCGATCTGCGCCTGCACCGAGTGGCGCGCCGTCTGGTCGAGCAGCGTGTCCGGATAGCTGGGCATCACCAGCTGCGGCATCAGGTACTCGAACATCGAGCCGCTCCACGACAGCAGCGTGGGATTGCCGTCGACCTCGGTCAGCAGGCGACCGAGCGCGAACCACGTGTCCTGCGGCAGCTGGCCCTGGGCGATCGCGACGAAGCTGCACAGGCGCGCTTCGGAGGCGAGCAGATCGTAGTGGCCCTGGTCGAGCCGGCGGTTGTCGACGTCGTAGCCGATCGCCAGCAGATGCCGCGCCCGGTCGTAGAGGAAGGCGTATTCCATCAGCGAGAACTGGCCGGCGACGTGCGCCAGCCGCTCGAGCTCGTGGACCCGGGCGCAGGCCAGGGCGCGCGTCTGCGCAGGCGTCTCCGGGCTGCACAGCGCGCGCAGCGACGGAATGCCGCCGTCGGCCCCGCCGCCGGTGCCGGTGCCGGCATCGGCGTGCCATGTGCGAACGGCCTCGATCGCCGCGCGGCAGCCGGCCTGCAGGCGGATCGCCCAGAGGCGCGGGGAATCGACGATGGCGGCCGCGGCGTCCGGCGCATCGACCACGGGCATCGCGGCGAGCAGACCGTCGATCGCCGCGTCCAGTGCAGTGAGCAGATCGGAGGCCGCGGACAGCGTGGACGGCGGCGCCGCGAGCGCCTCGTCCAGACACGCCCGGCAGGCGGCGGCCGCGTCGAGCCAGTCACCGGAGGCGTCCGCCGGCACGTCGACCCACTCGTTCAGCACCGCGAGCGTGTCGGCCAGCCCGGCGAACGTCTGCGGCGCGAGTACCGGCGCGTCGATCAGGGCCAACAGGCCCTGGCGCAGCGTGAGCAGATGGCCCGCCAGGTTGCCGCTGTCGACGGTCGAGATGTACCGCGGGGGCAGCGGTGCGAGCGTCTCGGTGTCGTACCAGTTGTAGAAGTGCCCGCGATGGCGCTCCAGCCGCTCCAGTGTGTCGAACACCTGCCGGCTGCGCCGCGCGACGGCCTCCGACTGCACATAGCCGAAATCCCAGGCCGCCAGGTTGGCCAGCAACGACAGGCCGATGTTGGTGGGTGACGTGCGGCGCGCGACGACCAGATCGGGATGCTCCTGGATGTTGTCCGGCGGCAGCCAGTGGTCCTCGGCGCGGATGTTGACCTCGAAGAACGCCCAGGTGCGTCGCGACAGCCGTCCCAGGAACGCCCGCTGCGCGGCCGACAGCTGCGTGCTGCGCTGCGACGGCGGACGGCTCAGCCAGGCCATCAGCACCGGCGAGGCCGCCCACAGCACGAGGACCGGCGTCGCGATCCAGAGCGCGGCGGGGTTCAGCCGCCACAGCACGGTGGCCGTGGCCAGCGCCAGCAACGGCGCGATCCACATCGCGCGCAACTCGGCGGCCATCCCGGTACCCAGGGCTCGTTCGACTTCGCTGGACGGATTCCACTGCAGCAGATGGCGGCGGCTGACCAGCGTGCGCCACAGCGTCGCCGCGATCGCCGACACGCTGTACGCCGCCTCGTAAGGCAGGCATGCAAAATTCACGATCGCGCGCAGCAGGCCGCGCCCTGTGGCATCGCCGACCTGCAGCAGGTGGGTGTCGACGCGCATGTCCGGTGGCTTCGACAGCAGGTCGCGCAGCGCCGGGATCAGCACCGGCGCGAAGAACACCGCCATCAGCCACAACGTCCAGGCCAGCGGCGCCTGCAGGGTCAGCCAGCCCATCAGCAGCAGCGCGAGCACTGCCGCCGGCACCAGGCTGCGGCGCAAGTTGTCGATCAGCTTGCCGCGCGACAACCACGACAGCGGATTGCGGGCACGCGCGTCGGTCGCGGTCGGCACCCACGGCAGCACCCAGGGCAGCAGCTGCCAGTCGCCACGGATCCAGCGGTGACGCCGTTTGACGTCGGCGGCGTAGCGCGCGGGATAGTCCTCGTACAGACGCACGTCGCTGACCAGACCGGCACGCGCGTAGCAGCCTTCGAGCAGGTCGTGGCTGAGGATGCGGTTGTCGGGAAAGCGGCCGTGCAGGGCCTGCTCGAACGCATCGACGTCGTAGATGCCCTTGCCGACGAACGAACCTTCGCCGAACAGGTCCTGGTAGACATCGGACACGGTGCGCGTGTAAGGATCGATGCCGGGCTCGCTGCCGTACATGCGCGCGTAGCGGCTGATCCGCCGGCCGCTGAAGCTGCTGCCGACGCTCGGCTGGAGGATGCCGTAGCCGCGGGTGACGCGCTGGCGCGCCGGATCGAAGACCGCACGATTGAGCGGATGGGCCAGCGTGGCCACGAACTCGCGCGCCGCGTCGCGTGGCAGGCGCGTGTCGGAATCCAGAGTGATCACATAGCGGACGTTCTCGAGCACCGCCGTCCGGCCGACGACCCGCTCGAACGCCTCGCAGCCGCCGCCGCGCAGCAGCGCGTTCAACGCCGCCAGCTTGCCGCGCTTGCGCTCGTGGCCGATCCAGCGGCCCTCGCCTGCGTTCCACGTACGAGGCCGGTGAAACAGGAAGAAACGCTCGCCACCCGGCGCCGGGCTGTCGGCGAGATACCGCTGGTTGAGTTCGTCGATCCGCATGGCCGCGTGCGCGAGCGTGGCCGCATCGCCCGGCAGGGTGGCCTGGTCCGCGTCGAGATGATCGCTGAGCAGAGCGAAATGCAGATGCGGATCGCGGTTGGCGAGGAAACGCACCTCGAGACCCTCGACCAGGGCATCGACCGAGGCGACGTCGCCGAACATGCACGGCACGACGACCAGGGAGCGGGCGGTGACCGGAATGCCGTGGGAGAAATCGAGCCGTGGCAGCGGCTTCGGCGCGACCACCACCGTCGCCATCCAATTGGTCAGCGCGATGCCCAGTTCGCTGAAGACGAGCACGCCCAGCACGGCCAGCAGCCAGACCGGCACCGGGGCGACGTCGTGGCTCCCCGCCTGCCCGATCAGGCCGCTGGTCGCCAGCGCGACGACCACCGCGATCAGCGCCAGATAAGCCGGCAACGGCACCGTGCGGGGCGCGAGTCGCACGCGCCGGCGGCCAGAGGCCGTGGCCAGCGCGGTCAGCGTCTGCGGCACGCCGTCGTCGACGAGGTAATAGCCGACGTGCGCCTCGATCGCGTCGGCGGCATGCGTCCTGGCCAACAACACGGTCGTATCGGCGACGGTGATCTCGCTGACCCCGGCGCGTCGGGCGATGGTTTCGATCGCATGCCGGTAGTGGTCGCGCGTGCTGAAATCCATCAGGCCGTAGGTCTGGGCCGGATCCTCGCGCAGCACCGAGTCGACCAGGCTCATCGTTTCGACGTATTCGCGCCAATCCATGTGCGCCAGGAAGCGCAGGCTGCCGATGCTGTTGCCGATCGACACCTGGTCGGCGGCCTGCTGCTGGCTTTCGGCATGCACCAGTGCTTCGATGCGCAGGCCGCCTTCGGTCAGCCACTGTTCGATCCAGGTCAGCGGCAACGACAGCAGCGCGCCGCGTCCGTGCAGTCCGCGCGTGAGCTCGGCGACGAAGGCGCCGCTGACCGGCGGTGCGCTGCGCGCCATGTCGGCGACCACCAGCACGACATCCTTCGGCGCCTCGGCCGCGGTCGCATTGAGCCGCTCGGCCCAGCGCCGTGCGAGCCGGTGGTCGCGCCCGTCGTGGATCACCCGCACCGCCATGCGGCGCAAGTTCTCGATCACCGCCAGCCGTAGCATGATCGGAATCGCCCACAGTTCACCGATCGCCAGCGGCGTGACCGTCTGGTAGGCGGCGACGAACCGGCTCAGCGTGGTCGCGTCGATCTGGCCGTCGCCGTGGGCCACGGCCTCCATTGCCAGGTCGTAGACCCGGGGAAATCCCGCCGATGCGCCCTGCGACAACGCGGGAAGCTCGCGGCTGTAGCCCTTTGGCAGATGTCGCCGCGCGAGCCGCACCTGCTCCTCGATCAGATGGTAGTTGTCGAGCAGCCACTCGCCGGCCGGCGTGATCCGGATGTCGTCGCGCACCATCCGCGACAGGAACGCCCGCGCCTCTTCGAGCAGCGCCGCGTTGTCGCTCAGCCGCGACAGCAGCCGATCGGGCACACGGTCCGCATGGATGTGATGGGTGAGCGCGAGCGCGCGGCCGTGCAGTTCCATCTGCTCGGCGCTGAACAGCTGCGCGCGGAGCGGCGCCTCTTCGAGATCAGCGGCATGCAGTGCGGGGGAGAAGCGCTCGCGTCCGCCGCGCAGACGCCGCCAGACGCGGGATATCGACGACACAGAGCCCATAGCGATATCCGAGAGCCGACGGCCCATAGGCGGCCATCATTGCACCCGGTCCTGTGGGGGGCGTGACGAGACGCGTGCGCGCCCCGCCCGTTGCAGGGCTCCGGGTTTACACGCAGGGCGCGCGTTGCGCGGTCTCATGCCCGCCCCTGCCCCGGCATCGTGAATCCGCGCCTCCGGCGCGCGCTCGGCGGTCCCAGCGTCCCCGACGGCACGGCCTGCAGGCGCGCCGCCCGCAGGACACATGCGACGCAGACTGGCCCGACAGTCGAAGCACGCGTGGCGCTGGCGGCGCCTCGACAGTGACGCGACCCGGCATATGCGCCCGGCGCGGAACCACTCGGAATCCCGGACACGGCAACGCGAAGCCCGGTGACGGGCGGCCTACAGGATGTGTGGGGGCAGTGCGGGGTCGGTCTTCACCTGCACTGCATCTTCGATCCACCGAAAGCCTGTTGCATCAAGGCTTTGAGGTGGTGGGCGGTACAGGGTTCGAACCTGTGACCCCTACCATGTCAAGGTAGTGCTCTACCGCTGAGCTAACCGCCCGAAGGGGGCGAATCATACACCGGATTCGCGCGATGTCGAATACCCCACGCGCAAATTTCTATCGGACCAGGCTGAGGTCCTTGATCTGGCGGATCTGGTCGCGGATGCGGCCCGCGGCCTCGAACTCCAGATCGCGCGCATGCTGGTACATCTGCTGCTCCAGGGCCTTGAGCCGCGACGCGAGCTTGTCCGGCGGCAGTGCGGCGTAATCCTCGACCGGCTCGGCGACCTTGCGCGTCTTGCCCCGCCCCTTCTTCTCGAGCTCCGGCTCGGCGCGCGCGCCTTCCATGATGTCGACGATCGCGCGCGCTACCGACGTCGGGGTGATGCCGTGCTCGGTGTTGTACTCGACCTGCTTGGCCCGGCGACGATCGGTCTCGTCGAGCGCCATCTGCATCGAATTGGTGATGCGGTCGGCGTAGAGGATCGCCTTGCCGCGCAGGTTGCGCGCGGCGCGGCCGATGGTCTGGATCAGCGAGCCGCCCGAGCGCAGGAAGCCTTCCTTGTCCGCATCGAGGATCGCGACCAGCGACACCTCGGGCATGTCCAGGCCCTCGCGCAGCAGGTTGATGCCCACCAGCACATCGAACTTGCCGAGGCGCAGGTCGCGGATGATCTCCACGCGCTCGACGGTATCGATGTCCGAGTGCAGGTACCGCACCTTGACGTCGTGCTCGCCGAGATATTCGGTAAGGTTCTCGGCCATGCGCTTGGTCAGCACGGTGATCAGCACGCGGTCGCCCATCGCCACGCGTGCGTTGATCTCGCCGAGCACGTCGTCGACCTGGGTGGCGACCGGGCGGATCTCGACCTCGGGATCGATCAGGCCGGTCGGCCGCACCACGAGTTCGACCACCTGCCCTTCCGATTTCTCGAGCTCGTACTTGCCGGGCGTCGCCGAGACGAAGATCGCGCGCGGCGAGCGGCCCTCCCACTCCTCGAACTTCAGCGGGCGGTTGTCGAGCGCCGACGGCAGGCGGAAACCGAAGTTGACCAGGGTGTCCTTGCGCGCGCGGTCGCCCTTGAACATCGCGCCGATCTGCGGAACCGTCACGTGAGATTCGTCGAGCACGAGCAGCGCATCCGGCGGCAGGTAGTCGAACAGGCACGGCGGCGCCTCGCCGGGCATGCGTCCGGTCAAGTGCCGCGAATAGTTCTCCACGCCGTTGCAGTAGCCGACCTCGGCCATCATCTCGAGATCGAACTGGGTGCGCTGCTGCAGTCGCTGGGCCTCGACCAGCTTGTTCTCGGCGTAGAACTGCTCCAGCCGCGGCGGCAGCTCGGCCTTGATCGCCTCGATCGCCTCGAGCGTCGTGCGTCGCGTGGTGACGTAGTGCGACTTCGGATAGATGGTGTAGCGCGGCAGCGTGCGCCGGGTCTCGCCGGTCAGCGGATCGAACTGGGTGATGCGCTCGATCTCGCCGTCGAACAGCTCGATGCGCAGCGCATCCATCTCCGATTCCGCCGGGTGGATGTCGATGACCTCGCCGCGCACGCGATAGGTGCCGCGGCGCAGCTCGGTGTCGTTGCGGCTGTACTGCATTTCGGTCAGCCGGCGGATCAGCTCGCGCTGGTCAATGCGCTCGCCACGCACGATGTGCAGCACCATGCGGAAGTACTCGTTCGGGTCGCCGAGGCCGTAGATCGCCGACACCGAGCACACCACGATCGCGTCCCGCCGCTCGAGCAGCGCCTTGGTCGCCGACAGCCGCATCTGCTCGATGTGCTCGTTCACCGAGCTGTCCTTTTCGATGTAGGTGTCCGACGACGGCACGTAGGCCTCGGGCTGGTAGTAGTCGTAATAGCTGACGAAGTACTCGACCGCGTTGTGCGGGAAGAACGACTTGAACTCGCCGTAGAGCTGCGCGGCCAGCGTCTTGTTCGGCGCCATCACCAGCGTCGGCTTCTGCACCTGCTGGATCACGTTGGCGATCGTGTAGGTCTTGCCCGAGCCGGTCACGCCGAGCAGGGTCTGGTGCGCCAGCCCGGACTCGAAGCCCTCGACGAGTTTCTCGATCGCCTGCGGCTGGTCGCCGGCGGGCTTGTAGGGCGAGACGAGCTGGAACGCGGCGGGATGGATGACGTCGTTCATGGCGGCGGCGATGCGGGGGAACCGCTGAAGTGGGGACGGACCGGGCCGGGGGCAACGCCGCGCCGGATCGGATTCCGACCATAGCAGCCGGTTCATTCCGACCTCGCGAAACGGCCCCGGCCGAATCCCGCGCGCCGGCGCCGGGCGCAGTCTGGCGGTTCCTGGCCGCACGGATGCCGCCATGTACCACCGGAAGGGCTTCACCCTGATCGAACTGGTCACGACACTTGCGATCGTCGCGGTGCTGCTGGCCGTCGGCATTCCCGGCTTCGGCGACGCCCTCGCCCGGCTGCGCGTGCAGACCGCGATGCACCGCGTCAGCACCGACCTTGCGATGGCCCGCAGCAGCGCGATCATGCGCCGCTCGCCGGTCGTTGCCTGCCCTGGCACCGGCATGAGCGGGTGCCGCGCCGACGCCGACTGGAGCCGGGGCTGGATCGTCTTCGCCGATCCGGACGGCAACCGCAGGCCGGATGCCGTCTCCGACCTGCTCCGCGTATCCGACCCGCCATCGGGCGCCGGGCGCACGCTGAGAATCGGCGCGACCCGCAACTTCGTCCGCTACCAGCGCGACGGGCGCAGCGCCGGCACCAACCTCACGGTGCGCGTCTGCAGCGGCGACACGCTGAATGGCGAGGTGATCGTCAACAATCTCGGCAGGGTACGGACCGCACGGCCCGCCCAGTCACAGCCTTGCCCGCTTTAAGCGTCCAAGACAGACGGGGCCTATCGATCACAACGCGCCACCTCGCGCCCCCCGGCACTGCGCCGAGACGAAACTTCGTTGGCAAGGCTTGACCAAGGCCGACAACCGACTAGAATGTGCGTCCCCGCCCGAATAGCTCAGCCGGTTAGAGCACTTGACTGTTAATCAGGGGGTCGTTGGTTCGAGTCCAACTTCGGGCGCCAGATAAAGAAAAACCTGCGCAGAGATGCGCGGGTTTTTTGTTGCGCGCAAGTTAGCCGCATCCCGAATGCGTGCGTAGCCAAGTTCGGACGTGAAGCTGCCTGCCTTCAACAATGTTCGCCCAGTCGCGCGCCGGCGCTCTCAACCCGAGAACGCGCGGACAGGCGGCGAAGTGCGGGGTTCGAGGGAGTTCGCGCGCAACACACTGACTTCGGTGCTTGAGAGATAACGCTGTCGGCTCGAGCAGCGGCAGCGGCCTAGCATGCACTGCTGGACCGGTCGACCTGTGCGGAACTCCACGATGCCAGGGCGTGCGCGATGCCAATTCCAAGAAGTAAGCAACTGGCGCGGCGCCCCGATAACAGCGAACGACGAACTCAGCGGCCTACGGCTCGATGTTCGCGCGTCCGCCCGGGACTCACCAACACTCGGCCAGTGGAGCCGTTCCGGTCCTGGCCTTCTGCCCGGTGTTCGTGAGACTAAGCGTCCCGCAACGCGTGTCCTTTGCTTGCGGACTGCCCGCTCGTGGCGTCGCGACAAGCGTGAACGTATTGGCGGTCACATTCTGCGTGGCGAGGTCGTAGGCTACGACAGCGCCGGCTGTCGTAGGCGATACACGGCTAGCGACAGGAACGTTCGCTGCAGTCCAGAACGTCGCATAGGTGTTGTTCACCGTATGGTGACGCTCGAACCGCTGCGCGAGCTCGACCAGATCGGCCTTGGCCTGCGCGCGTCGTGACTTGCGTACCGAGTCCTGGTAGCTGGGATACGCGATCGAGGCAAGAATCGCGATGACGGCCACGACCACCATCAATTCGATCAATGTAAAGCCGCTCGCGCGCAGCGGCGGTACTGCGGAGCGACGTGTGGTCATTGGTCTCACTGGATCTGTCTCCAAGACTGGCGTCCACACGGACGCTTGAGATACATCGTCGGCGCTCCGGCCACCTGCACCACCATCGAGCATTGTGCGTCGAGCGCCGCCGCGAGTTCAGCGGCCGTCGCAGTGGACGCAAGGGGCGCTAGGCGCGGCGCGCTGAAGATGGCCACATCCTTGACCGGAGCTGTGCCTGGGGTATCGAGCGAGATCGCACCTGTGCCGACGCCCGGTGACGCGCCGCCCGGCCGATCAAACGAAACACTCGACAGGCTTGCCGCACCCGTCAGCGCATTGAGTCCGTACAGCCAGTTCAGGCCGGCATTGCTGCACTGCAGGGCACTCACTGGCGCGTAGGTAGGCATGAACACGACCCCGTTCTCCACCCGCGGATAGCCAACGAAGCGTTCCCGCTCCGGCAGGTCGATATACCAGCCTCGGCTACCCGCACCCGGAACATTGGCAGTGGTGGTCCGAATGCCGCCCACGGTCGTAGTGATGCTCTGCGCAAGCAGGTTCGCTCTCGTCAACGGAGCCGTCGGCTGGCCCGGCGCCGAATCGAGGATTCCGTACAGGGACTGTCCGGTGGCATCGATCGGATCCCCCTCGAACGAAAAACTGCCCGTGCCGAAGAACAGCATCACGCCACCGTTGCGACCCGCCGTGGCCGTGAGACCACCTAGGATCGGCTGACGCGTATTGGCTTCTGCGCCAGTGTCGTAAAGGCGAGACGTGAACAACGGCACTGTCGGTGAAGCAGGCGTCGGACTACGCAGATCGAACTTCCACACCGCGCCCTTCTGGTCCGCGGCATAGACGGTATCGGCGAAGCCGTCACGCCCTGGCAGCGTCAATGCACCATCCGTGTTCGCAGCAAAGCGGTCCAGTGCCACGACATTGCCCAGACCATTCGCGCCAGCCGGCGCGCCGGTTTCGGTCGCGGGAATTCGGGTAACCGCTCCGGTGCCGATGTCGACAAGGAACAGGACGGCCTGATTCGTCGTGCTGTTATAGCCGTTGCCGAAAATCGCACGCCAGCTGATCGTCTCAACACCGACAGCGCTGCGTGTCTTGACCGGAACGATCACGGGTCGACCGAGCACATGACCGATGCTGTTTCGCACGTCGGCATTGCTGTGCGAGGCATTGACTTCCCAAAGCCGGTCTGTCTCCGCGAAACTGCCCGAGGCACGCGATACCCCGGAGAGATTCAGCCCGAACACGCCCTTGGCGCCAGCGCCCGTCGAGCCCACCAGCACCGTCTTCCAGCCGCTGTCGTAGTACGCGTCCGACACGGCGAGCGGCCCGTCGACGTAGTAGCGATGCTGGAATCGCTGATCTCCACTCGCGGCAGGGTCGTAGGGAAACAGCAGGTTGCCCATGTGCCCGAGCACGGACTGGGGAATGAAGGCAAAGCGCTCGATACCGCCGTTAAGCGCCGTTGTCCGGCCATCGAAGCCGTGCAGCATGCCGTCGTTCGCCCCCGCATACACCATCGGTCGACGGAAGTTGGCATCCGTACTCGTCACCTTGCCGGTCATGTACGTCGCATAGCTCGCGCCGTAGGGAGCGGGTAGCGAGCGATAACCGTAATCATCGGTCGGAGCGCTCACCACCGGCGAAGAGTTGACGATGTCGCCCAGTCGCGTAGTGCGATAGCGCAGGGTGCCGCTGTTGTTACGCTCGACCTCCAAGCTATCGTCGCCTTTGAGATAAGCAACCGCCTCCGCCAGAGTCAACGTAGACGAAGCGCCGCCCAAAGCAGCCAGCGCAGGTCCGGAACACAAGGACATCGGCGCCGGGTTGCTGCACAGCGCCCCCAGGTTTCCGAGGTTTGCCGCCGTAAACGGCTGCGCCGCTGAGCCGGTGCTATACCAGACATTCGTGCGACTGCCCGCCGCGGGAATACGTGTGCTGGCTTCCCAGGCATCGGTGAAGGTCGTAACGCCGGTGGTCGGATTGGTGGTGACTCCCTGCGCGGTCAACCTGCCGTACCAGTCGGTGCCATTATTGCGTGCCTCGTAGAACGGGAACACCGCCAGCGAGCCCTCGCCGATCCGCGCGCCCGTCAGAGCAATGCTGCCCGCAGGCGACGACCCCTGGCTGACCGACGACAGGACGCGCCGCATGGCGGCGGTCACGTCGCTAGGCGTGCGCGCATTGATGAACTCGCCACGCGTATTGACACTGGCGTGCCAGATATCATCGACAGCGCTAGGGCTGTCGTTGATGTGACCCACCCAATTCGGAAACGGTGCGACGAACGGATCGCGATCGACATTGGGATCGAAGATCGCGCCGGTTGCGCCCAGCGTGATCCCGTAGAAGTTCATATGCAGGTTCGTGTTGCAATCCAGCCTAGGATCAGGATTCGCCGCACTGCAGCCGGTAGGGACAGGTACGCGTCCTTCGGGAAAGTTTGGACCGGTACGCAACGTCGTCTGGTAATACCGCGTAGCGATCGCAGCCAGGCTGTTTGCCGGCGTGGGATCGAACGGCGCCCCCAGACCGGTGACGGCAGGTGCGCCCGGACTGTTCTGGTTACTGTAGCCGTCGGTGAACAGCATGGCGGCGTTCTTCTGGCAGGCCAGCTGGATCGGCGCGTTCGCGTCTGTGCGCTGGAACTGCTGACCTATGTGATCGACAGCAAACAGGTTGGGCGTGCCGCCGCTGGCCGGCAGCGCAAGCATGTTGGTATAGAGCGCCGCCTTGTCGGTGGGCGAACTCATGCTGCGCATTGCCACCGGGTTGACCCGGTTGTTGATAGTGAAGTACCCGACGCGCATGTTCTGGATGTCACTCATCGCCCGCGTCATGCTCGCTACCATGGCGCGGTTGCGGTTGCCGTAGAACGAGAACCAGTTGGCGAAGTTCTGCAGCGCGCTGTTGTATGCCGCTGCGGACGTGTAGTTATCCAGCCTGATCTCGTACTGGTACATGTTGCAGCCGTTGCCACAGGCATTAGCAATCAACCGGCGCCCACCGGTGGCGCCTGCGGCGACGACAGTCGTTCTGTAGCCAGCGGGTGCTGTGGTGCCCGTGCGGAGATAGAAAGTGGCGGGGTAATATCGGATCCCGATGTTACAGGTCGCAGTAACGGTGTGATTCGCGCCGAGCGTGACCCAAGTGTTCCGCGTGGCTGCAGTAGCCCCAAGCCCGCCGCAGGCATTGTTACCTGCCAGGAAGTACTCCGTGGCGGCCGGCAGCACCATGCCGTTGAGCGCACGGAACAAAAGGTTGGCGTTGGTTTCTTCGCGGACAGCCGTCAGGTTGAGCGTGGGCGTGGCGTTGCGAGGGTCCGCCCGGGTCGCTGTGGTAGAAGCGTTGCCCAGCGGGTTGGCTGCACTGGAACCGTACGGCGTGCCATCAGCATTGAGCCACGGCAGATAGGTTTCGTCCGGGTTGAAGTACGACGGGTTGAATTCAGGAGAACGCGCGAATCCGAATGTCGAGATCGGCGGGATCGCATGACGATTCGTGTCAATACGGTGTCCGGTATACGGGATCACGTGGTTGTAGCCGCAGGTGCCTCCCGTACCGGCCACCGTTCGGAGGGATCCGCTTAGGAAGAAGCCATTGGGGGCCGTTGCAGGATTCCAGCAGCCCACGCCATCCTGACCGGGAAACAGAGTTTCGAATGTCATCGAACCCGAATCGTCGACCGCCATGATGAAGGCCGGCGGGATCTGAGCTTGCACGTTCAAAGGCTGCTGCGCGAGCACACCCTGGCCTTGCACGGCCATGACCGAATGCAGGAAGTAAGCGCTCCCCGCGAGAACGACTGCCGTGGCGCCGGCGTAAAGTTTTGTGCGGCCTTTCATGGCGCTGCCCTCACGGCCTGAAGATGGTGTCGATGACGGCCTGCGCCGTCGGATTGGTCGGATCATCTACGCGGAACGCGGTGACCTGATAGATCGGATTGGGGTCTTCGTTAATCGCGCCACCCATGTCGAGCGTCGAGTTTCCTGAAATGCAGGGACCGATGAGTCGCGCATTGACCGCACCGGTCTGGCTCAGCAGTCGATCCCGGGCCCAGCCGCCGGGATCGAAGCCGACATCGCAGGACCGGATGTCAGCGCTGGTGACGGCCGTACAGCCGGCTGTCGACGTGCGGTTGACCAGGTCTTCGAGCGCGCACTCGGCACTACGCGCTAGAGCCTCGGTTTCCTGAAACGCCAGATTCACAGCGCGATAGTTTGAGGACATCCTCTCCTGCAAGCCCGCGACCTGCATACCGACGATCCCTAACAGCGCCAGCAGCACGAGCATGATGAGTGCGATATAGAGCACGGCACCACGCTGGCCGCGCGGACCTCGCTGAGCGCGCGGATGGATTCGACCCATGTCAGTTCCCATAAAGGCGGTTTCGCAACGCAACGGTGGCCTCATAGCCGTACCGGAACCGACTGTCGGCGGCATCGGCAGGCGTAAATGTCACACCCAAAACGCTGCGGCCATCAACGGCCTGCCCGGCTGCCGCGCGATCGGGACTGCTGGCGAGTACGCCGACGCGCACGGCGCCGACAGACCGCCAACGCGGCTCGGTGTTCATCGCGACCGGGGCCATCGCGGAGGGGCGCACGAAGCTCTCCACGTACCCGCTTGGAGACGTGCCTGGCATGGCGGCGGTGTTGCGGTCGAGACCCAACTGGAGCTGGATGCTCTCGATTCCCTCCACCAGCTCTTCGCTTGCAGCATAGGAGCCATTGGGGTTGGCACGCGCGCGCATCAGTACGCGCTCGCCTGTGGGGCGGGTCCCGACGTAGAACACGACCGATTCAAGGCGATAGAGCATCGTCTGCCCCGCAGGCTGCGGGGTGTACCGGTCGAGCGCGGCATTCACGGTCACCGTGCCGGCGCCGGGGTTAGTCGCAGCCGGCAGGAACAGATCGACGAAGCTGCAGTCTGCCAAGCCCATCATCGTCGGCACAGTCACGCCTCCCTGGGTCAGCGCGCCCCAACGGGCGCTGGGCACGGTGATCGTGGACACCGCACCGGCCACAGCGATCGAACTCACCGGCGCGCCCTCGCTTGCGAGAAAGCGCAGTTGCAGCACGTCACTGCCCCGCGCCGGGTTCAGAGCGGCGACCGCGGCGGGCAGGGCCGGAGACCAGGTATTGGCGGCCGTGCCGAGATTCATCGTAGCGGCCGTCGTCTTGGTCGCCTCGTAGGCTTGGATACCGAACGGAAAGTTGACCCCCGATCCGCCCGCAGGAACGAGATTGCGCAGGGCGCCCGCGTTCTGGAGATGCGACTGGTCGTTGACGCAGCCCATGTGGCCGACCATACGCAGATCGCGCTGGATGAAGTCGATCGCGAAGCGGCCGTTCTCCTGCACACGCGAAACGCCTTCCGACAATTGGTAGGCCGTGCGCGACGCCGAAAACACGCGTGCAAGGCCGAGCATGAGGAACGCCCCGATCGCGAGCGCCACCATCATTTCAATCAGCGATACACCGCGCAGGTGGTACGGAATGGAAAGCCTCACAGCTGGGTCCTCGCAGTGAACGTGGTGGACCCTGCGTTCGGGGCTGCCGTGCGCTCACCCCAAGTCAACTGGACCGTGGCCACGCCGGACGCGTTGTAGGTGACCGTGGCCGCGGCCGATGGCCCGAGGGCGTTGATCACCTGGCAGCGCCAGTTGCCGATGCCCTGGGCCACCGCGTCGGCGGCGGCGATCGCACCGCACGCGTTGGCCACCGTGAGGGTGTTGGTCGCGAACCCTGCCGCCGTGTACTGGGCAGCCGCCAGACGGTTCGTGCGCATCTGGTCCAGCAGGCTGTAGGCCAGATTGGTCGCCAGCGTGCGGTTGTTGGCGCTCTGGGTGTAGCGCAGATTCGTCGTCTGCAGCAGCGCGAAGCCGAGCAGGCCGATCGCGAGCACCACGATGGCGATCAGCACCTCGATCATCGAGAAGCCGCGCTGGGCGAAACGGGGCGGTGTCATGGGCAATCCCCCCGCATGATGGATGCTCCACCGGTCGGCCTCACGTCAAACGTGCGTACCAGTGGCGCACCTGTCGGGCAGGTGGCGGAGGCCAGAGTCAACGCGCGCGCGCCACCGATAAGAAAGCCGCGCTGATCGAAGCGGAAGCTGGTATTCGCAGCCCCGGCGGCGGTTGTGATTGCGACGCCCGGCTTGGCTTGCGAGTAGCGCACGACACGGTCACCGTCCGCCGCAACCGGCTGGGCGCCCTGTCCGTCGATGTTGATCCAGACGATCCATCCCTGGTCCCAGGCACTATCGGTGCAGGTGGCGCCATCGGTGCTGGAGCAGACCTGCGCGCCCCCGGGGCTGCGCAGGGCCTCGGAACGCGCGAGCGCGAACGAGGCCAGCAGTTCGTTGGTGGTGGTCGCCACCCGGTTCGAGCGCATCGTCGCCTCGAAACTGGGGAACGCGATGGCCGCCAGGACCGCGACGATCGCGACCACGACCATCAGCTCCACCAGTGTGAATCCCCTCGCTCGCATGCTGTCCCCGCGCGTCACCGGTACGCCCGGTGCTCCCCAGTGCGCAGTCTAGCCAGCGCCGTCCGTCCTTCAAGCGGTGACGGACGGACGGTCGGCAGTGGACGATGAACGCAACGCGCGCACCGTCCTGTCGCCTCAGGCCACCACTTCGTAGCAGGGCTTGTAGTCGCCGGCGATCTTCATGCGCCGCTGCTCGACGAACGCGCGCAGCAGGGCGTCGAGCGACTGCATGATGTCGCGGTCGCCGTTGATCCGGAACGGGCCGAATTCCTCCACGCGGCGCAGGCCGTCCTCCTTGACGTTGCCGGCGACGATGCCGGAGAACGCGCGGCGCAGGTCGGCGGCCAGCTCGTGCGGCCTGCGGCCGTGGTGCAGGTCGAGCGCGGCCATGGCCTCGTGGGTCGGCACGAAAGGCCGCTGCAGGTCCAGCGGGATCGTCATCGACCAGTTGAAGTAGAACGAGTCCTTGTGCGCGACCCGGTATTCCTTGACCTTGCGGATGCCGGCCGACATGCGCCGGGCGACGGCCTCCGGATCCGCCACGATGATCTCGTAGCGGGACGCAGCCTCGTCGCCGAGCGTCAACCGGATGAACTGGTCGATCTGCTCGAAGTACGGCGCCGACGCGGTCGGGCCGGTGAGGATGAAGGGGAACGGGATGTCGCGGTTTTCCTCCTGCAGCAGCAGGCCCAGCAGATAGAGGATCTCCTCGGCCGTGCCCACGCCGCCGGGGAACACGATGATGCCGTGACCGAGCCGCACGAACGATTCGAGACGCTTCTCGATGTCCGGCATGATCACCAGCTGGTTGACGATCGGGTTCGGCGATTCGGCGGCGATGATGCCCGGCTCGGTGATGCCGATGTAGCGCGCCGGATACTGGCGCTGCTTGGCGTGGGCGACGTTGGCGCCCTTCATCGGGCCCTTCATCGCACCCGGGCCGCAGCCGGTGCAGATGTCCATGCCGCGCAGCCCCAGCTCGTAGCCGACCAGCTTGGTGTAGTCGTACTCACCGCGGTTGATGGAGTGACCGCCCCAGCACACGACCAGGTTCGGATCGCCAGGCTGCAGCAGCCGCGCGTTGCGCAGCAGGCCGAACACCGCGTTGGTGATGCCGGGCGACGAATCGAGGTCGGCCGCATCCTCGGGATCGAGCTCGATCGCGGTATACGCCAGATCGCGGACCACGGCGAACAGCAGCTCGGCGACGCCGCGGATGATCTGGCCGTCGACGAAGGCCATGCCCGGTGCATTGATCAGCTCGAGCCGGATGCCCCGGTCCTGCTGCAGCACCTGGATGTCGAAATCGGGGTAGAGCTCCTGCGCGGCCCGCGGGTCGTCGGACGCGCTGCCGCTGGTCAGCACCGCCAGCGCACAGCGGCGCAGCAGGTCGTGCATGCCGCCACTGGAGGCGTCCTTCAGCCGCGCGACCTCGTCGCGTGACAGCACGTCCAGGCCGCCGCGGGGATAGACGTAGGCATTTACCGTAGGCAGCGCCGTCGCCGCCCTGTTCTCGTTGCTCATCCTGCTCTTCTTCTGCTGTTTTCGTTGGTGCGGCACTGTAGCGCAGCCCTCCGCACAAACGGAAACGGCCGGGTTGCCCCGGCCGTTTCGTGTGTCACGTATTCGATCCGGGGATCAGAACTTGTAGCGGAAGCTGAGCTGTGCAGCCCAGCGCGACACGCCGCGGTCGTCGTAGATGGTCGCCGCGTCCGGGGTGTTGAAGCGGTAGACGTACTTGCCGTCCGCGCCCACGCCGCCGTATTCGACGATGCCCTTCATCGCCGGGAAGCCGACTTCCTCGATGCGGCCCCAATCCTTGTTGATCAGATTGCCGACATTGAGGATGTCCAGCGCGACTTCAGCCTTGTTGCCGTTGAAGAAGCCCGGGAATTCCTGCGAGATGCGAATGTCGAACTGGTTGACCCAGGGGTTGCGTGCGGCATTGCGGCCGGCGATCTGGCCCTTGTGCGAACGCAGGTACTCGTCGCCGTCGACGTACGCCCAGAATGCCGCCTCTTCCGCCGCCGAGCCGAAGCGGACGTCGCCAGGGCCGGTCGGGATGTAGAGCAGATCGTTGAGGCGGCCGTCGCCGTTGGCGTCGTTGTCGAAGGTGTAGCTGAACGGACGACCCGAACGGCCTTCATAGAACATTGCGACCGACGTGTTGTTGTCACCGAAGAACGCACGACGCCAGCTCAGTGCTGCCGAGAAACGATCACGAATCTCGTAGTTGGAGCGCGAAGCAACCGCCTCGTTCGCCTGGAACACCGCGTTGTTGCCCAGCTGCGAACCCGAGGTCGAGCTGGTCAGTGCGCTGACTTCGGTGGCATACGTATAGGTGTACGCCAGCTGCCACGACCAGTCACTGTCGTTGAACGGCTTGTTGAGCGCGAACGTGTACTGCTGGCTCTCGCCCTCGTCGGTCGGACGCGCGATGATCACGTTGGTGAAGTTGCGATCGCGATCCGTACGAGCGTCGACGTTGGACACGAACCCCGTTCCACTTGCGCGCGAGCAGCCCGTCGCGACACCGCCCGCATTCGCGACCACGGCGCCCGCCACGGTGAAGCAACGCGGATCGTAGCCGGCAGCGTTGTAGTAAAGCGCGCGGCCATCCTGACCCGTACGCGTGGCGTCACCGAGATTGAGCTCCTGGTAATAGATCGCTTCCTTGACCTGCGTCCAGACGCCTTCAGCCGATGCAACAACGCCCCACCACGGAAGCTCGGTGTCGAACGCCAGATTTGCCTTCCACACGGCCGGCTGCCCCAGATCGGGATCGATGAAATCGATGGCCTCGGCGCCGCTGGCAGCGCTGGTGGGCGGACACGGCCGACCGTTCTGGCTCACGAGCGCACATTGCGCAGCGGGATCCGGGTTGAAGCCGTTGAATCCACTCGAGAACAGGTAGTCGACGTACGCGTCGCGGCCGTAGTTCGAGAACCCGTTCGACAGCCACACGCTTGCCGCGGCACCCTGGAACAGGCCCACGCCACCACGCAGCTGCGTCGGACGATCGCTGTCGAATGTGTAGTTGAAGCCGACGCGCGGCTGGAACAGGCCATTGCCGTCGATCGTCTGGCTGTTGTCGAAGCCGAAGGCCGCGAACGCACGCGGGTTGTAGAACGGCGAACCGCTGACGCGCGGCTCGTCGTAGCGCACGCCGAGGTTCAGCGTCAGGTTGTAGTTGATCGCCCAAGAATCCTGCAGGAACAGACCGACGTTCTTCAGACCGAAGACGGCTGCCATGTTGTCGCGCACGCCGTCACGCGGATAGAACAACTGGTAACGGCTCGCGTTACCCGCCTGGAAGGCATCGATGCTGTCGTAGGTGTACACGCCATTGAGGCGACGACCGAACAGGTTGTAGATGTCGTTGTCTTCGTAATCGAAGCCGAACTTCACGGTATGGTCGCCGAGGAACAGGTTACCGGCGAAGAAACCGTTCCAGGTCTTGGTGCCGACCGCGTTGACGTGGGTGTTCTCTTCCGTACCCAGATTCAAGGTGTTGTTGCCGATGCGCACCGAGATTGCCGGCAGATCGGCCAGCGGCACGCGCGGCACGAAGTAATCGCGGTACGAGACCTTCATCTCGGTGGAGAAGATGTCGCTCCAGTCGCTGAAGAGCTGCGCAGTCGAGGTCTCGACTTCGTAGTTCTTGATGTAGTGATACGTGTTCAGCGCCAGCGAGGTGTTACCGAAGCCCTGCAGATACGCCTGGTTCTGTTCCGACTTCGCGTAGCGGAAGCTCGCGCGATGGTTGTCGTTGATGTTCCAGTCGATCTTCAGGCCGTATTCCTCGGACTCGGTATCGAGCGCAGGAAGTGCCAGCGAGCCCGCGTCGAAGCCCCAGGTGTTACGGGCGATGCCGATGACGCGATCGATGTCGCCCTGGGAAATGCCGACGATGTTGCTGGCGCCCGAGCCGGTGGGACCGAAGCTGGAGTTGCCGATGAACAGCTCCTTGCCGGTGTACTTCTCGTAGTTGGCGAAGAAGAACAGGCGGTCCTTGATGATCGGGCCGCCGAACGTCAGACCGTACGTGGTCTCGTTGTCGAACAGCACCGGACGGATGTCGTTCTGGTTCTTGCCGGACCAGTCGTTGTCACGGTAGATGCCGTAGACCGTGCCGCTGAAATTGTTGGTGCCCGACTTGGTGACCGCGTTGATCACGCCGCCGACGCCGCCGGAGATCGTGACGTCGTAGTTGGCCACGTCCACGGCGATTTCGTCGATGGTGTCCATCGAGAACGGCTGGCGCGGTGCGGCCAGGCCGTTGGATTCCAGGCCGAACGTGTCGCCGCTGTTGATGCCGTCGACGCGGATCGCGTTGTAGCGCGGGTTCTGCCCGCCGATCGAGATCTCGTTACGGGCCTTGTCGGTCTGCGACACGCGCGGGTCGAGGCGGGCGTAGTCCTGCAGGGTGCGGCTGATCGACGGCAGCGCTTCGATTTCGGCGCTGGTGACGTTGGTGCCCGTACCCATCTTGTTCGCGCTGAAGATTTCCGATCCACCGCCGATCGCCGTCGCGGTCACCGTCTGCAGCGTCGTCATGTCACCCGTCAGCGCGGTGTTGACCGTGTTGACCTGGTTGAGATTCAGAAAGACGTTGTCTTCGGTGCGCGTGCCCTCGCCCGCCTTGGTCACCGTGATCGTGTACGGACCGCCGACGCGCAGGCCGCGGGCGTTGTAGCGGCCGCTGGCATCGGTGGTGGCCCGGCTGACCGTGCCCGACTCGGTGTGGACGATGGTGACTTCCGCGCCCTGGACGGGCTGGCCGCCGGAGCCGGTGACCTGACCGCCGACACCGGCGGAGGTGCTCTGCGCGAAGGCGGGCGCGGCGGCGAGTGCGACGATCAGGCCGAGCGACAGCTTGGAAAGTCGGGCGCGGTGCATGTGAGTCATGGGTGTAAGCCTCGGTGCGTGGAGTGCGTCGACGCCTCGCGGCGAGCGACGTTCAGGACGTGGAACAGACGGTGGGAAGCCCCGGCCAACGGCGCGTGGGCATGCCGTGGTTAACAACAGGTTAACATGGTAGACGGCGAAAATGACAGTGCCGTGACATCCCGGATGCGACGCAAGCCACTGACCTGACTCGTTTTTATCCGATACCGGAGATGTGGCCGCCAAACCCTTGTCGCGCCACGGTCACGTGCTCAGGCGGCGCCGGCGCCCCGCAGGAAACCGACCAGCCCGTCGAGCAGCATCTGCACCGAGATGGCGACGAGCAGCATGCCCATCAGGCGCTCGATCGCGGTCAGCGCGCGCAGACCGAGCAGCTTGTAGAGGTAGGTGGCCGAAAACAGGATCGCCGCAGTCGCGCCCCAGGCGATCATCAGCGCCAGGCTCCATTCGCCGAGGCGATCGGGCTCGTTGCTGCCCATCAGCATCACCGCCGCCATGCCCGAGGGGCCGGCGACCAACGGGATGGCCATGGGCACGATGAAGGGCTCCCCGTCGGGGATCTCGCCCATCAGGCCCTCCGGCGGCGGGAAGATCATGCGGATGCCGATCAGGAACAGCACGATGCCGCCGGCGATCGCGACCGATTCCTGGCGCAGGTGCATGACCTCGAGCGCGTACTTGCCCGCCCACAGGAAGCCCATCAGCACCAGCAGGGCGATCAGCAGCTCGCGTGCGAGGACGATCCGCTGCCGCTGTGGCGTGAGGCGCCGCAACATGCTGAGAAACACCGGGATGTTGCCCAGCGGATCGAGAATCAGAAACAGCAGCAGCGCGGCAGACGCGATGGTCATACGGAAAGGCTCGAGGCGGGCGACCAGATCTCGCCACGGTGGGCCACGCCTTCCGGCGCCAGCAAGGTGATGCAGGCCGCGGCGACGTCGCCGGGGTCACGGGCGATGCGGTCGTCTTCCTCCACGTGCGCGCGGGCGCGCAGCGCGGTCCGCATCGGCGGCGGCTGCAGGCCGCTCACCCGCACCGGCGAGCGCGCCAGCTCCGCGTGGAGCATGCGCACCAGCGCCTCGAGGCCGGCCTGGGCCAGGCCGTAGCCGCCCCAGTACGCGCCGGTGCTGCGGGCGCGGTCGTCGATCGCGAACACCACTGCGCTGTCGTCGGCCCGGCGTAGCAGCGGCAGGCAGGCCTGGGTCAGCCACCAGCGCGCGGTGAGGTTGACGTGCAGCGCGCGCGCGAACGCTGCCGGATCGGTGTGCTCGAGCGGTGTGAGTCCGGAAAAGTGCGCCGCGACATGCAGCACGCCATCGAGCCGGCCGAATGCGGCATCGATACGCGTCGCGAGATCGGCGTAGTCGTCGGGCGATGCGCCTTCCAGATCGAGCGGATACAGCACCGGCGTGCCGCCTGCGGCCTGCAGCCGGTCGTGCAGCCGGTTGAGCTTCGGCACCTTGCGCCCGAGCAGGACGGGGGTGGCGCCGGCATGCACGCAGGCCAGCGCCGCGGCCTCGCCGAGACCGCCGTGCGCGCCGGCCACCAGCACGACGCGCCCGGCCAGCGACCCCGCGGTCGCCGGCGCGTCGGACACGACCGCACTCACGCCTGCAGCACCTCGGCGACCATGCGCGCGAGTTCGCCGGATTCGTGCAGCTCCAGGGTGATGTCGCAGCCGCCGATCAGCTCGCCGTGGATGAACAGCTGCGGGAACGTCGGCCAATTCGAGAACCGCGGCAGGTTGGCGCGGATCTCCGGCTCCTCGAGCACGTTGATCGTGCGATAGCCGCGCGCGCCCGCGTCGTGCAGCGCCTGCACGGTGCGCGCGGAAAAGCCGCACATCGGAAAGCGCGGCGTCCCCTTCATGAACAGCACGACGGCATGGCCGTCGATTTCGGCCTGGATGCGTTCGAGGATCGACACGGATACCACTCCTGCGTGACCAAGCCGCCGGGCGATGCCGGCAACGGTCAGGGTTAGAATCGGCACATTCTATCGCGTCGTCGCTGCGGCCAGCGGCTCACAGGATTTCCGGCCTCATGCCCCTCGAATTACCCGCACTCCCCTACGACCGCACCGCGCTCGAGCCGCACCTGTCCGGCGAGACCCTGGACCAGCATCACGGCCACCATCAACGTGCACTGATCGAACGGGTGAATGCGCTCACCGCCGGCACCGAGCTGGACGAGGCGCCACTCGAGGCGATCGTGCGCAAGGCGCAAGGCGAGCTGTTCGATCATGCGGCGCAGGCCTGGAACAACGCCTTCTACTGGCATTCGCTGCGGCCATCGGCCGCCGGCGGCAGCGGGCCGAAAGGGGCGCTGGGCGAAGCCGTCACGCGCGATTTCGGCGATGTCGACACCCTGCGCGCACGCTTCAACGCCGTCGCCCTGCGCCAGTTCGGTGCGGGCTGGGTGTGGCTGGTGCAACGCCCCGACGGTCGCCTGGGCATCGTGGCCACCGCCAACGCCGCGACCCCGTTGACTGGCGACGACACCCCGCTACTCGCGGTCTCCTTGTGGGAGCACGCCGCGTATCCGGACTATCGCGACAACCGCCCGCGGTATCTCGAGGCGTTCTGGCAGCTGGTCAGCTGGGACAGCGTCGCCGCACGCCTGCGTTAGGCGGACGCCGTTCGACCACAGCGAGGCGCGTCCGCGGATACGGATGCGAATACAGCACTCCGCGTACGGACGGGCGCCTGAGCCAGGGCCCGCACGCCACACCGTCGCAACGACCGAGGTGACTCGCTCGGGCAGCGGCGGCGCCTGAAGCGTCACGGGTGCCGCGTCCACTCACGCGTCCTGTCAGGCGGTATCCGGCCGCGTCGCGGCGGCCGCCGCGAGCGCCGCGGCGACGACGTCTTCGGCCGCGGTCGGGCGGCCGATCAGATAACCCTGGGCGTAATCGCAGCCGAGCGCCGCCAGCTGCGCCAGCGATTCCGGCGCTTCCACGCCTTCGGCCACGACGTTGAGGCCGAGCTGATGGGCGAGTTCGATCATCGTGCCGACCAGACGCTGCGCGCGGATGTCGGTGGCCATGTCGTGGATGAAGCTGCGATCGATCTTCAGCGCATCCACCGGCAGGCGGTGCAGGTAGGCCATCGACGAATACCCGGTACCGAAATCGTCAATCGCGATACGCACGCCGCCCTCGCGCAGCGCGGCGAGCAGGCGCTCGCACTGGGCCACGTCGCGCATCAGCGCGCTCTCGGTGACCTCGAGCACCAGCGCATCGCGCGGCACGCACCACAGCCGCATGAGGTCGAACACCTGATCGACGAAACCCGGCAGCTGCAGCACTTCCACCGACAGATTGACCGCGAGCCGGGCATCCGGATCTGCGCCGCGCAATTCGGCCAGGTGGCGCAGGCCGACGTTGAGGGTCCAGCGCGTGAGATCGCCGATCTGTCCGCTGCGTTCGGCCACGCCGACGAACAGCGCCGGCGGCACCGGGCCCAGGACCGGGTGCGTCCAGCGTGACAGCGCTTCGTAACTGACGATGCGGCCGTCGGACATGCGCTGGATCGGCTGCAGATGCAGCTGCAGCTGGTTCTCCGCGATCGCCCCGCGCAGCGCCTTCTGGACGGCCTCGAGCGGAATCGACGGCGCGCTCCAGAACGCGATGCGCTCCACGCTGAGCAGCGCATCGTCGCAGGCACGATCCGCGCGCCGGCACAGCAGTTCCGGGGTCTCGCCGTCCTCGGGGCAGACGGTGATCCCCACGACCACCAGTGGATGGATGTCGCCGGTCGCCGCGTTGAACGGCATCTGCAGTGCGCGCACGATCTTCGCCGCCGCCAGCGCGGCATGGGCCCGCCCGTGCAGGGCCGGCAGCAGTACGAGCATGTCCGCCTCGCCCGTGCGCACGAGCGTATCGCCCGGACGCAACACCTCGCGCACGCGCTGCTCGAGGTGCACCGCAAGCGCATCGGCCGCGTCGTAGCCGAACGAGAGTTCGACGTCGCGCATGCGCTGGACCCGCACCACCAGCACGGCGGCCGGCGCATCTGAGCTGGCTTGCGCGCGCAGCCGCGCCACGCAGTCGAACGCCTCCGCGCGGTTCAGCATCCGGATCCCCCGCTCACAGGAACAATGCGACCGGGTCGAGCCCGTGGGCACCGGGCGGCAACGGCGCGACGATGCGCACCGGCTCGTCACCATGCGCACGGACCATCAGATCGAGGCTGTGGAACTGCTCCAGCAGGCGCTTGTCCGGCGCCGTGAGCACCATGACCCGTGGCTGCAGCCGGCGCGCCGCGTTCTGCGCCATCACGATCGCGACCTCACCCGTGCTCAGCTCGACCAGCGAACCGATCGGATAGACGCTCATGCACTGCATGAACTGCTCGACCACCTCGGGCGCATACCGGCTGCCCCGGTCGCGGTACAGCGCCTGCAGCGCGACGTGCTGGCCGACGGCGCGACGATGGGGCCGGTCGCTGGTCATCGCATCGTAGGCATCCACCACCGCGGCGATCCGTCCGAGCAAGGGAATCGCATCGCCCGCCAGGCCCGCGGGATAACCGGTGCCGTCGACGTGTTCGTGATGCGTACGCACCATCTCGCGCACGTGCGCGGGCACGGCGCCGCTCTCGTCGAGCAGCGCCAGCGCGTGCGTCACGTGCGTCTGCATCGAGCGCATCTGTGCGCTGCTGTAGACCTCGCCCGTGGTGAGCAGGGACGGCTCAACGCGCAGCTTGCCGATATCGAGCAGCAGCGCGCCGCTCGCGAGGTCGACCAGCATCGGCTCCGGCAATCCGACATGTCGCCCGAACGCCACCGCGAGCGCGCTGCAGCCCAGGGCGTGGGCATATTCGTAGCGGCCGCGTTCGCGCAGGGTATCGAGCCAGAGGAAGGCGTCGGCATTGCGCACGAGGCTGCGCACCATCGGCTCGACCGCCTCGCGCACGTCCGCAGGCGAGAGCGGACGCCCGTTGCGGACGTCGTCGAGCACGCGGGTTGCGAATGCTGTGGCGCGGGCATGGGCCTCACGGGCGTCGGCGAGCTCCTGTTCGAACTCGACCTGTTCCGGATACGGCGTCGAGCCCTGCAGGGCGCGGATGTCGGCATCCCGCAAGACGCGCGCCTCACGCGCCGTCGTCGGCGCGGCGACGGCGGCAGACGCGTCCTCGGCGAGCAGCGCAAGGCCCAGCGGCCCGTCCCAGCGCTCGAGGTCGATGTACACGTGCTCGCACAGCCGGGACAGCGTATCGATGTCGTCCTGGGAATCGATCAGTACGCCCTGAAGGAGAAAGGGGGTGCCTTCCCAGTCACGGTCCAGCCGGCAGACATACATGCCTGTCCGCAGATCCGAGACCGCCAGCTTTCGTTCGTCCAGCGCCATCTCGCTTCCGTCGTCCTGCACGCCCCAAGATCGGCCCGGATCCGGAAAACTTCACTGGTTCCCGGATCCCGGCACACGCCCTGCGGCCGCGTGCGGGGGCCGGCACCGCGGCCGCGGCGGAGCGACAGCGTACTCCCGTGCCGGCGCGCCCGGAGGGCCGTCGGCCGCAACCGACCGATCGCGCATAGTCACCGTGGGCCACCCCTGCCATGGGCCCGGTTCCGGCTGAGCGCCTATGATCGGACGACCGATCCGATGCAGGAGACGCCCCATGCCGTCGCGCCGTCGCTTTCTGACCACCGCTTCGCTGGCCGCCACCGGTCTGGCCTTCGCGCCCATGGCCGCCTGCAGCCGCGAGGCCGCCCCGTCACCGGCGATGCCCGCCCCCGCCGTCGCGGATGCGTCCGATGGCGCTGCGCTGCGGACGCGGACCATTCCGTCCAGCGGCGAGCCGCTGCCGGTGATCGGTGGCGGTACGTCGGGCAGCTACGAGGTGGCGCTGGATTCGCCCGAGTTCGAAGGCCTCAAGGAGACCATCCGGGTGTTCTTCGACGGTGGCGCCACGGTGTTCGACACCTCGCCCAACTACACCAATGCCGACGAGGTGCTCGGCGCGCTGCTCGCAGACGGCGGCTTTCGCGAGCGGTGCTTCCTGGCCACCAAGATCGCCGCCGACGACCGCGCCGCGATGGAAGCGCAATGGGCGCGGACCCAGCGCCGCCTGCGCACCGAGCGCGTCGACCTGCTGCAGGTCCACAACCTGCGCGCCCTGGATGTCGCCTGGGGCTACGCCCAGGAACTCAAGGCACAGGGCCTGACCCGCTACATCGGGCTCACCCACTATCTCGAGAGCGGTCACGCGCCGCTGCTGCAGGCGATGCGCACGCGCAAGCCCGATTTCATCCAGGTGAACTACTCGGTCAATGCGCCACAGGCCGGGCGCACACTGCTGCCGGCGGCGCAGGACCAGGGCGTCGCCGTGCTGGTCAACCGCGCCTTCGACGACGGCAGGCTGTTCGCGCAGGTCCGCGACACACCGCTTCCGGGCTGGGCCGACGACGCCGGCGTGACCTCGTGGGCGCAGATGTTCCTGAAGTTCGCGATCAGCCATCCGGCAGTCACCGCGGTGATCCCGGCCACCCGCCGCGCCGACCGCCAGGCCGATCAGCTGCGCGCCGGCCGTGGCCCGCTGCTCAGCGAGGCCCGACAGGCCGAGCTGACCGCGATGTTCGGCTGAGGCCCGCCGGATGTCGACGCGCATCGCCGGCTTCTTCAATCTCCGTCGCGACGAGGTCGCGCCGGTCGCGATCGCCGGCGCGTTCTTCTTCTTCATCCTGACCGCGCTGATGATGCTGCGCCCGGCACGCGACGCGCTCGGCATGGAACGCGGTCTCGACAGCGTGCGCTGGCTGTTCATCGGCACGGCGGTCGTGACCCTGCTGGTGAACCCGCTGTTCGGCTGGATGGTGAGCCGGCTGCGCCGGCTCTCCTTCATCTCGGCGACGTACGGCTTCTTCATCCTCAGCCTGCTCGGCTTCTGGGCGCTGCTGGTGTTCGCGCCGGACGCCGTCGGCGCACGCAGCGGGCAGGTGTTCTACGTGTGGTTCAGCGTCTTCAACCTGTTCGTGACGATGGTGTTCTGGGCCTTGCTCGCGGACCGGTTCTCCAGCGACCAGGGCAAGCGCTTCTTCGCGCTGATCGCGGTCGGCGGCACCCTGGGCGCGATCTTCGGGCCGTGGCTGGCCGCACGCCTGGCCGAGCCGCTCGGCACCGCGAGCCTGCTGCCCCTGGCCTGCGGCTTCCTCGCGCTCGCCATCGTCATGGCCTGGCTGCTGGTGCGCGTGCAGCCGGACCGGCACGCCGAGGCCGAGGCCGCAGCGCCCACGCCGAACGCCAGGACGGCGGAACACGAGCGTATCGGCGGCAGCGCCTGGGCCGGCTTCCGCGCCGTGTTCGCATCGCCGTACCTGCTCGGCATCGCCGGCTACGTGGTCATCATGACCGTGGTCGCGACCTTCATCTATTTCACCCGCCTGCAGATGGTAGCCGCGGCGGAAACCGATCTCGACGCGCGCACCGGCCTGCTCGGCAGCATCGACATGTGGACCCAGGTCGCGGTGCTGGTCCTGCAGGTCACGTTGACCGGGCACATCATCCGGCGCCTGGGGCTGGGCGTCGCGCTTGCGCTGCTGCCGATCGCGATGGCGGTCGGGTTCATCGGCCTGGCGATCTACGGCTCGTTCCTGGTGCTGATCCTGCTCGAGGCGACCAACCGCGCCGTGCAGCGCGGCCTGACCCGCCCGGCGCGCGAAACCCTGTTCACCGTCGTCGGCCGCGAGGACAAGTACAAGGCCAAGGCCTTCATCGACACGTTCGTCTACCGCGTGGGCGATGTCGTCGGCGCGCAGACCGAGGGCCTGCTCGGCCGCCTCGGCCTGGCACTGGGCGGGCTGGTGAGCGTGGTGGTGCCGCTGGCGCTGGTGTGGGCCGCGCTCGGCCTGTGGCTGGGACGCGCGCAGCAGCGCCGGAGCCAGGCCGAGGGCACGGTCACGCGCGCCCCCGTCGGCCCGGGGCCGGAGCCGCGCTGACCCGCGCCGCACGAACCGCGGCGCGCAATGGATAATGCGCGCCCGCCCCGAATCCGATGCCGATGACGCCCGTCGCCAAAGCCCATTGGCAGATCCACTTCTGCGTGCTGCTGTGGGGCGTCACCGCGATCCTCGGCAAGCTGATCACCCTGCCCGCGCTGCCGCTGGTCTGGTGGCGGATGCTGCTGGTCACCGCGGTGCTGCTGCTGGTGCCGCGCGTGTGGCGCGGCCTGCGGGCGATGCCGACGCGCCTGCTGCTCGCCTATACCGGCGTCGGCGCGCTGGTCGCGCTGCACTGGCTCACCTTCTACGGCGCGGTGAAGCTGGCCAATGCCTCGGTCGCGGCGACCTGCATCGCGCTGGCGACCGTGTTCGTCGCGCTGATCGAACCCTTGATCGCGCGCAGCCGGTTCTCGTGGCGGGAGCTCGCGCTGGGCGTCGCCGTGCTGCCGGGCGTGGCCCTGGTGGTCGGTGGCATCCCCGACGGCATGCGCGTGGGCGTGGCGGTCGGCGCGCTGTCGGCGTTCTTCGTCGCGTGCTTCGGCTCGCTCAACAAGCGCCTGGTCGAACGCGCCGATCCGCTGACCGTGACCGCGGTGGAACTCGGCGCCGGCACGCTGACGCTGACCCTGCTCGCGCCGCTGATGCCGCTGCTGTTCCCCGCCTTCGCCGGCAGCCTGCTGACCCTGCCCAGCCTGCAGGACGCCGGCTATCTGCTGCTGCTCGCGTTCGCCTGCACGCTGCTGCCGTTCGCGCTGTCGCTGGTCGCACTGCGGCACATGAGCGCGTTCGCCGCGCAGCTGGCGGTGAACCTGGAACCCGTCTATGCGATCGCGCTGGCGATCGTGCTGCTCGGCGAACAGCACGAACTGTCGCCGCAGTTCTACGCCGGTGTCGCGATCATCCTCGCGGCGGTGGTGGCGTATCCGATGCTGCAGCGGCCGCGCCGCATCGTGCACGTCGAGAACATCGCCGCCGGCGAGTCCAAGCAGATCACCGACTGAGCCCTCAAGGCGCCAGGCGCACGCGGTCGCGACCGTCGCGCTTGGCCTGGTAGAGCGCGGCATCCGCGCGCGCGAACAGGCCGGTGGCATCCTCGCCCGCACGCAAGGCGGCGACGCCGATGCTGACCGTCACCGGCAGGCCGGTCGGCGCCAGCGCCACCGCTTCGCGCAGATGCTCGCAGCGCAGCGCGGCTGCGGCGTCGGTGAGGCCCGCGAGCAGCAACACGAACTCCTCGCCGCCGTAGCGCGCGACCCGGCCGCGGGCCGCGCCGGCATCCTGCTTCAGCAGTGCGCCCAGCGCCTGCAGCACGCGATCGCCTTCGGCATGGCCATGCAGGTCGTTGATCGTCTTGAAGTGGTCGATGTCGACCACCGCGATCGCGAGCGGCGTGCCGTCCCGGGTCGCGGCGTCGATGGCCGCGTCCACCGCCTGCGCGAACGCGCGCCGGTTCGACAGTCCGGTCAGCGGATCGGTCATCGACTGTTCGGTCAGGTCCGCGTTCTGCGATTCCAGTTCCTGCTGGTAATGCAGCAACTGCTGCTCGTACCAGCCGCGCTCCTCGATCTGCAGGCGCAACTCGCCGCTGACGCGCTGCAGCTCCATCAACCGCGAGGCCTGCCGCGACAGCGCCTCCAGCGCGGCGCGCTGGTCCGGCGCCAGATCGCGCGGCCGGTCGTCGATGACGCAGAACGTGCCCATCGGCAGGCCGTTGGTCGCCAGCAGCGGCGCGCCGGCATAGAAGCGCACGTGCGGGATGCCGTTGACCAGGGGATTGTCGCGGAAGCGCGGATCCTCGGTCGCGTCGCGGACCACCATCGTCTCCTGCGGCTGCAGGATGGCGTGGGCGCAGAACGCGGTGTCGCGCGCCCCTTCCTGGGTGTCGAGACCGAGCTTGGCCTTGAACCATTGCCGTTCGTGATCGATCAGCGTGACCACGGCGATCGGCACGTCGCAGATCGCGGCCGCGATCGCCACCAGATCGTCGAACGCCGCCTCGGGCGGGGTATCGAGGATCCGGTAGGCATCGAGCGTCGCCTGCCGCAGGACCTCGTTGTCGGGAACGCCGGGGCGGATCACGCGGCGTCGCCTGGGCACGGGAACGGGCGTGGACATGCGGGCATGCAATGGGTCTCCAGAATGCGTAGGACTTACCTTACCCGACGCTTCCGGGGCGGACCGGATCACCTCCTGGACCGGCGCACCGGCGCAGAGCCGCGTGGGTGACGCGTTGCGCAGCGAACCGTGGGGCTGCCCGCACAAGGCGACCGGGCCGGGCCGCACGCAGGGTCGCGGACGCGAGCGCGGCCCTGCTCCCGCGTCCGCGCGCACGCTCGCAGACGCTGACGACACCGGTGCGATAATCGCGCCCCTCGTCGTTTCCACGGTTGTCCGCCATGCCCGCACCGGTGCCTTTCCTGCTCGAGGCCGAGCACGTCGAACTCAACCAGCTGCTGAAACTGGTCGGGCTGTGCGACAGCGGCGGCGCCGGCAAGGCGCTGGTGGCGAGCGGGGCGGTCCGCGTCGACGGCGCGGTGGAACTGCGCAAGACCTGCAAGATCCGCGCGGGCCAGACGGTGGCGCTGGGCAGCCATTCGATCCACGTGCACGCCGCGGACTGAGCGGCGCGCGCCGCGCGAAGTCCGGGCACGCCTGCGCGCCCGGCCCGCCGCGCCCGCGTCAACGCACGCTGTAACCCGACACGCGCCAGGTGCGGTCCTCGTCGAGGCGGAACGACACCAGCTCGCGGATCGGCTGCGGCTGCGCGGCGAACGTGGTCGGGAACGCCACGTTGATGTAGATGCCGGCCGGCACCGTCTCCCCGGCCTGGAACTGCGAGCGGCTGACCGCCGGCGCATCACGTCGCGCGGCGGCGCCGAGCTGGGCGCGGTCGGCGGCGAGCTGGCGGATGAATTCGTCGCGACCCACCGTGCCCTTCATCGTCTGCGACGCGCCGTCCCAGACCTCGCCCGCGCGATCGGCGTCGATCATCTGCAGCACCTGCTGCGCGGCGGCGCCCATTTCGGCGTTCTGACGCTCGACCTGGGCCTGCTGCTCCGGCGTGAGCGGCGGTTGCGCAGCGGCGGCCGGGGCAGCTTGGGCCGGCGCGGGCTGCTGGGCGACGGCGGTGGAGGCGAATGCGGCCAGCAACGCGGCCGACATCGAGAGGCGGAGGACATTCATGCGGACAACACTCCTGCTGCGGCGATGAGGGGACCGAGTGTACGCGGCGCCGGAACCGCGGCAAGCACCGCGTCCGACCTTCGCCGGACGGGCGCTGGTGCCCGATGCGTCGCGCGGTATCCTCGGGGCCATGTCCGACGCCGCATCGCTCCCGACCGTGTCCATGCCCCGTACGGAGGGTGTCGGATGAGCGGTGCACTGTGGCTGGCAGCGGTCGCGATCGCGTTGCTGGCCTGGGCCGTGCTGGTCTTCAACCGGCTGGTCCGGCTGCGCAACCAGGTGCGCACCGCCTGGGCCGACGTCGACGTGCAGCTGATGCGGCGTCACGACCTCGTGCCGGCGCTGGCGCGCGCCGTGTCGGCCTATGCCGACCACGAACGCAGCACGCTCGACGCCGTGACCGCCCTGCGCGATCGCGCGCACGGACTGCACGAACCGGCCGCGCTCGCGGCGATCGAACCGGCGTTGTCGGCCGGGATCGGGCGGCTGCTGGCCCTGCAGGAGGCGTATCCGGAGCTCGCGGCGAGCGCGAACTTCCTGCAGCTACAGCGCGATCTGGTCGAGGTCGAAGCCAACCTGCAGTACGCGCGCCGCTTCTACAACGGCGCGGTGCGCGACCTCAACGATGCCGTGCAACGCGTGCCCGACCTCGCGGTGGCCCGCGTCGCCGGCATCGGGCCGGCGCCGTTCTTCGAGGCCGACCCTGCCGAACGGGCGGCCGTGCCGGTCCAGCTGTCGGAGTGAGCCGGCGGTGCTCCGTGCGGCGGTCGCGGGCGGTCATGTCTCTGGTCATCGCATTGACGGGTCCGCGCAAGCGGTCAGGTCCGCCGCCGCGCTCGGCGGCCAGGGGCGGACCGACGGCTTGACATCGCCGACGCTGAGGACCGGCCGTAGACGATCGCATCTGCGCCGGCGCGGCGGCCCCACCATCCGGACCGCACGGCGTCAGCGATCCAGATACGGTGCGCCCGGGCCCTGTCCGGCCGCGATGTCGTCGGGATTGCGCAGTGGGCATTGCCTGAGCGAGAGACAGCCGCAGCCGATGCAACCGTCGAGCTGCTCGCGCAATGCGGTCAGTTGCGCGATCCGCGCATCCAGCGCGCTGCGCCAGTGCCGCGACAGCCGGCTCCAGTCGGCCCGCGTGGGCGTACGGCCATCGGGCAGGGTGTCGAGCGCGGCCCGGATCTCGGCCAGCGGCACACCGGCGCGTTGCGCCACGCGGATCACCGCGACCCGCCTCAACACATCGCGCCCGTAACGCCGCTGGTTGCCCGCGTTGCGGCCGCTGCGCAGCAGGCCCTGGCGCTCATAGAAGTGCAGCGCCGACACCGCCACGCCACTGCGCACCGCCAGTTCGCCCACCGAGAGCGCGTCGTCCACGGCCGTCATTGCATTCGCCCCGCTTGACCTCAATCAATGTTGAGGTTCTAACCTTCGCGACCACCGACCGCAAGCCTCCAGGATTCCGATGACCCTCGACGCCGTTTCCACCCTGCCTCCACCGGACGATGCCGGTGCACCCGACATCGAGGCGGAGACGATGACGGCCCTCGCCGTGACCCGCATCGGCGACGCATCGGCCTGGCGCGGCATCGACGCGCCGATTCCGGTGCCGGGACCGGGCGAGGTGCTGGTCCGCGTGCTGTCTGCCGGATTCGGCCACTGGGACGTGCTCGAACGCGAAGGTCGGCTCGGCACCGCCGGCGCGTCGGCGGTGCCCTTCATCGGCGGCTCGGAGGGTGCCGGCACGGTGGTCGAGGTCGGCGCCGGCGTGCACCGGTTCCGCGAAGGCGACCGGGTCTGCGGCCTGGTGCCGGCACGCCGGGCCGGGTTCGGCTTCCATGCGCAGTTCACCCTCGTCGATGCCGACCATCTATGGCCGGTGCCGTCCGGTCTGCCGTTGCAGCAGGCCGCGGCGCTGCCGGTCGATGGCGGGCTGGCGATGCACGCGGTCGACGCGGCACTGCGCATCGCACGCGGCGACGCGCTGCTGGTCTTCGGCGCCAGTGGCGGCATCGGCCACATGGCGCTGCAGTTCGCGCGGCTGCGCGGCGCCCGCGTGCTGGCGGTGGCCTCGGGGGCGGACGGGCAAGCACTGGCGGAACGGCTCGGCGCGGACATGGCGATCGACGGGCGACGCCATGATCTGAGCGCGGCGCTGCGCATCTTCGCGCCCGACGGCCTGGACGCGGCGCTGCTGACCGCCGACGACGCCCGCAGCGCGGAGACCGCCGTGGCCGCGCTGCGCGCCGGCGGGCGCATCGCATGGCCGCACGGCGTCCGCCCGCCGCCGATGCGCGCCGACGTCGCAGCCAGCGGGTTCGGTGCACGCGCAGGCGCGGCCCACGTGCACGCCGCGTGCCGCGCCATCGCACGCGGGCCGTTCCACCTGCATCTGGGCAGGCGCCTGCCGCTGGCGCGGATCGCCGAAGCGGCGCAGGCGCTCGAAACCCATCATCTCGGCCGGATCGTGCTCGACGTGCCCTGACCCCCCAGGCGCGGCCGCCGCGCACCACCGACAATGGGCGCTCCCCGTGCCCCCCATCGCCGCGTCCCGCGGGACGCGCCAAGGTCCGCCATGCTCCGCTGGTTCGAAAACCGCATCGATCCCTTCCCGCCCACCGCACCGACACAGCCGCCGACGACGCTGTTCGCGTTCTGCATGCACTACGTCCGCGGCAGCGGCAAATGGCTGCTGCTGATGGCGGCGTTCACCGCAACGATCGCGATCGCCGAGGTCGTGCTCTATGCCTATGTCGGCTCGCTGGTCGACCGGCTGGCCTCGCACACGCCCGACAGCTTCATGCAGGCCGAGGGCGGGCGGCTGGCCGCGATGGCGGTGCTGGTGCTGGTCGCGTTGCCGCTGCTCACGATGTTCAGCTCGTTGATCATCCACCAGACCCTGCTCGGCAACTTCCCGATGCGGATCCGCTGGAACGTGCACCGGTATCTGCTGCGGCAGTCGATGGGCTACTTCCAGGAGGAGTTCGCCGGCCGCATCGCCACCAAGCTGATGCAGACCTCTCTGGCCGTGCGCGAAACCGTGATCAAGCTGCTGGACGTGGGCAACTACGTGCTGGTGTACCTCACCGGCGCGCTGATCGTCGCCGCGTCCGCGGACTGGCGGATGATGCTGCCCTTTCTCGGCTGGGTGCTCGCCTACGCGGCACTGATGCGCGTGTTCGTGCCGCGGCTGAGCCGGATCTCCGAACGCCAAGCCGATGCGCGCTCGGTGATGACCGGCCGCATCGTCGACAGCTACACCAACATCGCCACGGTCAAGCTGTTCTCGCATTCGCAGCGCGAGCAGGCCTACGCCCGCGAGGCGATGGACGGCTTTCTCAAGACCGTGCACGGGCAGATGCGCCTGGTGACCATGGTCAACGTGTGCAACTACGTGCTGAACATGCTGCTGGTGGCGTCGGTGGCGGCGCTGGGCCTGTGGCTGTGGCTGGACGGCGCGATCAGCACCGGCGCGATCGCCGTGGGCCTGGCGCTGGCGCTGCGCATGCTCGGCATGTCGCAATGGATCATGTGGGAGCTGTCGGCGCTGTTCGAAAACATCGGCACGGTGCGCGACGGCATCAACTCGATCTCGCTGGCGCCGACGGTCGACGACGCACAGGATGCCGCGCCGCTGCCGGCGATCGCCGGCGACATCCGCTTCGAACACGTCGATTTCCACTACGGCCAGCAGGACCGCACGCTCATCGAAGACCTCGACCTGCACGTGCGTCCGGGCGAGAAGATCGGCCTGGTGGGCCGCTCCGGCGCGGGCAAGTCGACGCTGGTCAATCTGCTGCTGCGCTTCTACGACCGCGAGGCCGGCGCGATCCGCATCGACGGCGTCGACATCGCGACCGTCTCGCAGGATTCCCTGCGCGCGCAGATCGGCATGGTCACCCAGGACACCTCGCTGCTGCACCGCTCGGTGCGCGAGAACATCCTCTACGGCCGGCCCGACGCGAGCGAGGCGGACATGCTCGATGCCGCGAAGCGGGCCGAGGCGCACGACTTCATCCTCACCCTCAGTGACGCCAAGGGCCGCACCGGGTACGACGCCCATGTGGGCGAGCGCGGGGTCAAGCTGTCGGGCGGACAGCGGCAGCGCATCGCGATCGCGCGCGTGCTGCTGAAGAACGCGCCGATCCTGGTGCTGGACGAAGCCACGTCGGCGCTCGATTCCGAGGCCGAGGCGGCGATCCAGGAAAACCTTTACCGGTTGATGGAAGGCAAAACCGTCATCGCGATCGCGCACCGGTTGTCGACGATCGCGGCGATGGACCGCCTGATCGTCATGGACCGCGGTCGCATCGTCGAGCAGGGGACGCACGAGGCGCTGATCGCCGCCGACGGCATCTACGCGCAGCTGTGGCGCCGGCAGTCCGGCGGCTTCCTGCAGGACGACGCGGTCTAGGCGGCAGCGGCAGCGGCGGCGGGCGGGCGGTCGTGCGCAGGGCGTCGCGTGCGCCGCCCGTCGCGCGACGGCGAATGCAGGCCAATTCGCACGCCGCGCGCGGGCCTCAGCCCTCCTCGTCCGTCTCCGCAGTCTCGGCAGCGGGTTCGGTGCTGTCGGCCGACTCGTCGCTCGGCGGCGCCTCAGGCGGCGGCACGTTGGACGCCTCGGCCGCCGGCACCTGCGTGCCGGCCGCGCGTCGCCGCACGGGCGCCACATTCGCCGGCCGCGCCTCCGCCGCAGGCTGCGGTTCGACCCCCGGTACGCCGAGGATGCGCAGCCGGCTGGCGATGCCGGCGGCCGCGGTCAGCTGGCCGACGAGATCGAACTCCGACAGCGGACTTTCCGACGGGCATTGCTCGTCCGGAAAGCCGAACGTGCCGCGCAGTTCCAGGCCGCAGGCGGCCAGCTGCTCGACATCGCGATCGGGCGCATTGCAGGTGGTGTCGAACGCGCGCACATAGGCGTCGCGCCGGTTGACGAAATCCTGGCCGCACTTGCGCATCAGGCGCAGACGGTCGAGATCGTCCTGCGCCGGGTTCACGCCGTCGAGGCCGTAGAGCTTGAGTTCGTCGGGCGTGAGGATGCGCAGGCTGCGGTTGGGCACCGCCATCATCAGGTCGGCCACCGCCACCGCGGCCCCGTTGCGCTCCAGGTAATCACGCACGCGGCCGTAGACCGCGCGCAGCTCGCGGTTGAGCTCCGCGCGCGTGGAGGCACTGGAACTCATGCGGATGATGCGGTGGATGCCGACCCGGCCGCCGATCAGTCGCGTGTCGCCGCCGGCCAACACGAACACGCAGGAGCTGTGGCAGACCGCGCCCTCGCGCACCCAGATCGTCCAGCGCGATTCGGCGATCACGTCGCCGGCACGGATCGCCTCTTCGACCATGCCGCCGCTGGAATCGATGTCGAGCACACGCTTGTTGATCTGCAGCTCGTCGGCGACGACCGCCAGGCGCTGCATGAGCTGGGTGAATTCCTGGGTGACGCGGCCACGGAAGCGCAGCCGGAACACGCCGCGTTCGGCGCAGGCCGACATCGCCTCACGCAGGGCCTCGCGTTCGAACGCGCCGAGCACGTCGCCGTCGCCGGCGTTGGCATAGTCCAGCTCGCAGCCCAGCGACGCGGTGCCGTCGCTGAGCACCATCGGCGACCAGTCGACGCCTTCGATGCTCGCCTCCGGGAGATTGGCGACCTCGGGCATGTCCTCATCACTCAGCGGCGCGGTACTGACGGCGCCACCCTCTTCCGGGCTCGCGACCTCAACCGTCTCCACGGGTGCGGCCGCCGGATCTCCAGCGGGACGACACGCCGCAAGCGCGACGCAGGCAATCAACAGCAGCAGGCGGGGGCGCCAGGGCGACATGGGAACAACGGACTCCGGACAGGACGGGCGGCGGGGCACGGCCGCAACCGGTTCAGTTTAGGGGGTGGGCCGGTGTACGGAGGAACGCGGTCTGAACGCAGAACCCCGTCACGGGTGTCACCGCGCTACAGGCGTGGCAGCAGTTCGGCGTGGAACACGTCGGGGGCCTCGACCTGGGGCGAATGGCCGAGTGCGGGAAACTCGACGAGTTCCGCCTCGGGGATCGCCTCCGCGGTGCGACGCCCGAGCGCCGGGTAGTCCCCGAGCCGGGCCGCCACCTCGGGCGCCGCCCGATTGGCGCCGGGCGCGGTGCGGTCCTTGCCGCCGATCATCAGCAGCGTCGGCACGCGCAGCGCCGGAAACTCGTGCACCACCGGCTGGGTGAACACCATCTCCGACGTCTGCGCCTGGTTCCAGGCGACGATCTCGGCATCGGGCCCGGCATACATCCCGGCGAGCATCTCGACCCACCGGTCGTAGCGCGGCGCCCACTGCCCGTCGTAATAGACCTTCGACTGGTAGGCCTTGATGCTGTCGAACGTGGTCTTGCGCTCACCTTCGGCCATCGCGTCGATGCTGGCGTAGGGCACGCCTTCGGCCTGCCAGTCCTCCAGCCCGATCGGATTGACCAGCACCAGCCGCGCCACATCGCCCGGATACTGCAGCGCGTAACGCGTGGCGAGCATGCCGCCCATCGAATGGCCGATCAGCACCGGATGCTCGACGCCGAGCGCCTCGAGCAGTGCGTGCGTATTCGTCGCGAGCTGGGCGAACGAGAACTGGTAGCCGCGTGGCTTGGTCGATCCGCAGAACCCGATCTGGTCCGGCGCGACCACGCGCCAGCCCGCGTCCACCAGCACCCGGATCGTGTCCTCCCAGGTCGCCGCGCAGAAATTCTTGCCGTGCAGCAGCACCGCGGTGCGCCCATTGCCCGCGCCGGCCGGGCGCACGTCCATGTAGGCCATCGACAGCGCCTGCCCCTGCGACGTGAACGCATGCGCCTGCCGCGGATGCGGATAGTCGAAGCCCTGCAGCTCGCCGCCGTACGACGGCGGGGCTGCGAAGGCCGGCATGGCGCCGATACCCAGCATCGCGACGATGACCACGGACGGAACGAAACGGCGGGACGTCATAGACGGTGGAACTCCTTGGCGAGGGCGCGCCATCAGCGGCGAGGCCGATGGACTGAACGCGCCGGGCACGCGTCCGACGCGACGGTGGAAGGCCCGCGCGAGCGCTTGCCGCGCGGGACCCGTCGCCGGTGTGCACCGGCCTGCAGCGGGTGGATCAGCGCTCGGGCACGGTCCACAGATAGATGCGGGTGCCGTCCACTTCCTGGGTCTGCTCGGGCGCCCACTGGTCGGCCATGTCGAACGCATGGCTGACGATGCGCGTGCCGGGCTTGAGCTCGGCCAGCAGCTTCGGGCGCAGCTTCACGTTAAGACTCTGCAGCAGGTACAGGGTGACCACGGTGGCCTCGCTGATGTCCTCCTCGAACAGATCGGCTTCCTTGAACGTCACCAGGTCCGTGACGCCGGCCGTCTCCGCATTCGCATTCGCCTCGCGCACGCGGACGGGATTGATGTCGACGCCCACGCCCCGCACGCCGAAGCGCTGCGCCGCGGCGATCGGGATGCGGCCGTCGCCCGAGCCGAGGTCGTACAGCACGTCGCCTTCGCGCACGCCGGCGAGGTTGAGCATCGCATCGACCACCGGCTCCGGCGTCGGCACGTAGATCACGTCCGGTTCGCGCGACGGGCGCGGCGCGTCGCTCACGGCGGCCGCATCGGCGCCGATGTCGGCGGTCACGGTGTGGGTGGTGTCCACAGGCGCGTCGGCCGGAGCGGCGGCGGCGCTGCCGTCGACCGGTTCGTAGGCATTGACCGCCTGGTCGGCACAGGCGAGCAGGATGGGCGCGCAGATCGCGAGCGCGAGCAGGGTCTTCTTGGACGGCTTCATGGCAAGGCTTCCTCGGGTCGTGTGGTCGGTTTGAGCATCAACAGCAACACCCCGCCCACGGCGAGCACGCCGACGCCGAACAGCGCGCCGCGGCCGGTGTAGGCCAGGCTGGAATACAGCAGGTAGGCACTGGTCGCGCAGAACAGCAGCGGCAGCACGGGATACAGCGGCACCCGGAACGGGCGCGGCAGGTCGGGATCGCGCCTGCGCAGCACGAACAACGCGATGCCGACCAGCAGGAAGAACAGCCAGAACACCGGCGCCGTGTACTCCACCGCAACCTCGAAGCCGTCGCGGGCGAACGCGCCGAGCACGACCAGGACGAGCGCGAGCACGCCCTGGGTGACGATGGCTGCGCGTGGCGTGCCGCTGCGTGCGTCCCAGCGCCCGATGAAATCCAGTGCCGGGAAATCGCGACCCACCGCGTAGACGCTGCGCGCGCCGGTGATCATCGTCGCATTAGCCGAGGTCAAGGCCGCGGCGATGACGATCACACTCATGACGACCGCGCCGGTGGGGCCGAACACCCGCCCCATCACCTCGGCGGCCACCGCGCTGTGTTCTGCCATGCCGCCGAGCCCGAGCACGCGCAGGTAGGCCAGGTTCACGAGAACGTACAGCGCGGCGATCGCGATCAGGCTCAGGATCAGCACGCGCGGCATCCATGTCTTGGCATCCCGCACCTCGGACGTGACGTAGACCGCCTCGTTCCAGCCCCCGTATGTCAGCAGCACGAAGACCAGGATCAGCCCGATCGCACTGTCACCGCCGGTGCCCGGCACGGGCGGAATGTCACCCGGTGCGAACCAGAGGCCCGCGACCACGATCACCAGGACACCGACGATCTCCGCAACCGTGAGCCAGCCCTGCACGGTCGCACCTTGGCGCGTACCCAGCCAGTTCACTGCGGTGAGCACGACGATCGCCGCGCCGGCGTAGAGGGCGGACGACAACGGCCCGAGATCGTAGATCTGGGCCATGTAGTCGCCGACGATGAAGCACAGCAGCGCGATCGAGCCGGTCTGGATCACCGACACGCGCGCCCAGGCGAAGAGAAATGCAGGACGCGGCCCGTAAGCACGACGCAGGTAGTTGTAATCGCCGCCAGCCTGCGGATACGTGGTGGCGAGTTCGGCGTAGCACAGCGCGCCAACGATCGAGAGCACGCCGCCCACGACCCACGCGGCGAGCATCACGAACTCGCTGCCCGAAACGCCGGCGATCAAGGACGGCGTGCGGAAGATGCCGGCACCGACGACCACGCCGATGGTGATCGCGAACGCATCGCGTGCGCGCAACGTCGTGCGCGGAGACACAGGGTCGGCCCTGTCGGGCCGGCGTTCGCGTGTATCCATGAAGCTCCAGAGTGGCGCGGGACGTCGCTGCCGGTCGGCGAGCGAATCGGAACTGCTGGGCCGTCCGATTCAAGCATCCGGGCAATGCGGAGCACGTGAACGCCGTGCGACATGCGTGCGCTCGACCGTGTGCGCCCACGGCTTGTGCAGGCGCGCGCGATGGGGCATTTCCTGTCTCTACGCCCACGCCAATGTAGGAGCGCGCTCGCGCGCGATCGGGCATTCCCCGGCAGAGCCATCGCGCGCGCGAGCGCGCGCCTACAGGAATCGAGGCCACCGGCAGGACGCACGCGACGACGACCGCGATGCCGGCCGCCGATGGGCGACGTGCCGGCCGACGGCTGCGGTCGACGGCTAAGTCGTCGTCTCAGTCGACGCCGCAATCCCCGCAGGCGTCCACCTGCACGTCTGGCACCACCACCGTGTCGACGACCGCCTCGTCGCGCATCGCCTCCAGCACGCCGAACAGACTGCGCAGATCCTGCGCATTGTGCAGGCCCACGCGCCGCAGCTTGTCCGCGCTGCCGCCGCGCAGGTAATTCAGCCAGGCGGCAGGCGCCTCGCTGCCCGGCAGGTCGTCCTCGCGCAGCACACCGAGCAGTTCGCGCTCGACCGTCGCGAGCTTGCAGTTCGCCCAGACACCACGATAGCGGCGGCGCACCGGATGCAGCAGATCGACGTGACGCAACTCGATCAGCGGATCGCGCAGCCGCGCGAGGCGATAGCGCGTGGTCAGCAAGGGCCGGTCGTAGCTGCGCCCGTTGTAGCTGACCAGCACGCTCGAAGGGCGCAGCCAGCTCGAAAACGTCTTCAGCATCTCGCGCTCGGCGCCGAGCGTGGTGATGCACAGCTGGCGGATGCGCAAGCCGCCGTCGACGAAATCGGCAGCGCCGATCATGAAGGCGCGCGTGCCGGTTCCGCCGGCCAGGCCGGTGGTTTCGGTGTCGAAGGCCAGCAGATCGGAACGTCGCGCCGGCTCGTGGCGGATGTCGTACAGCGCGAGTTCGCCGTCGTCGTGGGGCCACGGCGCGGTCTGCTCGAGATAGCGCAGGCCGGGCGCGATCTCCTCGCCGGGCAGCGCGCGATCGACCGGGCCGGACGGACGCGCCGCGGGGGTCGGCACACGCAGCTTCATCAGTTTGCGCAGCTGCGCGACGACCTCCTCCGGCGAACGCTCGCCGTCGGCACGCGGCCAGTGCGCGCGCGGTGCGGTCGCCGGCAACGGCGGCGTCGGGGTCACCGATGGCAAGGCGGTGCCGGCCTGGCTGCGCAGCAGGCCGAGGCGTTTGGCCAGTGCACTCATGCGGGCAGCTGCGGCGCGTGCATCAGCAGATCGATCACCCGCGCCGCGAGCTGGCGCGGTGTGCGCTCGGCACCTTCTTCCGACGCGAGGATCGGCCCGACGCAGGCCGGGCAGCCGGCGCGGCAGCTGCAACCGGCGACCAGCGCCGCCGCCTTGACCAGCAGTTCGTCGCGGCGCTCGAACAGCGGCGACGACAGGCCGACGCCGCCGGGGTAGTTGTCGTAGAGATACAGCGTCGGTGCGAAGCGGCCGAGCAGTTCGATCGACGTGCTGCTGCCGTCGCCATCGCGCAATTGTCCCCGACCACGCTGATCGGCGGTCGCGAACCACGTGCCGTCGCCACTGCCCACCGCCTTCTGCAGATCACGGCTCTCGGCCATCACCGCGACCTGCGCAACCAGGTGTAGCGCATACGACGCGCCGAGGAAGCCATCGAGCGCCTCGTGGCGCGCATCGAAGGCGCGGTCGAGCGCCTGTTGCGGGAGCTGCCACCACACCGCGCTCGTATGCAGTTCCTGGTCGGGCAGGTTCACCGGCCCGTAGCCGATGTTCTCGTGGGTGTGGAAGCGGATCTTCTTGTAGCCCGACACGCGCCGCACCACGTGCACTTCGCCCAGGTGTGCACTCCCCTGCCCCGCGTCGGCCTGCTCTTCGTCATCGAGCACCTTCAACTTCGTGTAGTCGATCGCGTCGGTGTAGTAGTCGACGTGCGTACGCTGCACATAGGCCTTGCGGCCCTCCCAGTCGAGGCGTTCGACCTGAAAGGGCTCGGACTGCACCATGTGGATCGCGCCCTCGTACAGCGTGAGCGCGGCCGCGGAGTAATCGACCTCGGCGATGATCGTCTGCCGCCCGTCGGTGCGATCGACGACGACGAAGTTGCCGTCGGCGACCGACCGCAGGTTCACCGCCTGCGCCGGATAGCTGTCGGCGATCCATTCCCAGCGGTCGCCCTCGTGGTGCAGCACGCCGGATTCGGCCAGCACCTCCAGCCACGGCGCGGGAGCGACCGGGCCGAAACCATCGCCGTCGACGAACGGCAGTTCGAACGCGGCGCAGCGGATGTGGTCGAGCAGGATCAACGGCTGGTCGGGCTCGATGCGCGCGTGTTCGGGATTGGCCTCGGCGAAGAACTCCGGATGCCGGACCACGTACTGGTCCATCGGTTCGGAGCTCGCGACCAGCACGCCGACCGATGGCTGCTGCCGGCGACCGGCGCGGCCGAAGCGCTGCCAGGTCGCAGAAATGCTGCCGGGATAGCCGTTGAGCACCACGACATCTAGGCTGCCGATATCCACGCCAAGTTCCAGCGCCGAGGTGCTGACGATGCCGTCGATATTGCCCGCGCGCATTTCGCGCTCGGCCGCGCGGCGTTCGGTCGGCAGATAGCCACCGCGGTAGGCACGAATGCGCTTGGGCTTGCGCGGGTCGTGGTCGAAGACTTCCTTGAGGTACTTGGTCAGCACTTCGACCATCAGCCGCGTCTGGCAGAACACCAGTGTCTTGAGCCCCGCGCGGATCGCCATGCGCGCGATGCGGTTGGACTGCGAACGCGCGGATGCGCGCAGGCCGAGATCCGGATTGACCACCGGCGGATTCCACAACAGCACGTGCTTGTCGCCACGCGGCGCGCCGGATTCGAGGATCGCCTCCAGCGCGGCGTCGTCCACTTCCACCAGCGCGCGGCCGTGCTCGCGCGCATTGCCGATCGTCGCCGAGCACAGGATGAATTGCGGGGTGACGCCATAGAACGCGCAGACGCGCTTGAGCCGGCGGATCACGTTGGCGACGTGCGAGCCGAACACCCCGCGATAGGTGTGGATCTCGTCGATCACCACGTAGCGCAGGTTCTCGAAGAACTGCGCCCACTTGGTGTGATGCGGCAGGATCGCCTGGTGCAACATGTCGGGATTGCTGACCACGATGTCGCCATTGATGCGAATCGCCTGGCGCGCATCGCCCGGCGTGTCGCCATCGAAGGTCGCCGCGCGCAGGCCGAGTTCTCCGGCCTTGTTGAGTTCCAGCAGTTCGGCCACCTGGTCCTGCGCCAGCGCCTTCGTCGGAAACAGGTACAGCGCCTTGCTGCGCGCGGTGATCGCCGCGGACAGCACCGGCAGCGTGTAGCACAGGGATTTGCCCGAGGCCGTCGGCGTCGCGACAACGAGATGGCGGCCCGTCTGGCTGGCCGCCCACGCCTCGGCCTGGTGCCGGTACAGCCGGTCGACGCCGCGACTGCGCAGCGCGCGCGCCAGCGCCTCGGGCACATCGTCCGGAATCGGCGCGTAATCGCCCGCCTGTCCGGGCAGCAACAGCGTGCCGGTCACGCGGCCCGGGTACTTGGCCGCCAACCGGGCCGCCAGGACCCCGCCCGTGGCGTTGCCGCCGCTCGGCACTGGCAACGCCGCCGGATCAGGCTTGAGGATAGCGTTCAGACGATGGCTCCGGACTGCAGGCAGGGCCGCGAGCCTGCCTGCAACGCGTCTCATCGCACGAGACTGCAGCGCGTGATGGCCGATCCACGGTTGTTTCACGGCACGGCAATCCCCTGGCTTCTAGCCTCGGCCGCCTACTTCTCCCGCAAGGACACATCATGCAGACACTCGACGGCAAGAAGATCGCCATCCTCGCCACCGACGGCTTCGAACAATCCGAACTCGAACAGCCCCTTAAGGAACTGCGCGAGGCCGGCGCCCATGTCGACGTCATCACGCCCGGCGACGCCACCTCGATCAAGGGCTGGGACAAGAAGGACTGGGGCCGCAGCGTCGACGTGGACGTGGCGCTTTCCAAGGCCGATCACGGCCGCTACGACGCGCTGGTGCTGCCCGGCGGCCAGATGAACCCCGATGTGCTGCGCGCCGACAAGGACGCCGTTGCGTTCGTGCGTGCATTCGGCGATGCCGGCAAGCCCGTCGCGGCGATCTGCCACGGCCCGTGGCTGCTGGTCGAAAGCGGCCTGGCGAAGGGGCGCAAGGTCACCTCGTGGCCCTCGGTCAAGACCGACCTGGTCAACGCCGGCGCACAGTGGGAGGATGCCGAGGTCGTCGTCGACGGCAATCTGATCACCAGCCGGAAGCCCGACGATCTTCCGGCGTTCAACGCGGCCATCGCCAAGGCCGTCGCCGCCTGATCCACCGACGAGGACCGACCGATGACGATCGAACTGCAGATGCTGGCGTGGTCGATCGTCCTCGGTCTCGTCCACGTGGGCGTGGCGGGCGGCTTCGCCACCGCCCAACGCGGTCTACGCTGGAACGCGGGCAACCGCGACGCCGAGGCCCCGCCACTACGCGGTGCTGCCGTGCGCACCGCCGCCGCCAGCCGCAACTTTCTCGAGACCTTCCCGTTCTTCGCCGCCGCCATCCTTGCGGTCGTCGTCAGCGGGCGCGCGGATGCCGGAACGGCGCTCGGCGCGCAGGTCTATCTGTGGGCGCGTGTCGCCTACCTCCCCGTCTATGCGATCGGTGTTCCGTATCTGCGCACCGCCATCTGGGTGGTCTCGCTGTGGGGTCTGCTGCAGGTGCTCAAGGGCCTGTTCTGAGCCGCTCATTGCGCATGAATACGTGCGCATCGCGCACGCACTGAACGTCGAATTCAGTCCTCAGGCCGGGGTTGCACGCTGTCATCGAAATCGCGCAACAGGTTCACGGAAAACAGACGAAACGCGGCCTAGCCTGCTCGCCTCAGATCAAGGCACCGACGCAGATGGCACGTCCCGATTCCGACCAGACCCTGGTGCTTTCCCTCGGCCGCAATGGCCGCGCCTCCTATCCGGAACGTCCCTGGGAAGAGATCGAGCCCGTGCTGCGCCGCGTGTGGGAATTCGACAGCCGCCTGCGCGCATGGCAGGACGTCCGTGCCGACGTCCAGGCCGCCTGGCAGTCCGGCGAGACGGCTGCCGGTCCGGGTCGCCGTGGACGCAGCGGGTTCAGTCGTGCTGCGTGAAATATCTGCTGTTTACCGAGGTAGGCGTTTCGTTCGTACGCCCCTGAATCGGATGCAGGTGGGTAATTAATCCCGTTTGTGGATGAGAACGTGACGAGCCGTCGTAGGCAGGGTCTTGCCTGTCGAGCTTTAGCCCGGCTCGGAGACTGACATTTCCAATCGCATGACCGGCAAGCGTTACGATTCTTGGCCGCGTCCATTCGCGAACGGTGCGTCTGCAATGGCGTTCGGAACAGTAGCCGGACTTTCGGCCAGATCAGCGTCTCCATCGAGCGTGAACCCGGCCGTCTGTGCGCTTGAGCAGAAGCCCGACCGCGGCAATTCCCCATCGGCGTGACGTCGGATCTCATTTGCCCGCGATGGCGTCCACAGCAGACCGTGGCGTCGATAGAAGCGCGCGGCCTTGACACCGCCATGGGCCGTGAGGTGCGACACAGTCATGCCTTCCATGCCAATACGACGCGTTTCGTGGGCATGTTGGCACGCGCGTCCGTGATCCCGAGGCACTCCGGCAGATGCCGGTCGCCGCGCTGCTCGCGATGCCCGCGGCGATGCCGCTCGCGGCGCGCCAGTGTATGTGGGGGCACTACTGGCAGTGCGTGACGCAATGGTTCCCGAGCCTGAACATGTGCGTGCTCGCGCTGCTGACGCTACATGACGAGCGCTTCTCCAGCATGCTCCTCGACTACGATTTGCTCGCGCCACGCTGGCTGCATTACGCCTGCATGCATCCGTCCGCCGAAGCCCGGGCCGTCGCGCTGATGGTCGCGGCCGAACTGACCTGGCCGTAGGTGCCCCTCGCAATAGCAGTCGACTGCGTCGGTACCGTAACGGTGGTCTGGGCGGTCTGCGTCGACCGCCGCAGGCCGCGTTGCGCCTGCGTCCAAGGTGGCAGCAACCTGCCGTCAGGCGTCATGCCGCCGGTCGAAAAAAACATGCAGATGATTTTGATGGCGGTCCGGTTGCTGGCAGCACCGGGGTCGCCTTGAAAGGTCACTGCCACGGATGAGGCCTTCACGCCGACGCCTTACCGGGTGCGCGAGCATTTGCGCATTCATTCTCAGGAGGTCACGCCATGAGCGCACAGGGTTCCGCCGGCAACGTTATTGCCGCCATCTGCAGTTTCATCGTCCCTGGCCTTGGCCAGCTGGTGCAGGGCCGCATTCTCTCGGCGATCCTGTGGTTCGTCGCCGCCTGCGTCGCCTTCGCGATCACCTGGTTGCTGACGGTCTCGCTGTTTCCATTCGGCTGGTTTGTCGTCAGCGTGTTCGCGTGCATCAACGCCGCCCTGTATCGGCGCCCGGTGGCCTGACCTTTTAAACAACGAGCTACCAAACCGTCTGGCTGCATACGGGCGCTGAATCCCGGCACAAAAAAACACGGCCCCTTTCGGGGCCGTGTTCGTTAAGCGATGAAGCGGTCGATCAGAAACGCTGGGTGTAGCGCATGTACAGGAAGCGACCGATGTCGAAGCCGCCGTAGTACGACGTGTTCGAGCTCGGCTGGGTGTACATCAGCGGGCCGACCTTGTCGAACACGTTGTTCGCACCGATCGCGATCGTGGCATCCCACGGCGCGTTGTAGCGGATCTGCACGTCGTTGAACGTGTTCGAACCCACTTCGCGACGACGCGACAGTCCGCTTGCCGGCTGACCGGCGGCGGTGAGGGCACCGGTCGGAGCAAAGACGATGTCCGTGCATTCGAGATGCGGCTCAACCACTGGTGGCACACCGGTCGGGCTGCCCGTGACATACGTACAACCTTCACGCATCTTGGAGTAGTAACGGGCCGTCCAGCTGACGCCGAAATCACCCATGTCCCACGACAGGTTGAGGTTGGAGCGAATGCGGAAGTTGGTGGTGCCAGTTCCCGGTGCGCCGGCGAGGCCCACATTGGTGATCGGGTACTGCGGGGTATCCGTGCTGGTGTAGTAGTCCTTCGCCGTATACGTCGTGTTCGATGCGACCGCGAACGAGCCGAGATTGTCGGTCGAATAGCGGTAGCTGACGTCGAAGTCGAAGCCCTCAACCTTGCGGAAGCCTGCGTTGATGCTGCTGAACCGGAAGAAGTTGATCTGGCCCGTCGTCGGATCACGCGTGAACTCGCTCGCAGCACTCGCCGAGCAACGCGCCTGGTCACCACGGACGTAGCAATCATCCAGAATGGTGGTAGGTGCGTCGGTCACAATGGTGCTGTCGATCCGGACCTTCCACCAGTCGAACGCGAAGTTCAGACCTTGGGCGAAGGTCGGGCTCCACACCAGGCCGATCGTCTGCGACTTCGACTCTTCAGGAGTAAGGGCCGGGTTGGCGCCGGACGAGAAGGCGATCGGCGACTGCGAGCCCACTGCCGTCACCGGCGTGCCACCCTGACCCAGCTGGCGATACGTATTGGCAAGGGCGCCCAGTTCGGCGACGCAGTTGGCACGCGTCGTGGCATTGTTGGCCGAGCTGCCGATCGAGGTGTCGCAGGGATCGGTATAGAACGAGAACGTCTGCGAGCCGCCGCCATACAGGTCCGCGATCGTCGGCGCACGGAAGCCGTCGGCCACCGTGGCACGCAGCAACAGCTGGTCGAACGGCCGCCACTTGATGCCGAACTTGTCGTTGGTGGTGTCGCCGAAGGTGTCGTAGTCCGAGTAGCGCGTCGCCACGTTGAGCGAGAGCTCGCGGGCGAACGGCATATCCGCCAGCACCGGGATCTCGAGCTCGCCATAGATCTCGTTCACACGGTAGCTGCCGCCCGTCGGGCCAGCGGCCAGATTGGTCGAACCGCCGGTCACCGCCAGGGCATCGGGAACGAACTCGCCCTTTTCCTTGCGGCTTTCGACGCCGACCGCGAAGCCGAGGTCACCAGCCGGCAGGGTGAAGACCGAGCCCGCCAGGTTCGCAGCGAAGACGTTCGTCTCGGTCTCGCCCGTGGAATGCTCTTCCTGGAAGAGGAAACGCTGCAGAGCCGGGTCAGTCAGGCTGCCCGGGCCTTCCTGACCGAAGGCCAGGAAGGGGTTCCACGGCACGCAACCGGTGATGACGGCGCCCGGCGTGCCGCAGACGATCTGACCCTGGGTCGGGCCGGCTGCGGTCTGGAGGAACGACGGACCGACTGCCGCGCGGGTATTCGCCAGATTCAGATTGCCGTACGACTTCTGGTTGACCTTGTTGGTACTGCTGAGATACGAGACATCCCAGTCGAAGAACCGGTCACCCAGGTCGAAGCTGCCTTCGAGCGCCGCAGAGAAGCGATACGTCGTGAGGTCGGCCGTGCTGACGCGCGGCACTTCCCAGGTACGACGCCACCAGTTGGTGATGGGGCGGTCCAGCGGATTGAAGGCGCTGTCGGCCGACATCGTGGTGCCGAACGAAGCAGCCTGCATCGGATAGCCCGCAACGGTGCGGTCCGACACGCGATTGTTGTACAGGACGTTGGTGCGGAAGCGGATGTTGTCGGTCAGGTCGTACGTACCGTCAACGTAGAACGCTTTCTTCTCGAGCCCGGTGCGGAGATCCGTCTGCTCGTTCGTGTTGGACTTGTCGACCACCGAACCGGGAGTGCAGATGCCCGGGCCGGGGTTGGCAAGGGAGTTCTGTGCACAGCCACCCGTGGCCGTATTCTGGCTACGGAACGTATTCGTCAGCGGATCGTAGATGACCCGCGTATTGCGGTTCGGATTGGCCGAGGTGGCAGCAACATAGGTCACGCCTGGGAGAGCATCGCTGATCGGGCTAACGAAGCCGCCGATCTGGCCGACGGTCGTCCAGTTGTCGGTCGGATGCAGGTCGCCGCGCGGGAACGCGCTGTACGGACGATCGGACGAACGGACCGGATCTTCCTTGGCGTATTCGGCAGCGAGGGTCAGCGAGCCACGGTCACCGGTGAAGCCGATGATGAAGTCACCCTTGGTGATCGCACCGTCGCCTTCGCTGTACTGGCCGTAATAGGCGCTGGCAGCCGCACCGTCGTAGTTGGCACGGGTGATGATGTTGATCACGCCGGCGATGGCATCGGAGCCGTAGATCGACGAGGCGCCGTCCTTCAGCACTTCGATGCGCTCGACCGCGACGGCCGGAATCTGCGAGACGTCGGCGAGGCCGCTGGTCGAGATGCCCAGGCGACGACCGTTGACGAGCACCAGCGAGCGCGCGGCGCCGAGGTTGCGCAGGCTGATGAAGGTGCCGCCCGCGTTCTCACCCGCCGAAAGCGGCGAAGCGCGGCTGATCGGCGGGGTGCCGACCGCGGAAATGTTCTGCAGGATGTCGGCGACGGACTGGAAGCCCTGACGCTCGATCGCGGCGCGATCGATCAGCACGACCGGCTGCGCGGTCTCGGTATCGACCTGACGGATACGGGTACCGGTCACTTCGACGCGATCCAGCGTGGTCGCTTCCTGTCCCGCGGCCGGAACCGCCTGGGCCTGGGCAACGCCCATACCGGCGATGGTGGTACCGCTGACAACGAGCGCGAAGGTGATCGCGTCCCGCAGCTTATTGGTTCTCAAAGCCATTCTCTCTCTCCACATGAATGCGTGCTGATGAATCCCCACCCATAGGGCTCACGGTATTGACAACCGTCTCAGCGGCATGGGGTGTCCCGATCGTAGCGCTTGTTAAAAAGAAATAAAACAGCCCCAGGAGAGAAATCGGGCGGAGGGCGGCCAAGTCACTGAACAGATTGAGCAAAGTGAGGGCGCGGGTGATGAGACAAACGGCGATTGCCCACCGATTCAGCAAAGGTGACGCGCCGAAAAGGGAAGGCACGGGTGCGCCGACCTGCGGCGGAGCTCGAGCCGGTCGCGCGACCTTTCATAGCGCGCTTCGCAGGACCCAAATCCGAATCGGCCACTCGAGTGGGAGGAACGGGATCACTGACGACTGCCATCGGAGCGCGTGATGAACACACCTGCGACGCAGCTTTCGAGTAGGTAAGCTCGATGAGCGCCTCTTCGAACTATGAGCCGGTGCGTAGCGCAGCGACCACTCTGGCACAGCGCAGAACGAGGGCACTGGCGGTCCCGCCCCCACCACCGAGCGGTCGCACGCAGAGCGCCGATCGACCGAGGGTAAATGCGCCGGCAGCACGGGCGCGGCGCTTGGCGGACCGGGCGTCATGGAGCGCGTCAGGATCCGCTCCGCTTCACATCCCGGCAGCGCCACCGTCCTGACGTCGGACGGCACCCAGGAGGTGGGCGCAGGCACTGCCTGCGTGAATGCGCCTCACTGACATGTCGATTCCGGTCGTTCTGGTACGTCGTCTCCACGAGCGCACGGTAGACCGCCGTCGCCGCCATCCAACCGGAGTGACACCATGTCCTATATCGATGGGTTCGTTCTCGCTGTTCCGACCGCCAACCGCCAGGCCTTCATCGACCACGCCCACCTGGGGGATGCCTTCTACATCGAGCTCGGTGCGCTGCGCGTGCTCGAGTGCTGGGCCGACGACGTGCCGGACGGCAAGGTGACCGACTTCCGCAAGGCCGTGCAGGCCGAGGACGACGAGACGGTCGTGTTCTCGTGGATCGAATGGCCCGACAAGGCCACCCGCGATGCCGCCTTCGCGAAGATGATGGATGGCAGCGATCCGCGCATGGACCCGGAAAAGAATCCGATGCCCTTCGACGGCAAGCGCATGATCTTCGGCGGCTTCACGCCGCTGGTCGAACTGACCGGCGGCACGGCACGGTGACCCGCAGCAGGTTGCGCGCGCCTGCGTCCAACGCCGATGCCGATCTCACGGCGGTGGACGCGGGACTCGCGCTGAGCCGGTGCGTCACCAGCCCTGCGGTCAGCTGATCCGCCTGTCGGGCTCTCGCGAGAATTGCTGGCTGTCCAAACCGGAATCTCGGACCCCCGCGCTGTGCGCAGGATCGTGTGCAGTCACGACGACGCGTCGCCCGAGGAGCTGTGGCGGCGTGGCGGCGTGGCGGCGTGGCGGCGCCATAGTCTGCAGCGGCCGGCGTCTAGCACAGCCCGCCGGCAATGCGTACGCACGCCATCGCGTCACGGATGATGGATGCGCTACAGGCGACGGAAGCCGGCATGAGACTCTCCGGAGTCCATCTGGTCGTCACGGCGACGGAAGGCGCCGATGGTGTCCCCTCAAGACGCGTGGACGGGCTCGCTGCCTCAGCAGAGTGGACAACATCCGTTAACGCACGACTTCTGTCGCAGCATCACGAAGGCAGCGCCACTCGCGAAAAAGGCGCATCCGAGGGATGCGCCTTCTCCGGTACAACTTGTCAGATCAGGATGCGATCAACGCACCCGGAACCGCGAGTCGTCATCACGACCGCTGTCGCTGTACGTGCCCGAGCTATAGTGATCGTGGGACACGTAGGCGTCCTGCACGGCGGCCTTCGCGCGGTCCCATTCCAGCGGCGAGGTGCCGCGGCGCGTACCCCAGTCGCGGGAGAGCTCGCTTTCGAGCGAATCGTCCCACGCACGGTCCGGATGCCGGGTGCGCGCATAGGCACCGTAGCGGTACGCCGGCTGATAGTGCTCGTACTGGTCGCTTTCGCCGCGGTAGTCGGCCTTCTCGAATGCCGACGCGTGGTACTCGTCGCTACGGCCGTACAGGTCATAGGTGCGGTCGGTGCGATCCCAGGCATCACGGACGGCCGGCTTGGCGTCGTCCCAGCCCAGGCGCGATTCGCCGCGGGTGGTTTCCCACTCGCGCTTCAGCGCGTCTTCCGAATCCTCCCAGCCGCGGGCGCGATCGGCCTCGCGCGCCTGCAGGCCGAAGCCGTAGGCGGGTGCGTAATCGCGGTCGTAGTCGTGGTCGGACTTGACGTACGGACGCTCGCGGTGGGCTTCGCGCCAGTATTCGGTTTCGCCGGTGGGATCGATGCGCTCGGCCACGCCCTTGCCGACCGCCGCGCCGGCGACAACGCCGACCGCCGCACCGATCAGAGTACCGACCGGGCCAAAGATCGTACCTGCCGCCGCACCGGCTGCCGCGCCGCCCGCGACGCCACCGACACCCACGCCGACCGGATGCGCGCCGGGGGTCTTGGTGATCGGATCGCGGTTGAGGTCACGGCCACCGTCGTGGATCTCGTCGTGCTTGGTCATCGGGAAACTCCGTAGGGGTTGTGTGCGACCACCGTGCGCGTGTCCGGATGAAGCCGCCGTCGGTGAAGGGCGAACACGCAGGCAAAGTGTTCAGGTGTCGTGGCCGGAGACGTCATCGCCGGGATCGTCATCGCGGCGCGGCGCACGCCGCAGCTTGGGAATCGCGCCGACGACCAGCAGCGCGACGAACGTCGTCACCAGCGCCACCATCTCCTGGCCCATGCCGGCCGCCATGCCGATCGCCGCCGTCATCCAAACGCCGGCTGCAGTGGTCAGGCCTTCGATGCGCTCGTCCTTGCCGAGTTTGAGAATCGCGCCTGCGCCGAGGAATCCGATGCCCGAAACGATGCCCTGCATCACGCGGGTGACGTCGGCGCCTTCGATGCCCGACAGCAGCGGCGCCAGCACGAACAGCGCCGAACCGATCGAGACCAGGATGTGCGTCTTCAGGCCCGCCGCGCGCCCTTTGTACTCGCGCTCCCAGCCGACAATGCCGCCGAGCACCGCGGCCACCAGCACCCGGACGACGATGGTCGTCACCGTGTCGACATCGGGCAGTGCGAGTTCCCGGGCGACGGCCTCGCCGATCTGCGACAGCACGCTCACCGCGCCCGCCTCGACGAACACAGCGGACCACAGGACGGACGCGGAGACCGGGGCATCGAACGGGCACTCATCGGGACTGCGCGCACGCTAGCGTTCACCGGGTCGCCTGCCGGTGAATGCGCGTCGATCGCACCACCCCTGCGAAACATTGCATCCCGCCCACCCGCCCACCGCACGCCTTGAAACGGCGCAGCGCGCCAGCACGTTCGGAAGCCCACGACGGAGCTTTCCCCATGCCCACCCTGTTCGACCCTTTGACCGCGGGCGCGATCCCGCTCGCCAACCGCATCGTCATGGCACCCCTCACGCGCAACCGCTCGCCGGACGCGATTCCCCAACCGCGCACCGCGCTCTACTACGCGCAGCGCGCGTCCGCCGGATTGATCGTCACCGAGGCCACCGCGATCAGCCACCAGGGCCAGGGCTACGCCGACGTGCCGGGACTGTACGCGCCGGAACAGATCGACGGCTGGCGGCGGGTCACCGATGCGGTGCACGCCGAAGGCGGGCGCATCGTCGTCCAGCTGTGGCACGTGGGGCGCATCTCGCACACCTCGCTGCAGCCCGACGACCAGGCGCCGGTGGCGCCGTCGGCGATCCGCGCCGAGAGCAAGACCTTCATCCACAACGCCGACGGCCAGGGCGAGTTCGTCGACACGTCCACGCCGCGCGCACTCGAGCTGGCCGAATTGCCGGGCATCGTCGAGGACTACCGCCGCGCCGCGCGCGCCGCGATCGATGCCGGCTTCGACGGTGTCGAAGTGCACGCGGCCAACGGCTATCTGATCGACCAGTTCCTGCGCGCCGGCAGCAACCAGCGGACCGACGCCTATGGCGGCTCGATCGAACACCGCGCGCGCTTCCTCGACGAAGTGATGCACGCCGTGGTCGACGAAATCGGCGGCGACCGCACCGGCATACGGCTGTCACCGGTGACCCCGGCCAACGACGCCCACGACGATGCGCCGCAGCCGTTGTTCACGCACGTCGTCGAACGCCTGGCACCGCTCGGGCTCGCGTTCGTCCATGTCATCGAAGGCGCCACCGGCGGCGACCGCGGCTACAGCCAGGGCGATGCGCCGTTCGACTATGCGGCGTTGAAGGCCGCCTATGCCGCCGCGGGCGGTCGCGGCGCGTGGATCGTCAACAACGACTACGACAAGGCGGATGCGGACGCGGCGATCGCCTCCGGCCACGCGGATGCCGTGGCCTTCGGCCGGCCCTTCATCGCCAACCCCGATCTCGTGCGGCGCCTGCGCGAGGACGCGCCGCTGAATCCGCCCGACCAGGCGACGTTCTACGGTGGTGGCGACCACGGGTACACCGACTACCCGACGCTGGACTGACACGCGACGACGGCGCGTGCCCGCGCGCCGTCAGCGGGGCCTTGGCACCGGATCGGTGCGGAACTCCTGTCCGGTGGCCGGGTCGCGGGCGCGGCCCGGCACGATCTCGCGGGCGCCGGGCACGACGCGCCCCTGAGCATCACGCACCTGGGTGGGCGTGGTCGGTGTCAGCGGTTGCACCGGCGACGGCGGCCCGGTCGTCGGGCGCGCAAGACCCGATTGCGGAATCGGCGCAGGCTGGCGCGCGCGTTGTGTGGGCGTCGCCGGCACCACGGTCGGCGCGGGCGTGCTCGACGGCGTCGCTGCCGGGCTGGGCGCCGGCTGGGGCCGTTGGAGCTGCTGCGATGCCGCGGGCGCCGATGCGAGCACGAGCAGCAACGGAACGGACATGAAGATCAGCGCGCGGGACATGGCGGCTCCAGACGAACAGGGTGGACTCCGACCCTAGGCCCGCATCGATGCACAGGCAATGAAACCGCGACCCGCACGCCGCATCGCCCGTGCCGGCGTTGCAGGGACTTGCCGCACAACGCTGGAGCGCAGGCATTACACGACCGGGCCGACGCCCGGTCGCGTCCGCTCATTCAGTCGACGCAGATCGTCGTCGCGACACCGTCGCGCACGCGCTGCTGGCAACCGAAGGGATTGGTGTCCACGCTGCACGCGCCGCCGACCTGGGCGCCGTCGGTGGTGCCTTCGGGCGCGATGCACTGGCCTTCGCACTGCTGGCTGTCGCTGCAGGCCTTGCCCGCATCGGTGGTCTGGCGCAGGCACTGCTTGACCGGTGCGCGGCCGAGCTGGGTCCACTCGCCGCCGACGCGGTCGCAGTCGGCCTCGTGGGTCACGGTGGCCTTGTCCGGGCCCGCATGGGTGTCGGGGCGCTCGGCAGGGGCCGCGCAGGCGACCAGCGTGGCGGCGAACAGCAGCGGGAGAATGCGCTTGAACATGGGGGCGTCCGGACAGGTGGGAGCGCGAGTCTAGCGGCGTCGGCGTGAAACGGTTGCGCGCCGTACGCGACATGCAGCCCGGCTGCGCGCAGGCACGCGAGCGGCGCAGCATCACGCGCCGCGATATCGGTGTATTAGACGTCCACCTTGCCTGCGCGGCCACTGTGTTCCGACGGGCCTCGTGCGCTGCGTCCGGTCGAGGAACGTGCTGCGACCTCCCTACGCAGCGCCGCCCGCACGACCGCATGCGCGGCCCGACGCCGCCTGCACACCGTCGCCCATCAGCGCGAATACCATGCACCGGCTCGATCCACGCCCCCTCTTCGATCCGGACCTCCCATGCTCAATGTCCTGCTGTTCGTCGCCGGCCTCGTCGCCCTGGTCGGCGGTGCGGAACTCCTGGTGCGCGGCGCATCGCGCCTGGCGCTGTCGTTCGGCATCTCGCCGCTGGTGGTCGGGCTGACCATCGTCGCCTTCGGCACCAGTGCGCCGGAGATGGCGGTGTCGGCCGGTGCGGTGCTCGGCGGGCAGACCGATCTGGCGGTCGGCAACGTGGTCGGCAGCAACATCTTCAACGTGCTGTTCGTGCTCGGCATCAGCGCGCTGATCGCACCGCTGGTGGTGCACAGGCAGGTCATCCGCCAGGAAGTGCCGATCCTGATCGGCGCCTCGCTGCTGCTGGCGGTGCTCAGTCTCGACGGCCGACTGACACTGTTCGATGGCGCGCTGCTTCTGGGCCTGCTGATCGCCTACACCGTGTTCCTGATCGTGCAGTCACGACGCGAGACCCGCGCCGATGCGGCACAGGCCAGTGCAGGAGGCGCGGCGACGCCGAGCGAGTACGACGCCGAATTCCAGGCGCCCCGACCCGGTGCCTGGGATGCGCGGCTGCCGGTGCAACTGGTCCTGATCCTCGTCGGCCTGGGCCTGCTGGTGCTGGGCTCGAACTGGCTGGTGACCGCGGCCGTCGCCTTCGCAACGGCGCTGGGCGTCAGTGATGTCGTGATCGGCCTGACCATCGTCGCTGCAGGCACGTCGATGCCCGAGGTCGCGACCTCGATCGCCGCGGCCATCAAGGGCGAGCGCGACATCGCCGTGGGCAATGCGATCGGCAGCAGCACCTTCAACATTCTCGGCTGCCTGGGCCTGTCGGGGCTGCTCGCGGGCGGGGCCGGCCTGATCGTGCCGCAGGCGCTGCTCGCGTTCGACATCTGGGTGATGGTGGCCGTGGCGCTGGCCTGCCTGCCGATCTTCCTGACCGGCCGCGAGATCGCACGCTGGGAGGGCGGCGTGTTCCTCGGCTATTACGTGGCCTACGTGGGTTACCTGATCCTCGCCGCGCAGTCGCACGCCGCGCTGCCCGCGTTCTCCAACGTGATGATGGGCTTCGTGGTCCCGCTGACGGTGGTCACGCTGGTGGTCGTGCTGATTCGCCGTCCAGCCGGCACACAGGCGCACTGACACGCTCGACGGGCTGCGCGCCGGATTCCCAGCCGCGAATCGCACGCACGCGCGCACCCGTTGATTGCGGACTCGTCTGCAGCAGGCACTGCGCTACCGCCCCGTCTCGCTGCGGCCATCGGCCCGGGCGACTATGCCATCCGGCCTATTGACTACAGGTGTCGTCAGGATCAGGATTGCCGACAACTGTAGTCAAGGAGCGATGCCATGCCGAAGAAGACGATCGGGGACCAGGAACTGGCCCTGCTGCAGTACCTCGATGACGCCGGCCCCTCCACGGTCGGCGAAGTCGCCGCCGCGTTCGGCGAGACCCGCGGCCTGGCCCGCTCCACCGTGCTGACGATGATGGAGCGCCTGCGCGCGAAGGCCTACCTGCGCCGCAGCCAGGCCGGCGGCGGCGCTTACCGCTATGCGCCGACGACCGGCCAGGACGAGGTGGTCCGCAGCGCGGTCGGCAGTTTCGTCGAGAAGACGCTGCAGGGCTCGGTGTCGCCGTTCGTGGCGTGGATGTCGGAGCGCAAGGAAGTCAGCGACGACGAACTCGCCGAACTCGAGGCGCTGGTCGCCAGCCTGCAATCCAAGCGCAAGGGAGCCTGACATGACCATCGCCGCACTCATCGATCTGATGCTGCCGCGCCTGCTCGCGGCCAGCGTGCAGGGCAGCCTGCTGGTGGCCCTGGTCTGGGCGCTGTGCCGCGCCCTGCCCCGGCTGTCGGCGGAGGCGCGCTGCTGGCTGTGGTGGCTGGTCGCGCTGCAGCTCGTCGTCGGCCTCGTGTGGTCGTCGCCGGTCGCGTTGCCGCTGCTGCCCGCGGCCGAGCAGATGGTCGCCGTACCCGCTGACGTGATGACCGCCCCGGTGGTGGATGCGGTCGTCGCCTTCGCCCCCGTCACCGTCGATGCCGTGCAGATCGACGCCGCCGCGCCGTCCGCGTGGTCGTGGATGTTCGCGCTCGGCGTGCTGTGGCTGCTCGGGATCACGGCGATGATCGCGCGCAGCCTGCAGGGCTTGCGGCGCTCGCGCCGCCTCGTCGCCGACGCCACTCCATGCGAGGACCGGGCGCTGCTGCAGGCACTCGCCCTCGCCGCCGACGCCCACGGCCTGCGCACCGCGCCCGACCTGCGCGTCTCGACCGCGATCGCGTCGCCCCAGCTGATCGGCCCCTGGCGTCCCGTGCTGCTGCTTCCGGACGGCTATGCACAGTCCCTGCGCGCCGACGAACTCGACATGGCGCTGACCCACGAACTGGTGCACCTGCAGCGCCGCGACCTGTGGCTCGGCCTGCTGCCGGCGCTGGCCCAGCACCTGTTCTGGTTCCACCCGCTGGCGCATCTGGCGGCGCGCGAATACGGACTCGCCCGCGAAGGCGCCTGCGACGCCGCGGTGCTCGCCGGCCAGGACCACGGCGCGCGCGAATACGCCCAGCTGCTGCTGCGCCTGGGCATCGCGTCGCGTCCCGATGCCGGGCTGGCCAGCGCCTCGCCCGACTACACCTTTCTCAAGCGGAGACTGACCATGCTGCAGACCACCCGTCCGCTGTCGCGTGCGATCGCGCTGTCGACCACCCTGCTGGTCGCCGCCGTCGGCGTGCTGCCCTACCGCGTGACCAATGCCGCGCCCATGCCACCCCCGCCGCCTGCGCCGGCCGCGATCGCGCCACCGGCACCGGAGACGCCGCCCGCACCACCCGCTCCGCCGATGCCGGTCAGCCCCGCGATCCCGCCCGCACCGGCCGTGCCGGCCGCGCCACCGGCGCCTCCCGTCCCGCCCACACCGGACGACAGCGACGCACGCGGCCATGTGCACACGATCCGCACCCAGGTCCGGCAGCGCGACAGCGGCCCGATCCGCGGCACCTTCACCCTCAGCCGCACGCCGGGCGCCGAGTCCTACGTGCTGCTCGACAGCGCGCACAGCGTCGCGATGAGTTCCCCCGACGAACTGCGCGAGGCGCGCGCCGCGCAGCAGGGCGACGGCCCGATGCTGTGGCTGCGCCGCGGCGACGCCCGCTACATCGTCCGCGACGCCGACACGGTCGACCGCTTCCGCGCGGCATTCGACGATGTGCGCGATCTCGGCGAACGGCAGGGCGCACTCGGCGAACGCCAGGGCACGATCGGGGCCGAACAGGGCACGCTGGGCGCACGCCAGGGCGAGATCGGCGGCCGCATCGCGGAGCTGGCCCTGCAGGCGGCACGCAGCGGGGACGACGCGTCGCGCCGTAGCGCACTGGACGCGCTGCAGGCCGAATCGCGCACGCTCGGCGCGCAGATGGGCACGCTGGCCAGGCGGCAGGGCGCGCTGGCCGGCGAACAGGGCGAACTCGCGAAACTGCAGGTCGACGCGCAGGCCCGCGCAGCCCGGCAAGCTCGGGCGATCGTCGACGAGGTCATCGCCAGCGGACGTGCGCAGCGGCTCTGACGCCGCGCCTTCGATCGACACCAGGACGGCCCGGCAACGGGCCGTCCGCACGTCAGGCCTCAGCGCCCGGGCCAGTCGCACGCGGGTGCGTCGAGTATTCCCTGCGCGTCGATCGTCTTTTGGGGTCGCGTTTGACGCTTGCGACCCCCGGCTCTGCCAGCCTGTGCAGCGGACGGCAGCAGACGATGGCGACCGTGGTGGGCATGAGCGCGGTCCGGCCGCGCGACCCGCGCTGTATCAGCGCGACGTCGCAGGCCCTGCAATCTCCAGGCGCACGCGCGCGAGGATGCCGTTCGAGGTCATGTACAGCGTGCGCCCGTCATCGCCGAATGCGACGTTCGCGATCGGGCCGCCGGTCTCGATCCGCCCCAACCGCGTGCCGTCGGGTGCGAACACCAGCACGCCGCCGGGGCCGGTCGCGAACAGCGTGCCGTCGGTCGCGACGGCCATGCCGTCGGGCAGACCCGGCGCATCGTCGCCGACCAGATCGCCGGCATCGGCGAACACGCGGCGTGCGGTCACCGCGCCCGTGGCGTCGAGGGCGTAGGCCATCCAGATCGCGCGTTCGGGATCGGAATTGGCGACATATAGCGTGCGACCGTCGGGCGACAGCGCGATGCCGTTGGGCCGCGTCAGGCCATCGTCGAGCAGGTGCACGCGGCCGTCGGTGTCGAGCCGGTACACGCCGTTGAACGCCAACTCCTTGACCGGTGAATCGTCGAGATCCTTGAGGCCGTACGGCGGATCGGTGAAGAAGATCGCGCCATCGCTGCGGCGCACGAGATCGTTGGGGCTGTTGAAGCGGCGCCCGTCGAATTCGCGCGCCAGCGGGGTCTTGCGCTTCGTCGCCAGATCCAGCCGCTCGACGCTGCGGCTGCCGGAATCGGCCATCAGCACAGTACCGGCGGGCTCGACGAACAGGCCGTTGGCGCCGGCCTCGCGTAATGCATCGGTATCGCTGCCGGCATAACCGGACGGCTCGAGAAAGACCGACAGGCCGTCCGTGTCGGACCAGCGATGGATGCGGTTTTCCGGCACGTCGGTGAACAGCAGGTACCCGCCGTCCGCGACCCACGCCGGGCCCTCGGCCCAGGTGAAGCCTTCGGCCAGACGTTCGATGCGCGCATCGGGCGCGACCACCGCATCGAGCGCCGGGGCATAGCGGGTCACGCCGCCCACCTGGGGATAGGCGGGCGCAGGCTCGGCCGACGACGCGCAGGCGCCCAACGCGGCCATCAACGGAATCGCGAGCAGCGATGTGGCAAGACGGGGCATGTGGACCTCCTGGTCATCGGGCAAGGCCCCCACCCTACCGCGCGGCCCGACGCCGCGCACGGCGACCGGGCCACGCACGGATCAGCGCGTCGACCGCACGCGATCCCGCATCGCCGCCTCGTCGTCGAGCCAGTTCTGGTCCTTGTTCTTCAGGAAGAACACGTAGACCACCAGCGAGACCGCGATGATGGCGGTGGCATACACGGCGAACGTGACCACCTGGTCGGACTTCAACGCCGCCTGGTACAGCAGCGGCGCGGTGCCGCCAAAGGCCGAGTTCGCCAGCGCGTATCCCAAGCCCACGCCCAGCGCCCGGATGTGCGTCGGGAACAGTTCCGCCTTCACCACCGCGTTGATCGACGTGTAGCCGGTGAGGATGACGAACCCGATGCCGAGGATCACGAACGCCGACAGCGCGCTGGTCTGCTGCGGCAGCGCCGTCACCAGATACCAGGTGTAGAGCACGCCGCCGATGCCGAAGAACACCAGCAGGCTCTTGCGGCCCACGCTGTCCGACAGCCAGCCGCCGATCGGCTGCAGCAGCATCAGGAAGGTCAGCAGGCCGAGGTTGATCAGCGTGCCCACCATGGCGTCGTCGCCGGCGAACGCGGTCTGGATCATCTTCGGCCCGTTGACCGAGTAGGTGTAGAACGCGACCGTGCCGCCCGCGGTGATCAGGAAGCACAGCATCAGCGGACGCCACTGGTTCACGAACAGCTCGCGGATCGAGCCCGAGGCCGCCGCGCCGCCGGTCTTGGCGGCCTGGATCGAATCCGATTCCAGCGATTCGTCCATCGTGCGGCGCAGCCAGAACACCACGATCGCCGCGAGGCCGCCGATGCCGAACGCCACGCGCCAGCCCCACTCGGAGATCTGCGCGGTGTCGAGCAGCAGCAGCATCGCCAGCAGCGTCGCCTGCGCCAGTACATGGCCGCCGACCAGGGTCACGTAGTGGAACGAGGACAGGAAGCCGCGACGGCCGGGAATCGCGGCCTCGGACATATAGGTCGCGCTGGCGCCGTACTCGCCGCCGGTCGCGAAGCCCTGGATCAGGCGCGCGATCAGCAGCAGCACCGCGGCCCAGATGCCGATCTGCTCGGCGGTCGGACTGATCGCGATGAGGAACGAACAACCGGCCATCACCGACACGGACACCGTCAGCGCCAGGCGCCGGCCGTAGCGGTCGGCGAAGCGGCCGAAGTACCACGCGCCGATCGGGCGCATCAGGAAGGTCGCCGCGAAGATCGCCCACACGTACAGCGTGGAATTCTTGTCGTCGGGCGAGAAGAACTGCGACTCGAAATACACGGCGAACACCGAGTAGACGTAGACGTCGAACCACTCGACCAGATTGCCGGCCGAGCCCTTCAGGGTGTTGGATACCGAACGCCGCAGGCTGGCGGGGCGGCTCGCGTTGGTGACGGGGTCGGCAGCAACGGGGCTCGAAGCACTCATGTCGGGGCCTGCGTGGGGGGCAAGGGAGCGCGAGTATAGGCACCCGATCCGGCGTGATCGGCGTACATAGCGAATAGGTATTAGACGGACGACCTCCGCCTTCCGACCGGCTGCACCCGGTGCACAGCCGCCCCTCCGGACGGGCCGTACGGGCCTGTGATGGACGTCGCCTCCGTGCGAACCACCTCATGACCGCTTCGAACTGGACATCCATGGACACCGCGATGCCCCTCGCGCACGACCGCGCCGCGTTCACCCAGCTGCTGCAGGCCCACCATGGCATCGTCGCCACCGTGGCAGCCAGCTATTGCCGCGATCCGGACGACCGCGCCGATCTCGCCCAGGACATCGCCGTGCAGCTGTGGCGCGCCTGGCCGAAGTACGACCCGGCGCGATCCTTCAGCACCTGGATGTACCGCATCGCATTGAACGTGGCGATCAGCGCCGTACGCAGCGCGACCGTCCGCCACCGCCACGCGGTACCGCTCGACGACGCACTGCACGACATCGCCGATCCCGCGCCGCACGACCCGCAGGCCGAGCAGCAGGTGCGTGCCCTGCACCGCTTCATCCATGCGCAGTCGCCGCTCGACCGCGCGCTGTTGCTGCTCTATCTCGACGACCGCAGCCATCGCGACATGGCCGAGATCCTCGGCCTGTCGGAGACCAATGTCGCCACCAAGATCAGCCGGCTGCGCCAGCGCATCCGCACCGAACTCTGACGGAGCACCCCATGGACCCGCAGGACCTCAAGACCGCCTGGCAATCGCTCGAAGCGCGCATGGCGCGCAGCGACCAGCTGCACCTCGCCGTGCTCCGCGACACCCGCCTCCAGCGCGCACGCGCTGCGCTGCGGCCGTTGAAGATCGGCCACTGGCTGCAGCTCGCGCTCGGGCTCGGGCTGATCGCACTCGGCGTCGCCTGCTGGACGCGCAACACCGACGTGCCCGGCCTGCTGATGGCCGGCGTCGTCGTGCATGCCTTCGGCGTGCTCAACATCATCGGCGCCACACTGAACCTGGCGCTGGCCGCACGCATCGACTACGCCGCGCCGGTGCTGGTGATCCAGCGCCAGCTGGCCGCGCTGCTGCGGGCCTACGCGCTCAACGCCGCGGTGTGCGGCGCGCCGTGGTGGATCCTGTGGCTGCCGGTCGTCGTCGCGTTCGCCGGGCTGGGCGAGGTGCCCGCCGGCGCCGGCACGCCTGCGTGGATCACGTGGAGCCTGGCGATCGGCGGCATCGGTCTCGCCGGCACCTGGCTCTACGGCTGGCGGCAGCGCGCACGGACGCAAGCCCTGGATGCGAATGCGCCGGCCCGCTGTGCGGACGGTGCCGACGGCATCCGCCGCAGCCAGCGCCTGCTGGCGGAGATCCAGGCGTTCGAGACCGAATGACGGCGCGCGATCAGGCCAGCGGCAATGCCTGTGTCGCGCGCGCGATGTCGTCGTGCATGGCCATGACCCGCCCCGCCTTCGGATCGACGACGTCCGGGCCGAACGAGCGCAGGTAACGGCACGCCGCAAACCCTCCCGACTTCGTTTCGTAGTCCGCGATCCAGTCCAGTCGCTCGGGAAGACGCGCCTGGGAGCGTGACCACGCGGCGGTGCGGGGCTTGATGTGGCGCTGCATGCCGATGCGCCACGGCTTGGGTGTCAGCCGCGCGCGGAAGCAATGCTGCAGCCGGCACATGGTGGCGTAGAGGCTGTCTGCCTGCAGCGCCCGGAACAGCCGGTCCACGTCGGGCTCCAGCGGATCGAATGTCCGGTGCAGCACCAGCACGCGAAGCCCGGCCGGCGTGCGGTAGGTCCGCAGGTGCCAGTCGGGGCTGGACGCGGAGAATGCGGCGACGCGGGCCAGCGCCCGCGCCTCGGCGCCGCCCTCCCGGTCGAAACGATGCCGACGCCAGCCGAGCATGCCCAGGTTGGCGACCACCAGCACCGCAACGGCGAGTGCCGCCGCCAGACGCCAGTCCATGACCAGCACCGCCGCTGCGAACGTCGCGCCGCCCACCAGCGCGCAGGTCGCCAGCGGCAGCACGCACCCCGAGGGGCGCGCTTCGAAATCCAGATCGGCGAACAGCACGTCCGGCGTGTTGAGGCACAAGGCGCCGTAGCTGTTGCGCGTGATCACCAGATCGCCCGCGCGCTCGACGATCTCTTCGCGGATCGGCACCCCCGCGACGCCGTAGTTGGTCAGTGGCTCGCGACGCGGCAGCGCCTCGCCGGCCAGCACCGCGTCGAACGCCGCCTGCACGCGCGCATCCGCGTGCGCCTGCGCCGCGGCCTCGCTGTCGTCGGACCAGCCGAACCGGCGCACCGTCACGCTGCGCCCGCCATGCCGCGTCTGTCGCCGGGCTTCCGCCCAGTATTCGGGAACGATCACGCAGTCTCCCCAGTCCGTGATGAGCGGGGATTGTCACCGACGGCCGCGCGCGCGCCCAGCTGCCTGATCGACGACCGGATCAGGCGGCCGCTGCCTTCACGCAGGCCCGGCCTCGGCACCGCCGCGCTGCAGCGGATCCGGCAGGTCCTGCGCCGCATCGACGAACGACAGCGACACCGAATTGAGGCAGTGCCGCTCGTACGTCGGCGCCGGGCCGTCGGGGAAGATGTGGCCCAGATGGCTGCCGCAGCGCGCGCAGACTTCCTCCACGCGGATCATCCCGTGACTGGTGTCGCGCACCCGGCCGATGTGCGCTTCGTCATAGGGCGCGAAGAAGCTCGGCCAGCCGGTGCCGGAATCGAACTTCGCACTCGAGCGGAACAGCGGCAGCCCGCACAGCCGGCAGCAGTAGGTGCCCTCGCGCTTGTTGTCGAGGAACACGCCGCAGAACGGCGCCTCGGTGCCGTGCTGCAGCAGCACGCGGCGCTCGTCGGCGGACAGGCCGGCTTCCAGCGTGACGCGCTGTTCGGGGCTGGGCGGGGTGAGATCGAAACTGGACATGGGCATCCTGGCGGCAGGCGTGGAGATCCACAGATGGCGGCGAGCCTGCGCCGTCTCAAGCCGCCCGCACGTGAACCCGCAGGCGCGTAGCGCGCGAAACGTCCTCGTTTCCAGCCCACCATCAGCGCGAGCTGTCCCGTTGTAGGAGCGCGCTCGCGCGCGAACGCGGTGAGGGTAGCGCCCGAAACGCGCGGATGGTTGGCCGGAGGCGTGCGGGAATCGCGGCCGAGGCCGCTCTTACAGGGGACACCGGACACGACCTCGCATCAGCACCCATGACGCCTGAGCTGGACGTACGGACGTCCCCCACCCCAGCCATCCGCTCCCGCGTAAGAGCGCGCTCGCGCGCGAACGAGGTGCGGCTGACCGGAGGCGCGCGGATGGCCGACCGCAGGCCTGCGGCAATCGCGGCCGAGGCCGCTCCTACAGGGAAACCGGACACGATCCATGACGCCTGAGCTGGACGCGTACGGCGTTCACACCCCCGCAGCAATCCGCTCCTGCGTAGGAGCGCGCTCGCGCGCGAACGCTCTCCCCTGACCCCTCACCGCAACACCGTCCAATGCCCGCGCGCTCCGCGGCTCCCCGCCGCCACTACGCCTCCGCCGGCCGCGCCACTTCCACCCACGTCGGCGCGTGATCGCTCGCCTTGTCCTCCAGCCGCACCCAGCGATCCACCCCGGCCGCCTTGACCGTCTTCGCCAACACCGGGTTCGCCAACAGATGATCGATGCGCAGCCCGCGGTCGCGCTGCGCGTGCTGGCGGAAGTAATCCCAGAACGTGTAGACCGTGTCCTCGCCGAACACGTCGCGCAGCGTGTCGGTCCAGCCCTGCGCCAGCAGTGCCTCGAAGGCCACGCGCACCTCGGGCTGGATCAGCGCGTCCTTGCGCCAGGCCTTGGCGTCGTAGACGTCGGCGTCGGTGGGAATCACGTTGAAATCGCCCATCAGCAGCGCCGGATGCGGCAACCCCACCAGCGTCTGCGCATGCCGCTGCAGCCGCGCCATCCACGCCAGCTTGTAGTCGAACTTCGGCCCGGGCTGCGGATTGCCGTTCGGCAGGTACAGCCCACCGACGACGACGCCGTGCACCGCCGCTTCGATGTAGCGGCTCTGCGCGTCCTTCGCGTCGCCGGGCAGTCCGCGCCGACTTTCGACCGGCACCACCCCGCGCCCGAGCAGCGCGACGCCATTCCACGACCGCTGCCCCTGCCAGATCGCCCCATACCCGGCCGCCTCCAGCGCGTCCACCGGAAACGCATCGTCGGTGGCCTTGAGTTCCTGCAACGCGACGACATCGGGCTTCGATTCCGCCAGCCACGCCAGCAGATGCGGCAACCGCGTGGCGATGCCGTTGACGTTGAAGGTGGCGAGTTTCAGGGTTTTCGTGGGCACGGTGGTCTCCTCGTGCGACGTGGATACACCATCACCCGTCGATACGGTGCACAGATCGCGCCCGCGCACGCGTGCGCCAGGCCGCGACCGCCAGCACCGCGTAGCCGAGCACCAGAAAACACACCAGCAGGCCCAGCATGTTGAGCAGCACCTGCCGGTAGCCGAGCACCGCGACATCGATGAAAGGGTACGGATAGCTGCCCAGCACCGCGCCGCGCACCACGGCATAGACGCCGTAGCCGATCGGATACAGGCACCAGAGCAGCGGCAGGCGCAGGTCGAAGCGCGTGGCCGGAGGCCAGGCCGTCCAGCAGGCGAGCGCCGCCAGCGGCACCGCGTAATGCAGGATCACGTCTGCCACCCATTGCAGCCCCTGCGGCGCCCAGACATGCCGCAGCAGCAGGTGATAGCCGATGCCCACCGTCAGGATCGCCGTGGTCGCGCATCCCGCCACGAGTGCCGATCCGGCCGCGCGTCCGGCACTGCGCTCGCCCCTGAGAAGCGGCAGCGTCGCCACCAGCGCGACGAATAGATTGCTCAGCACCGTGAAGTACCCCAGGAACGCCACCACGCCATCGACCGCCGCCCTGCCGTTCGACTGCGCCAGCGCGATCGACAGCCCGAGCTGCAGCACTACGCCCGACCACGCGACCACGGCCAATACCGCCCAGGCGCGCGTGCCCCAACTGCTCTTCGCCATACGTCCTCCCCGTGGAGACGAATCGCCAGGCCGGGCGTCGCCCGATCCCCGCATCGCGGCACCTCGCGGCGTCGCCCGGCGATCGTACTGCGCATCGGCGCGCGCCCGGATGTGCCGCGCGATTGGACAAGGACCGAGGCGGCCGGGCAAGGTGTCGCCCTCCCCGCACACCCGAGGACCGCCTTCATGCGCCTGATGCCCTTGCTCGCGATCACCGCCCTGCTCGCCGCCTGCGCGCCCGATGGCGCCGACACCGCGCCCGCGAACGCGGCCGACGCGACGACGCCCGCGACGGCAACGGCCGGGACCGCGCCCGCACCGGCGACCGCCGCAAACGAAACCGCGAGTCCGTCCACGCTGGCCTACCAGCGCGTCAACGACACCATGCACGCCGGCATGGGCGCCGGCTTCACCGGCGACGCCGATGTCGATTTCATGCGCGGCATGATTCCGCACCACCAGGGCGCCATCGACATGGCCCATGTCGCGCTCGAACACGGCAATGACCCTGAAGTGCGCGCCCTCGCGCAGCAGGTCATCGCCGCGCAGGAAACCGAAATCGCGCAGATGCAGCGCTGGCTGCAGGACCGCGGCGTGGCCGTCGACGCGCCGGCCGCGGATGCCGGCGCGCACGACCATCACTGACGGCGCGCGCGTGGCGCTGCGATTGCGGACGACAGGCGTGCAGTGCGTGAATCCGGAAACACCCGACACATCAGGCGGCACGGCATGACGCACGACATCGGCGCACGGCTGCGCGAGCGACTCGGGCTCGCCCCGCCTGCGCCCGTCGCGTTCGAGCGCGGCGACGTGACCGCGGTCGACGGCTACACCCGGCAGCGCATCGAATACCGCGGCCTCGACGGCGACACCATTCCGGCGTTTCTGTTCACGCCCACGGCGCAGCCCACCCGGGGCGGCGTCGTGGTCTTCCACCAGCACAACGGCGAATTCCACTTCGGCAAGAGCGAAATTGCCGGCGACGTCGGTAGCCCGTTCCAGGCCTTCGGCCCCGCGCTCGCGCGTCGCGGTCTGGCCGTGCTCGCACCGGACGCCCTCACGTTCGAGGATCGCCGCGGCCAGGTCCACGGCGTCGAGCCGCATGACTACGATTGGCTCCAGCACTACAGCGCCATGAGCTACCGCCTGCTCGACGGCGACACGCTGATGCGCAAGGGCCTCGACGATGCACAGCGCGCGCTGAGCGTGCTGATCGACGCCGCCGAGCTGGACGCACGCCGCGTCGGCATCGCCGGCCATTCCTATGGTGGCTATACCGCGCTCTACCACGCCGCCGTCGACCCGCGCTGCCGCTTCGCCTGCATCAGCGGCGCGGTGTGCAGCTTCGACACCCGCCGCCGCGAAGAGACAGGCATCACCCTGTTCGAAGCCGTGCCCGGCCTCGCGCAGCTGATCGACACGCACGATGTGCTGTCGGCCATCGCTCCGCGCCCGACGCTGGTCGTGTCGGGCACCGAGGACAAATATTCGCGGGATGCGGATCAGGTCGTGGCGAAGGTCGCTGGGGACTTCATCACCGAACTCCGCGTCGAGCGTGGGCACGCGCTTGATCAGGAACGATTCGATGCGATCGTCGAGTGGCTCGTCGGCCGCGTCACTGAAGACCGCGCGTCGTAAGTAAACCTCACCCCGATCGTCATCCGCCCAGTGCAACCACTCAACGCGATATCGCACCCATGCGCCTGTAAATCGCCTGGATATCCGCGGGATGTCCCTGCGCTTTCAAACCGCTGAACACCAGAAACCCCAGCATCGAGTTGCCCGTGTCCCGGCGTGCCACCAGGGTCAGGTCGCGCCGCCGATCCACCAGCATGTATTGACCGCCCCAGCCATCGGCCAATACCGCATCCAGCTCGGAGTTCAACCACCACGAATAGCCGAAGCCGTCGTAGAACGGCCCGCCGCTCGTCGACCAGCGCGTCGTGCTTCGCTCGATCCATTCCGCGGAGACGATCCTCGTCTGATTCCACACACCGTCCTGCGCGACCAGTGCGCCGATTCGGGCCAGATCGCGCGCACTCATGTGGATTCGATACGTCCTGTAGTCCGAATCACTGCCTGCCCGATCATGAAACACGTGGTCGCGATGAAAATCCTGCATGCCCAGAGGCACTGCGAGCCAGGCGTCCAAGGCCTCACCGATGGACAGACCGGTTTGCTGCTCGAAGATCGCGCCGAGGACGTTGAAATCCCAGTTGTTGTAGAAGAAGTGCGTGCCCGGTGGAAACTCGCCTCGCACCGGGCGGCCATCCCGGTTCTCGATCGTCTCGGCACCGGACTGGAGGTAGATCCCCGAGCGCGCCTGCAACAGATGCTCGACCGTGGCCTGCTTTTCGGCGTCCGTCAGCGGGGTTCGACGCTCGTCGATACCCAGTGTTCCGAGCGTCCCGTCCAGATCGATCAGGCCGCGGTCGACCGCGATGCCGATCAACAGGCTGAGGACACTCTTGCGCGCGGAAGCCAGGTTCATCGGCACGTCGACCACCCCGTATTCCATCAGGAGCGTCTCGCCGCGCAGCGCAACGAACGCGTCGATGGCGTCGGCGTCCTCATCGATGAATCTGCGGATGTCCTCCGCCTCGCCCGGAGGCAGCAGCGCCTGCTCCAGAGGCACCGGACGGGTGGCCTCCGCGCCACGATCGATGAAGGGGCGCAGCCCGACGACAAGCGCGATCGCCAGCCCCGCAAGCAGCGCCCAACCGAGAATCTTGATGATCCGTCGCATCGCCAGGTGCTCCAGACGCCGACCGCTCAGCACGTAGGCCGGATACTACCCGGCGTGGCGCATCGCAACCCCGCCCGATTCGGCCCATACGCCATTCGCGGCGCTCGCTGGTCTATCAGCCGAAGTCGGACACTTCGTAAAGCGGACGGATCTCGATCTCGCTCGGTCCGGGCATCGGATTCGGGCAACGCTTCACCCAGGCGATCGCCTCGTCCATGTCCTCGACCTCCCAGAGCCAGAAGCCGGCCACCAGTTCCTTGGTCTCGGCAAAGGGCCCGTCGACGATGCTGCGATCCGCGCCCGAGAACCGGACGCGCTTGCCCTGAGAGGACGGCTTCAGCCCGTCGCCGTCCTTGAGGATGCCGGCCTCGATCAGCGCCTCGTTGTACTTGCCCATTGCATCGAGCAGCTCAGGCGTGGGAAGAAGTCCCGCTTCGCTGTCCTCTGTCGCCTTCACCAACACCATCACGCGCATCGTCGTCTCCTCGTGGCGGCGAATCAGTGCCGCCTTGTACGGGTACGACGATCAACGCGGGGGAAAATCGACATCCAGCTGACCTCTGCGACGCCGGGCTCGGTGGCTCAGTAGCTGAACCTGGAGCCGTTGACTCCGAGCGGTCACGTATCGCAACAGTGACGCCGATCAATTTGGCCACGATTTACTTCTCACCTGCTTTTCAAGACAAGCAGCCGAGGTAAGTGAACCTGACCCCGTTAGTTACAGTCGCGAAGTGGCTTCGGCCTAGACGAACTACAGGTGCTCAACCGAAAAGCCGTGACCACATCGATCGCTTCTTAGGCGGAGGCGGCTCGGATGCAGCCACTGCCGCTGCAAGTTGCTGCGCAGCCGCCTCGGCGTAGAGCAGTGCGCCGTCATGATGACAGTTGAAGAGGTTGGTCAGGCTCCTGGTTCTATTGAGATCAAGGGGGAAAGGCTCAACCACCTCGGCTGCCTCAAGGAGACCGAGCTCCTCGGCAACCGCCGCATCGACCGACCTCCAGAACAGTTCGAGTCGCCCATGCGAGAACACCTCATCCAGTCCCTGACGCACTTCGGCGTCTGACTCATAGTCACTTCTCAATCGCTTCAATGACTCGAAGGAAATGAAGACACCGCCGCAGTAGTTCTCGGTCAGCCGGTTGTCGAACTGCAGATCCTGGAACCGCTCTGGAACTAGGGGCCTGAGGTCGGAGATGTAGCTGGAGAACACCGGGTTGTCTGCCAAGAACGAGAACGCGCCACCTCGGATGTAGTGGTGCTTGCGCAAGAAGCCCGAAACGATCGCCAGATAGAACGCATGTCCCTTGTTGAAAGGAACGGAAGCCTCCAATCCACGGGCCTCGGCAAAACGGCTGCGCAGCTGCTCGGCGTAGAAATCGTCAACACCAAACTGCTCTGCCAGCCGCAGATAGTGGTCTGGATCCTCGACCCCACGGAAATAGAGACTCTGTATTTCTGCCGATGAAACAGGGTGATAGGTGATGTCCCAACCCACGATGCTCCTCCTGAGCCTTGATTTATGAACCATCCGAAGCCGCGAATCTGATGCCGCGGCCTAACACTTGAGTTAAGCCGCGCCGCGAAGCGGCGTCGGCTTGGACGAATTGTTAGCCGTCATACGAGAGCGCCATGACAGTGCTTGTAGCGGCTGCCACTGCCACACGGGCAAGGCGAGAGACGGGAACTGGGCTGAGAAACGAGGCAGAAGTTCTGCCGCCAGCGTAGGCCCAGGTTCACCACCAAGCCTGCGCCACAATAGGCCGCGAAGCACCCAGTTATCCGATTTGCCCGGATCGTTGTTCCGGCGGGCGTGAGCGCTATATCCGTTCCGCCGAAGCGACAGTTAACTTCGGCCACGGTTAGCGGAAATTCCAGAAGTTCGAAAGCCTGACGCTTGTAGCGACCTTCGAAGGCTGACGCGTTCGGAAGCTCTAGGAATTCAACACTTAAATGGTCGCCGTTTGAGTAGGTGATTGACAGCTTCTTTCCGCTCGGAGGCGAGACTAGGTCTTCAGGACTACCAATGTTTTCCCAGCAGTTGTCTACAAGGACTACCCTTTCATCGGACGACAGGCTCAGCATCTCGACGCTTAGAAGGAGATTCTCTTCCGCGTCTCGTGAGATCGCGACGACGTTGTGCCCATCTATTACCAGAGGGCGCGGAGTCTCGTAGTAGAAGTTTCCGCCTACCACGGTTAGGAGCTTGTTGCGCCGCCAGTCAAATTCTCCACGTACGTCTGAGCGGGCGGCGCGATTCTTCTTTAGCGCAGCAAGTTGCTCGTTCGTAAAAGCACCGTTGTCAGCCTTCTTATGGTGCTCAGCGCAGAGCGCGATCATGCCTTCCGGGTTGTGGTGCTGCTCGATGCTCCATGGTGGATCAAAGTGGTGCCATTCAAGATACGGGTTGCCGCAGCCCGGCACAGGGCAGCCAAAGCCGACCTCCGTTCGGAGTTCCTTAACTACGGCTGCGAGGGGCTTCCGGTTCATGACGGCTAACGCTTGAATTAAGCCGTGCCGCGAAGCGGCAGGGACTTCCCTCGAAAAAGTGGACACCCGTTGGTTAGGCGCATGCGCGTTCGTAATCGGCGGGTGTGCGGTAGTCGAGTGCCGAGTGTAGGCGCTGGTGATTGTAGAAATCCACGTAGCCGCGAATGGCGGCCTGGAGCGCGTGGTCGCTGGTGAAGGTGTGCCGGTGATACAGATCGGACTTCATCGTCTTGTTCCAGGATTCCATGTGCGCGTTGTCGGTCATGCGGCGCGGCCGATTGGCCGATTGCACGAAGCCGGCGCGTTGCAGCTGCAGCTTGAAGTCGGTCGCCATAAACTCGATGCCGCGGTCGCTGTGGAAGAGCGTGCCCGCCTCCGGTCGTCGCGTGCGCAGCGCAAATGCCAAGGCGCGACGCGTGAGTGCACTGGTGCGGTCCCTGCCCAATGCCCAGCCCAGCAGGCGGCGCGAACAGCGGTCCATGATCGTGGCGAGATAGCGCCACTGGCCTTGCACTTTGAGGTAGGTCACGTCCGCAACCCAGACTTGGTCCACGCGCTCGACCCGTTCGGCATGCGCGCGACTTTCCACGCTGGCGAGAAACGCCGCGAGCCCTGGGCGCCTTCGGTACAGACGCGATGAGCAGGCGCGCACGCCGTTTTCCCGCATCAAGCGTTCGACCCGGCGACGGCCGACCTGTTCACCTGCCTGCTGCAAGGCGGCGTGCACACGCGGGCTGCCGTAGGTCTCGCGGCTCTGTGCATGCACGCCCTTGATGCGCTCGACCAGCGCGGCGTCCTCGACAGCGCGTGTACTGCGCGGACGCTGTTGCCAGGCATAGAAGCCGGACGCGCTGACACCATGCAGGCGGCACATCGTCCTCACCGGGGCGGCTTCCTGGTGGTGCGCGATGAAGGCAAAGATGTCGGCCTTGGACTGGAAGTGAACGCGATGGCTTTTTTTAAAAGGTCATGCTCGACCTGCAGCCGTTCGTACTTGCGCTTCACTTCGCGCAGCGCCTTGAGCTCTGCGGCCACGGTCTTGTCGAGTTCGATTCCCTTGGTCACGATCACCCCCTCGCGGGCCAGTTTTCGCCAACGAGACAGCATGAAGGGATGGATGTAAAGCGACTCGGCGACGTCGCGTACGGACACGCCTGAAAGCTCGCTCAGTCGGACTGCGGTGGCCTTGAAATGATCGCTGTAGCGATACGTTGTTCTGGGTCCTGGTGCTGGCATGAAGACACTCCTGATCGTTAGGTCAGGGTGTCCACTAAACCGAAGGAACTACCAGTTCGGCTTGAATGAATTGTTAGGCCTCACGCCCGCATGCCAAGCCATATGACTGCCTCCGTGGACGCGGAGACGATGGGTTTGAGGACCTTGGGCCAGAATTTACCAGCTTGGACCTGGCTTGCGGAGTGGTCGTGGTGTTGCTGCTCTTCCGCGACGATAGCGGAGATGGCTGAAACGGCCGCCGGGTCACTGCCATGCAACACGACAAGCTGCTGCTCAAGATGCCGAAGTACAACGCTCTCTACTGCGGCGGTTGTAGCCGCGATGGCGTTGGCACCAAGGAGGCCAGTGACGATACCGAGCACGAAACCACCGATACCACAAAGCCAGTAGCTACGGCAGCGTTGCTGCCCGCGGCGCTGCAACTCAGCGCAAAATATGTCTCGATGCCGTTGCTCGTGAGACCTGAACTCAGTTAGCTCAGCGACCATACCCCGTGCAGTGAGGCGTGCCATTAGGATCTGGCCCGTATAGATGCATATGGCACCATGCTCGCCGGCGTGATTGACCTTGATGATCCGGTCGCCAAGGTCATTAGCCACAGACTGCATGAGTGCTTCCATGAGGCCTAACACCTTATGTCTTCCAGTTTCCCTACTGTAGGCACCGAGAGCCCGGCGTGTGCGCCCGATAACGCCTCGGTGTAGCAGCACCGTAATTCAGCAGGGGCCACACGCCGGATCTCGCGCCCTGCGCCCGGACAGTTGCACGAGGTCTCCCTCGAACTGATAAGCGTGGGCCCGGGCGCGATGCTCTCGACCGGCCAACTCTATCGGAGAATCGAGATGACGGCAGTAGGGGTCGACGTAGGCAAGGCGACGCTGGATGTCGCCATCGAGGGCGTGGCCAAGGTGACGCGGTTCGCCAACAGCGCAGCGGGCATCCGCAAGCTGGTTCGACGACTGGATGACGTTGCCGACGCGCGCATCGTCGTCGAGGCCACCGGCGGCTACGAGGATGCATTGCTCGAGGCGTGCTGCGATGCAGGCCTGTGGGTCGCACGCATCAATCCTCGCCAGGCACGCGACTTCGCGCGTGCGACCGGCGAGCTGGCGAAGACGGATGCAATCGACGCAGGCCTGCTGTGCCTGATGTCGAGACTGTTCGCAGACCGCCTGCGTCGCTACGAAGCACCTGCACCCTGGCAGCGGGAACTGCGGGATTGGCTGCGCCGGCGCGGCCAGGTCGTGACCACGCTGCAGGCGCAGAAGCAGCAGACCGCGCTGACATCGCCGGCGGTGCGCAAGGTCATGATGCGCACGATTTCCGCACTCACGCGCGAGCTCGCCGCCATCGATCGCGCGATGCGCGCCCTGCTCCAGGCTCATGCGACGCCGGCGCTGCAATCGTCGAAGGGCATGGGCCCGATCTTCCAGGCCACGAGCCTCGCGCTGCTCCCCGAGCTCGGCACTCTGACACGCCACCAAATCGCGAAGCTCGTCGGCGTGGCGCCGATGAATCGCGACAGCGGCCAGATGCACGGCAAGCGTCGCATCCGCGGTGGGCGGGGTCCGGTGCGCGTGGCGCTCTACATGGCCACGCTCTCGGCCGTGCGCTGGGACCCGAGGCTGCGTGCGCACTACCAGCAACTCAGGGCGCGCGGGAAGCTCGGCAAGGTCGCGCTGGTGGCTTGCATGCGGAAGCTGCTGACGATCGTCAACGCCAGGCGGCGGGACGAATTAAAGGGCGCGGGAGATGCTGCGATCGCCGCCTGAAATCGACCCAGCTCAAGACAGTTGCTGAATTAAGCCGACCCGCGAAGCGGGTTCGGCTTGAATGAACTGTTAGGCCTCACTCTACGTCTACGCCCGAGCGACCGGCAACACTGGCGCAACTAGCCAGAGCGTCCGGTGATGGAGCGCCCTGGTGTGGACCAAAGGTGCACACGTGAGCGCAGCGACCACCAACAAAAGAGCCCGAAGGGCTGTTGATGCAACTGACATAGCAGTCATCAAGCGCTTTGCAGCGGGAACTAAAGGCAGCTACCTCGCATTTCTCACGAGCCGACAACTCGCGACGTGGCTTTGCCTTGCAGTTTAGGAAATGACCAATGTCTCCAACGTCGGGAGGCGGGGGAACCGAGACCGTCACCCCAGGCAATGCAGGACTCTCTGGGCTGCACGCGGAAATGAGCAGCAGGCCAATCAACAGCAACAGAGGCTTCATGCGAGACCTAACACCTGAGTTAAGCCGCGCCGCGAAGCGGTGTCGGCTTGAATGAACTGTTAGGCGCCCGCCAGTGGAGCCAAGCGTAGCCTATGAGGCTGTACACGATGAACCCAGTTAGGAAAGCGCCAAGCAGGGTCAGTGTGTCAAAGAGGGGGCTCTGAGGTGAGACCAGGGAGTGCCACGCCGGAAATGTTTGCAAAAGCGGCTCCTGCCAAAACATGACCCGACCAACAGCGGAGAAACCTTTGGACAAGGCGAAGTCGGAGCTGAAGAACAGTCCGATGGTTGCGAAGATTCCAACAGCGAGCGATGTCAGAGGCCGAATCATCTTGACTGTCCGTGCCTAACACCAAGTAGCGCTCAAAAAACGCGATATGCACGGATCATCTTTGACCGCCCCTGGGGTGTCAACACCGAAATACCCACGCGGAAACAATCACTTGCCCCTCCTGCAAACGGCAGACTCCATTTCAGCGCTCGGTGCATATCTGCGAAAGTGCGCTTTTGCACGGCGCACGCCTCGAAATGTGCAATAAGCAAATTTTCTGACAAGCGGAAAAAAGCTCTTCCGGCAGCCCGCAATCTGCACCGAGTTCACGGGCTGCGAGCGACCCGCAGCGTGACTTGATTCGCCAGCCGGCCGAGAGCCCGAACCTTTTATGCCGATGTGCCTATTCGGCGCCAGCCCCGCCTGCTTTGCCCGCCACAATCTCCCCCAACGCCCGCTCAAATACCTCCACCGGCTGCCCACCCGAAATCAGGTGCTTCTGGTCGATGATCACCGCCGGCACGCTGTTGATGCCGCTGCGGATGAAGAACTGTTCCTCGGCGCGCACGGCGTCGGCGTATTCGTCCGACGCGAGAATCGCGGCGGCCCGCTCAACGTCCAGCCCCACGCTGCCCGCGATGCGCACCAGCGTCGCGTGATCACTGACATTCTCGCCATCGCCGTGATACGCCTGCAGCAACGCGCGCTTGAGGTCGCGTTGCCGGCCTGCGATGCCAGCCCAGTGCAGCAGGCGATGGGCGTCGAAGGTGTTCCAGGTGCGCTGGCGGTCACCGAAGGTGAAGCCGACATCGGCACCGCGGCCTTTGATGTTGGCGCGGGCGGCGGTCAGCTGCTCGGGCGACATGCCGTACTTGCGGGTCAGATGCTCGGCGATGTCCTCGCCTTCCGGCGCCATCTGCGGGTTGAGTTCGAAGGGGCGCACGTGGAAGTCGACGTCGACGTTCGCCGGCAGGCGCGCGAGTGCCTGTTCGAGTGCGGCCAGGCCGATGGCGCACCAGGGGCAGACGATGTCGGAGACGAAATCGATGCGCAGCGGCACGCGGTCGGTGGCGGCGTTCATGCCTGCACCATCGGCAGCTTGAGGCCCTTCTCAAAGGCGCAGTCTTTCGCGATGTCGTACCCGGCATCGGCGTGCCGCATGACGCCGGTGCCGGGGTCGTTCCACAGCACGCGGGCGATGCGCTTGTCGGCGGCTTCGGTGCCGTCGCAGACGATGACCACGCCGGAGTGCTGCGAGTAGCCCATGCCGACGCCGCCGCCGTGATGCAGGCTCACCCAGGTGGCGCCGCCGGCGACGTTGAGCATCGCATTGAGCAGCGGCCAGTCGCTGACGGCATCGGAGCCGTCCTGCATGGCTTCGGTCTCGCGGTTCGGCGAGGCGACGGAGCCGGAATCGAGATGGTCGCGGCCGATCACGATCGGCGCTTTCAGCTCGCCGCTCCGCACCATCTCGTTGAAGGCGAGGCCCAGCTTGTCGCGCAGGCCGAGGCCCACCCAGCAGATGCGCGCGGGCAAGCCCTGGAACGCGATGCGCTCGCTGGCCATGTCGAGCCAGCGGTGCAGGTGCGGATCATCCGGAATGAGCTCCTTGACCTTGGCATCGGTCCTGGCGATGTCCTCGGGATCGCCGCTCAGTGCGACCCAGCGGAACGGGCCGATGCCGCGGCAGAACAGCGGGCGCACATAGGCCGGCACAAACCCGGGGAAATCAAAGGCGTTGCTGCAGCCTTCGTCCTTGGCCATCTGCCGGATGTTGTTGCCGTAGTCGACGGTCGGAATGCCGGCGGCGTGGAAGGCCAGCATGGCTTCGACGTGCACGCGCATGGACTGCTTGGCGGCGTCGCGCACCTTCTCGGGATTGGCCGACTGCTCATTGATCCACTGCTCGACACTCCAGCCGATCGGCAGGTAGCCGTGCACGGGATCGTGCGCGCTGGTCTGGTCGGTCACGCAGTCCGGGCGCACGCCGCGCTTCACCAGTTCCGGCAGCACCTCGGCCGCGTTGCCCAGCAGCGCGATGGATTTGGCTTCGCCGGCCTGCGTGTACTTTTCGATACGCGCGAGTGCGTCGTCGAGATCGGTGGCCTGCTCGTCGACGTAGCGCGTCTTGATGCGGAAATCGATGCGGCTCTGCTGGCATTCGATGGTCAGGCTGCACGCACCGGCGAGGCTCGCGGCCAGCGGCTGCGCGCCGCCCATACCGCCGAGGCCGGCGGTGAGGATCCACTTGCCGGCGAGATCGCCGCCGTAGTGCTGGCGGCCCATCTCGACGAAGGTCTCGTAGGTGCCCTGCACGATGCCCTGGCTGCCGATGTAGATCCACGAACCGGCGGTCATCTGGCCGTACATCATCAGGCCCTTGCGATCGAGTTCGTGGAAGTGCTCCCACGTGGCCCAGTGCGGCACGAGGTTGGAGTTGGCGATCAGCACGCGCGGCGCATCGGCATGCGTGCGGAACACGCCGACCGGCTTGCCGGACTGCACCAGCAGCGTCTCGTCGTCACCGAGGGTCTTCAGCGATTCGACGATGGCATCAAAGCAGGCCCAGTCGCGCGCGGCGCGGCCGATGCCGCCGTAGACGACGAGGTCTTCCGGGCGCTCGGCCACCTCGGGGTCGAGGTTGTTCATCAGCATGCGCAGCGGCGCTTCGGTGAGCCAGGAGCGGCAGCTGAGTTCGGTGCCGCGCGGCGCGCGGATGACGCGCGACGGGTCGTGGCGCGAAGGGGTGTCGGACATGGCGGCGCATTCCTGCAATGACGATGCGGCGATTATCGCACCGCGCCCGCGCGCGCCCTGCCGCGCTGCGGCGTGAGTGCCGGCAGGCGCAGCGCCTATGCTCCCGCCATGACATCCCCACGCGCTCCCTTGGCCGCCGCGATGCTGGCCAGCCTCGCCGCCTGCGCCTCCGCAGCCCCGGACACAACGCCTGCGTCCACCAGCGAGGCGACGCCCGCGCGCGTGCTGGTGTTCACGCGGACCGCCGGCTTCCGCCACGATTCGATTCCGGCGACCGTGGACGCGCTGCAGGCACTGGGCCGCGGCACCGGCCTCGAGGTCGACGCCACCGAAGACCCCGCGATGTTCGACGACGCCACGCTGTCGCGGTATGCCGCCGTCGTGTTCGCGCACACCACACGCGAGGTGCTGGCGCGTCCGCAGCAGGCCGCGTTCGAACGCTACATGGCCGCCGGCGGTGGCTTCATGGGCGTGCATGCCGCGGCCGACAGCGGCTACACCTGGCCGTGGTACGGCGAGCTGGTCGGCGCGTGGTTCGCACGGCATCCCGAAGGGCTGCAGTCGGTGCGCGTGGTGTTCGAAGACGGCGCCGGGCCGGATGGGCTGGAAGCGTGGCGCGTCACCGACGAGATCTACGACTACCGGCGCAACCCGCGGCCGCACGTGCGCGTGACCGCGTCGATCGATCCGGCGTCGCACCCCGATGGCGGCATGGGCGACGACCATCCGATCGCCTGGTGCCACCGCAATGCCGGCGGTCGCGCCTGGTACACGGGGCTGGGCCACGACGCGGCGCTGTATGCCGATCCGGTGTTCCGCGCGCAGCTGCTGCGCGGACTGCGCTACGTGAGCGGACAGTCCGACGCCTGCTGATGACGCGGCGCGCAGCGGCGCGCTAGACTCCGCGCCCCGCCGGACGCGGGGGTCCGCGGCGGTCGATTCCGGCCGCGGCGGTTTTCATCTCAAGGGGACAACATGATCAAGTTTGGACGCGTGGCGCTCGTCGCCATCGCAGGTGTCCTGGCCGTGCCGTGCGCACAGGCCCAGAGTGGTTTCTTCGTCGGCGCACAGGCCGGCCGGGCGACGCTGTCGGACACCGGTTTCAGGGACGACTCCAGCAGCACGCAGTCGATCGGCGCGGGTTACCGCTGGCAGGCCGGCGCGTCGCCGGTGCTGATCGGTGTCGAAGCGGGCTACGGCCGGCTGGGCGAGATCGGCGAGACCTTCGCCATCTCCGGCGTGTCGGAACGGCGCGAGTTCGAGGCCGACTACGGCTATGTCGGTGCGAACGCACGCGTCCAGTTCGGCGCCGACAGCCGCTGGTTCGCGATCGCGCGTCTCGGCTACATGGGCTACGACCAGGAATTCCGCTACCGCGTCGAAGCGCCGGGCCTGAGCGAGGAAGGCCGCTTCAGCGACGACGGCGGCGGCGCGTATTTCGGCCTCGGCCTGGGCGTCGACGTGACCCGCAACTTCAACGTCAATGCGATGGTCAACGGTTACGCGTATTCGTCGATCTACCGCGACGGCAACCGCTACCGCTTCGACGACGACGTGAGCACCGCGCGCACGCTGACGCTGGGCGCCGAACTGCGGTTCTGATCCGCGACATGAAAAAAAGGGAGTGCGCCTGCGGGCGCACTCCCTCGTGGTACAGCGCGGACGCCGGGCTCAGAACACCGACGGGTCCAGCCGGCGCAGCGCATCCTTGACGTCCACCGAGCCGGTGCGCTCGATGTCTTCGCGGGTGTAGACGCGGCCACCGCCGGTCACGCATTCCTGCTCAGCGCGCCTGGAGCGCGCATTGGCGTTCGCGGTGATCCGCGAGCCGGTCTCGCGGATGCAGAAGCGGTCCGACGGGCTGGCCCGCTGGCCACGCTCGCGCACGGCCTCTTCCTCTTCTTCCTGCTGCTGCGCCTGGGCGACGTGCGACACCGCGCCCAGGGCGAGGCCGGTGCACATCGCGGCAATCCACCATTTGCTGTTCATCGCGCATCTCCGGATCTGGCAATCGAGTGCCGCCACGATACGCCGCGCCTCACGGCCTGTGGTCTGGATTGGCTGAACGTTCAGGCCGTGTCGATCTTCGCGCGCGCGCCTACGGGGCGGCGCGGCGGCGCGCCGCGGTCGAAAACGAAGCGTCATGGAGGGCCGGTATCATGCGCGGATGCCTGACGTTTTCCGTGTGCGCGCTGCCGCGCTGCTGTCCGTGCTGTGGCTGTGTGCCTGCAGCGCCGTCCCCGTCGCAAGCCGGTCCACGGCCGCGCCGCCGCCCACCGAGCCGGCCATGGTGCTGCTGGTCTCGCTCGACGGCGCGCGCCCCGATGCCCTGGGCCGCGGCGATACGCCGACGCTGGACGCCCTCGCCCGTGACGGCGTGCAGGCCTGGATGCGGCCCTCGTATCCGTCACTGACATTCCCGAACCACTACACCCTGGTGACCGGCCTGCGCCCCGATCGCCATGGCCTGATCCACAACGCGATGTACGACGAGGCCCTGGGCGATTTCCGCCTGTCCGACCGCGAGGCGGTCGGCAACGGCGAGTGGTATGCCGACGGCGAGCCGCTCTGGGTGACCGCCGAGCGCGCGGGTCTGCGCACCGCCACGCTGTCGTGGCCGGGCAGCGAGGCCGCGGTGCGCGGCGTGCGGCCGACGCGCTGGTATCCGTTCGACGACACCCGGCCGATGGACGTGCGCATCGACACCGTGCTCGGCTGGATCGACGAGCCGGCAGCGACGCGCCCGCGACTGGCGACGCTGTATTTCGAGCATCCCGACAAGGCCGGACACGACTACGGCCCGAGTTCGGCGCAGTACCGGCAGGCGATGCGGAACGTGGACGCCGCCCTGGCGCGGCTGGTCGAGGGCCTGCGCGCGCGTGGCGCGCTGGACCGGGTGAACCTGGTGGTGGTGTCCGACCACGGCATGACCGACGTGCCCGAAGGCCAGGTGGTCACGGTCGAATCGATGGCGACGCCGGCCGAGGCGCGCATCGTCTCGACCGGCCAGGTGATCGGCATCGTGCCGAACCCCGGTTTTGAGACGCGCGTGGCCGAGCGTCTGCTGGGCACGCATGCGCAGTACGACTGCTGGCGGCGCGAGGCGATGCCGGCGCGCTGGAAATTCGGCACGCATCCGCGCGTGCCGCCGATCGTCTGCCAGATGCACCCGGGCTGGGATGCGATTCCCGAAGAGGCCATCGCCCGCCGTCCGCAGCGTACGCGCGGCTCGCACGGCTACGACCCGGCGCTGCCGGAGATGCGCGCGATGTTCCTCGCCCTCGGCCCGGCCTTCGGGCGCGGCGTGACGCTCGACGGCTTCGACAATGTCGATGTGTATCCGCTGCTGGCGTATCTGCTCGGCGTCACCCCGGCCGAGAATGATGGCGACCCGGCGACGCTGCGCCCCGCATTGCGCGACGCCGCGCACTGACCCACGCGGAACCGCTGGACGGCGGGGCAGATTGCCGGCGTGCGGCCGACGCGCATCGGCGGCGAAGCCCGATGCGAATTCAAGGCCGCAATGCACCCCGTCGTGCCGCAGGCGGTGGCGCTGCGTGGTGCGGTGACACGCAAAATCGGCGCCAGGCGCGCGATGCCGAGTCCACCGCATTGCTTGACGATCGCGGTGCCTCGGCGGACCGGCCACGCATGCGAACCGCGTACCGACATGACGGCGACGGTGCGCCCGGCCGGCGCGACGTGTGCGAGCGCCGGTGCGCCGGACGTGCGCCCCGGCCTTGATGATCGACAGCCCAGGACCCGTAGCCCGCGCGCGATCCCGGCGTGATCCAAAACGCCGTCAGCGCACGCCACGCAACGGCCGGCATCGATGTCCGAATCCGGCCAGTCACGCGCGAAGCCCGGTGCTAGCCTGCGTGCATGTCGTCCCTGACCGCCCTGCCCGATTCCGCCACCTGCGAACAGGCGCGCCTGAGCCGCGATGCGCGCTTCGACGGCCTGTTCTTCACCGCGGTGCGCACCACCGGCATCTACTGCCGGCCGGTGTGTCCGGCGCCCGCGCCGAAGGCTGCGAACGTCGTCTATTACCCCAACGCCGCCGCGGCCGAAGCTGCGGGCTTCCGCCCGTGCCTGCGTTGCCGGCCGGAATTGGCACCTGCGGACGGGCACTGGCATCGCGGCGACGATCTCGTCGCCCGGGCTCTGGCGTTGATCGAACAGGGCGTGCTGAACGAGGCGCCGCTGGCGCACCTGGCGCAGCGGCTGCACATCGGCGAGCGCCAGCTGCGGCGGCTGTTCGTCGAGCGCCTCGGCGCGGCGCCGGTCGGCGTGCACGGCACGCGGCGCCTGCTGTTCGCCAAGCAGTTGCTGACCGAGACCGCGCTGCCGATCACCGAGGTCGCGCTGGCGGCCGGATTCAACAGCGTGCGGCGCTTCAATGCGGTGTTCCAGGATGCGTATCGCATGCCGCCGCGCGACCTGCGCAAGGCGCCGCGCGAATCCACCGGCGATGCGCTGACGCTACGTCTCGCCTATCGCCCGCCGTACGGCCTGCCGGCGATGCTCGATTTCCTGCGCGGCCGTGCACTGCCGGGCATCGAGGTCGTCGACGATGTCGCCTATACCCGCGTGATCGGCGATGCGGATGCACCGGGCTGGCTGCGCGTGAGCGCGTGGCCCGGCACGCGCGGTGACCCTGCGCCGGACGCGCTGCGCCTGGAATTGCACGGCTGTGCGCCGTCGCGGCTGCAGGACACCGTGCAGCGCGTGCGGCGGATGTTCGATCTGGATGCGGACCCGCACACGATCGCCGCGCATCTCGGCCACGACCCCCGCCTGGCGCCGCTGCTGCGCAAGCGCCCGGGCCTGCGCCTGCCCAGCGGCTGGGACGGGTTCGAGATCGCGGTGCGCGCGGTGATCGGCCAGCAGGTCAGCGTGGCCGCTGCGCGCACCTTGACTGCGCGGCTGTCGCAACGCTTCGGCGCGCCGCTGCCGGAGACGTTCGCTGCGCATGGCTTCGCGCATCTGTTCCCGACGCCGGAGGTGCTGGTCGACGCCGACTTCAACGGTCTCGGCCTGATCGGCAGCCGCATCGCGACGATCCGCGGCATCGCCGCCGCACTGCTCGACGGCCGCGTGGATTTCGATCGCGCGCGCACGCTCGACGACATCGTCGAACGCTGGGTCGCCCTGCCCGGCATCGGCCCGTGGACCGCGCAATACATCGCGCTGCGCGCGCTCGGCCATCCGGACGCGTTTCCCGCCGAGGATCTGGTGCTGCAGAAGACGTTGCCGACTGATGGCACACGCATGACGGCCTCCGCGCTGCGCGCGCACGCGGAAGCCTGGCGCCCATGGCGCGGCTACGCGGTCTTCCATCTGTGGCGCGAGGCGGCTGCATCCACGCCCGCGCACGCCGCGACACCGACGCGCACGCGCGCCCGTTCCACCCGGAGTCCATCGCCATGAACCCGACCACGCCCCAGGTCTTCACCCGCACCATCGACAGCCCGGTCGGCCCGCTGTTTCTCGCCGCCTCCGACGCTGGCCTGCACGCGGTGGAGTTCGCCGAGCACCGGCATCCGGTGCCGCGCGGCGATGATTGGCGTGATGGCGCGCATCCGGTCCTCGATGCCACCGCGCAGCAATTGAGCGACTATTTCGCCGGCACACGCCGGACCTTCGACCTGCCGTTCGCCGCCCGCGGCACACCGTTCCAGCACCAGGTCTGGGCCGCGCTGACGCGCATTCCCTACGGCGCGACCGCCAGCTACGTCGAACTCGCCCGCATGGTGGACAAGCCCAGCGCGAGTCGTGCGGTCGGCGCCGCGAACGGGCGCAATCCGCTGTCGATCGTCGTGCCCTGCCACCGCGTCATCGGCGCCGGCGGCGCACTGACCGGCTTCGGCGGCGGCCTGCCGACCAAGGAATTCCTGCTGACGCTCGAAGGCGCATGGCCGCGCGCCGCCCGCCTCCTGTAAACGTGCGTTCGCGCGCCGCACTGCAAGGCATCGATCCGCGGCACCTGTAGGAGCGCGCTCGCGTGCGAACGCCTCCAGACGCCGAGCTCCAAGCAACCCGAACCGTCAGCGCAACCACGCCAGAATCAAATGCGCCGCGGTTTCGCGGCCTCCCGTCACACGCGCTGAGCCCGGCGCCATCGCTCAAGGAGAGTGAATCCGGACGCCAGCGATGGCGAGGGCCAGGGCTGTCGTCAACATCACAGCGCTCCTTGCGTGGGAGGAGTGGTCATGCTGCCCACTCAGGCGCGTCCGTGCTCCGGTCTGCGACGAACCGCCCGTGCGTCCGGATGGACCGCCCCTGGCCCGACGAACGCGTGGGCCGCCGCAGCGTCAGCGCATCGACCTCGACGCCGTTGTAGGCGGCGCGGAAGCGTTCGCCGCGCTCGAAGCCCGCGCGCCGGTACAGCGCCAGCGCGGCGGTGTTCGAGGCCACGACGTCGAGTTCCACCTCGCCGGGCATGGCGGCCAGCATGTGGGTCAGCAGCGCGCCGCCGACGCCGGCGGCGCGTGCGTCCGGATCGACGAACAGCATCGTGATCCGGCCTGGCGTGCAGGCGCCGAAGCCGAGCACGGTGGCCGCGCCGGCGACGAAGACATCCGAGACCTCGAACGCCGCCAGCCGCTCGCGGTCGTCCAGCAGCGGCAACAGTGGCGGCACGACGGGTTCGTTGGCCAGTTCGTCGAGCTTGGCGCGCGCGTAGATGGCGACGATCGCCGCACGGTCCGCCGCGCGTGCCCGACGGATGCGCACGGCGCGGCTCATGACGCGGCCAGCAGGCGGCGCATCGCAGCGGTGTAGTCACGGGCGGCGGTCGCGTGCGCGGGATGACACCCGTCGAGGACGCGCGCCTGACCGTCCACATGCACCTCGCGCACCAGCGGCCGGTTGCCGGCGAAGATCCAGCGGTCGAGCACATCGCCTTCGGTTGCGCCGGCGAGCAGCGCCGCATCGGCGTCGAGCACGACGTGATCGTTGCGCGTGTCGAACCCCGTCGACGCCGCGGCGCTGCGCATCACGCCTTCGAGCAGACTGCGGCCGACGCTCGGCGCGCCGGGGGTGACGGCGATATTGCGCCGGCGCGTGACCAGGCGCTGGCCGTATTCGAGCCAGCGCAGTTCCTCGACCGGCGAGATCGAGACATGCGAATCGGAGCCGATGCCCCAGGCACCACCGGCATCCAGATAGTCGCGCAGCGGAAACAGGCCGTCACCGAGGTTGGCTTCGGTGGTCGGGCAGATCGCGACGGTCGCGCCGCTGCGCGCGATGCCGGCAACTTCCGACGTGTCGAGATGGGTGGCGTGGACCAACGTCCAGCGGGCGTCGACCTCGGCGTGATCCAGCAGCCAGGCCACGGGCCGCGCGCCGCACATGGCCACGCACTCCTCGACCTCGGCCACCTGCTCGGCGATGTGCACGTGCACGCGCGCATCCGCCGGCAACGCGGCGAGCACGACCTGCATCGCATCCGCGGGCACCGCGCGCAGGCTGTGCAGCGCGCAGCCGACGCGCAGGCCGGCGTCCTGGCGCGCATGCAGGTCGGCGAACAGGCGCAGGTAAGCGTCGACCTCATGGCCGAAACGGCGCTGATGCGCGCCCAGCGCGCGGCCGTCGAAGCCGCCGCGCATGTACAGCACCGGCAGCAGCGTCAGGCGGATGCCGGTGGCGCGCGCCGCATCGATCAGCGCATCGGACATCGCGCTCGCCGGCACGCACGGCCGGCCATCCGGTGCGTGGTGCAGGTAGTGGAATTCGCAGACGCTGGTGTAACCGGCCTCGAGCATCTCGACATAGAGCTGGGTGGCGACCGCGCGCAGCAGGTCCGGATCGAAGCGCGCCGCCATGCGGTACATCGTGTCGCGCCAGGTCCAGAACGAATCCGCGGGATCGGTCTGCACTTCGGCCAGTCCCGCCATCGCCCGCTGGAACGCATGCGAGTGCAGATTGGCGACGGCCGGCACGCGCCAGCCGTCCGCGGTGCGCTGGACGTGCAGTTCGACAGGATCGGACATCGGCGGCGGTGCTCGAAAAGTGAGTGCGTTAGGCTAGCGGTCTTTGCGGGAGAAGACACGGATGAGCGGTTCCAACATCGCGCTGTTTGCGGCGCTGATCGCCGGGGCCTGCGGCCTGTTCGCGGTGTTCATCATCCTGTCGCGTGTGCGTCGCCCTCGCGCCTTGCCTCCCGCCGCCGCTGCGGCCCCGCTGGTGCCCGACCTAGAGGCACCCGGCACCACGATCGACGCCGGCGATGCACGCTGAGCCCTGGGACGGCCTGCTCCTCGGGCCGACGCTGATCACGCTGGACGGCGACGCCGGCTACGGCCTGGTCGAACACGGTGCGCTGGGCTGGCGCGACGGCGTGATCGTGCACGTGGGCACGCGCGATGCGCTGCCCGACGTCCCCCAGCGGCTGGCGGCCGAGGTGATCGAGGCGACGGGCTGCGTGACGCCGGGCCTGATCGACTGCCACACGCATCTGGTGTTCGCCGGCAACCGTGCGGGCGAGTTCGAGCAGCGCCTGCAGGGCGCGAGCTACGAGGACATCGCGCGCATCGGCGGCGGCATCGTCTCCACCGTGCGCGCAGTGCGCGCCGCCGACGCGGACGCGCTGCTGGCGCAGTCACTGCCGCGCGCGCGCGCCCTGGTCGCCGATGGCGCGACGACGCTGGAGATCAAATCCGGCTACGGCCTGGATCTCGACAACGAACGCAAGATGCTGCGCGTCGCGCGGCGCGTGGGCGAGGTGCTCGGGATCACCGTGCGCACCACCTTCCTCGGCGCGCACGCGCTGCCCCCAGAGTTCGCAGACCGCGCCGACGCGTACATCGACGCGGTCTGCGACTGGCTGCCGCAGTTGCATGCCGAGGGCCTGGTGGACGCGGTCGACGCCTTCGCTGAACGTATCGCGTTCAGTACGGCGCAGACCCGACGGGTGTTCGACGTGGCGCGCGTGCTCGGCCTGCCGGTGAAGCTGCATGCCGACCAGCTCAGCGACGGCGAAGGCGCGGCGCTGGTGGCCGACTTCGGCGGCCTGTCGGCCGACCATGTCGAATACACCTCCGACGCCGGCGTCGCCGCGATGGCCGCGGCGGGCACGGTGGCGGTGCTGCTGCCCGGCGCATTCCATGTGCTGCGCGAGACGCGCCTGCCGCCGCTGGATGCCTTCCGCGCCGCCGGCGTACCGATGGCGGTGGCGACCGACTGCAATCCCGGCACGTCGCCGCTGCTGTCGCTGCGCCAGGGCATGCAGCTGGCGTGCACGCATTTCCGCCTGACGCCGGAGGAGGCGTTGCGCGGCGCCACGGTGCATGCGGCGCGCGCACTCGGGCTGGGCGACCGCGGCCGGCTGGCGGTCGGCCAGCGCGCGGATTTCGCCTGCTGGCGCATCGAGCAGCCGGCCGAACTCGGCTACTGGCTCGGCGGCCCGCTGCTGGCGATGTCGTATGCCGGCGGGCGTCGCCTGGTCTGAGCGCGGCATCCTGGCACCCGCGCGAGCGCGGTCCGCGAGGTTTTAGACCGCGGCCTCATCGACCGGTCTCATCCGGCCGCATGCGCACCGGGGTTTGAACCGCAGTCGGCAGCGGGCGCGCAGGCGCGGCGCACCGCGGCACCCAGCGTGGTCGGTCGGCCACCGCACCCCGCCAATCCGCAGCGCAGACTCAGCCAGCACGGGCTAGCAGCTGGCGCATCCATCCTGCGGAAACGCGAAAGCCCCGCACAGGCGGGGCTTTCGACGGTGCAACGCGAGGCCGGATTACTCGGCCTTCGGCGCCGCCTTCTTCGCGACGGCCTTCTTGGCCGGCGCCTTGGCGACGGTCTTGGTGGCGGCCTTCTTCACGACCGGTGCGGTCGCGGTGCCGGCGGCCTTGACGACGCCCTTCGAACGGGAATTGCCGTAGCTCGCGTTGTAACGCTTGCCCTTGAGGGTCTTGCGGTCGCCCTTGCCCATTGTCTGCTCCTGGTGTGCTGCGAGTTGAATGCGATAGACGCGAAAGTGCGCCGCGAGGGCGCACAGGGCCGCGGATTCTATCACGCGGCCGGCTTGGGAGATGCGGTCAGCCGCGGTGGTGCGCGTGGGTCAGCCGCAGGTTGACCAGATGCGCGGCCGCCAGCAGCAGGCCGCCGGCCGCCATCACCACCGCATGGGTGATGGTGTGGTCGTGCAGATGGGTGAAGGCGCCCGCCCACACCAGGCCCAGGCCCGGCAACAGCAGCGCCCAGGCGTGGAAGGCACGATGGCGGCGCCAGCCCAGCGTCAGCGTGGTCGCGCCGAGCAGCGTGGCGAACACGACGAAGGCCTGGTCGATATCGACCCAGCCGCCGATGTTGAGGCCGAACGCAGGCAGCAGCGCCAGCGCAACGGGCAGCAGCGCGCAGTGCACGGCACACAGGAACGACGCGGCGAATCCGACGCGGTCGGCCTGGCGCACAACGGAATCTTGGGCGGACATGTCTTTTGGGGGGTGCGGGGGTCTGCGTAACATTATAACATTCCCGGATCGCCCACCAGTCTACCCCACCCCGGATGCCGCAGATGTCTCGAAACCGCTCCCGCTTCGCCCCCGTTCCGTCTCGCCTGGCCGTGGCCCTCGCGCTGCTGTTGCCCGCGGCCGGCGCCGCCGCACAGAGCGCGGCCCATCCCACGCCGACCACCCTCGACACCGTCCAGGTGACCGCCGTGCCGCTGGGCGGCAGCGCCGAAGATCTCGCGCACCCGGTCGAGGTGCTGCACGGCGACGCGCTCGAGGACCGCAAGGCCGGCAACCTCGGTGACACCGTCTCGTCCCTGCCCGGCGTGCAGAGTGCCTTCTTCGGCACCGGCGTCGGCCGCCCGATCATCCGCGGCCAGGAAGGTCCGCGCGTGCAGGTGCTCTCCGGCGGCATCGGCAGCATGGACGCCTCGACCGTCAGCGCCGACCACGCAGTCAGCATCGAACCGTTCCTGGCCGACCAGATCGAAGTGCTCAAGGGCCCGGCGAACCTGCTGTACGGCAGCGGCGCGATCGGCGGCGCGGTCAACGTGGTCGACGGACGCATCGCCACGTCCGTGCCCGACCGCCCGCTCAGTGGCCGCGCGGAACTGCGCGCCGGCAGCGGCAACGACGAGCGCAGCGGCATGTTCCGGCTCGACGGCGTCAGCGGCGACAACCTCGTGCTGCACGTCGACGGCCTGATCCGCAATACCGGCGACTTCGACATTCCCGGCTTCGCCCAGGTCGAGCACGACGACCACGGCCATAACGACCACGACGACGATCATGACCACGACGACCACGAGGAGAACGCGTTCGGCGTGCTGCCCAACAGTTCGATCCGTACGCGCGCAGGCGCGGTCGGCGCGACCTGGTTCGGCGAGCGCGGCCATCTGGGCGTGGCGCTGAGCACCTATCGCACCAATTACGGCCTGCCGGACGGGGCCCATTCGCACGGCGACAGCGACGGCGGCCACGACCATGGCGATGATGATCACGATCATGACCATGATCACGACGATCACGATCACGACGACGAGGGCCACGACCACGGCTCGGTGCGCATCGACCTGGTGCAGAACCGCGTCGATCTGAAGGGCGGCCTGTACGACCCGCTGCCGTTCCTCAGCGCGCTCAACGTGCGCGCGGCCTGGAACGACTACGAGCACGTCGAACTGGAAGACGGCCTGGCCGCCACCCGCTTCAGCAACCGCGGCGTCGAAGGTCGCATCGAGGCGGTGCAGAACGAATACAACGGCTGGCGCGGCGCCTTCGGCCTGCAGCTCGGCCGCAGCGATTTCAGCGCCGTCGGTGAGGAGGCCTTCGTGCCGCCGGGCGTGACCGAGACGCTGGGCCTGTTCGTGGTCCAGGAAAAGGAATTCGGCCCGTTCAAGCTCGAGCTCGGCGGCCGCCACGAGCGCGTCGAGATCGATTCCGACACCGGCGTGTCGCGGCGCTTCGACGCCAGCAGCCTCTCGGGTGCGGCGATCTGGCACCTGTCGGACGTGTTCGACCTGCGCTTCGGTGCCGACATTTCCGAGCGTGCGCCGACCAACGAGGAACTCTTCGCCGCCGGCCCGCACATCGCCACGCGCTCGATCGAGATCGGCGACGCGGACCTCGACACCGAACGCGGCCAGCGCCTGGAAGTGGGCCTGCATGCGCACACCGACCGGGTCGAGGTAAAGGCCGCGGTCTACCAGACGCGGTTCAAGGACTTCACCTATCTCACCGATACCGGTGTGGTCGAGGACGGCTTCCCGGTGCGGCTGTGGACGCAAGGCGACGCCACGTTCCGCGGCGCGGAAGCCGAGGCGAAGTTCCACCTCGTGGAATCGGACGCGGGCGATTTCGACCTGCGCGTGTTTGGCGACATCGTCCGCGCGTCGCTGGACGGCAGCGGCACGCGTGAGGTGCACTTCGACGTGCCGCACGGCGATCACAGCCACCACTACCACGCCGACATCGCACTGGGTGGCAACCTGCCGCGGATCGCGCCGTCGCGCGTGGGCGCGGACCTCAACTGGACCCTCGGCGGCTGGCGCGCGCACGTCGGCGCGGTGCGCTACCAGAAGCAGGACCGCGTGGCCGCGCTCGAAGAGCCGAGCCCCGGCTACACGCTGGTCAACGCCGGTGTCGCCTGGCGTGTCGGCGACGTGGACCGCACCCAGTGGGAACTGTTCCTCGACGGCCGCAACCTGACCGACCGCGAGGCACGTCCGCACACCTCGCTGCTGCGCGACTATGCGCCGCTGCCGGGTCGCCAGATCGCCGGTGGCATCCGCGTCTACTTCTGACGCGGGAACGCCTGCGCACACAGGCCCCGCGTCGACGAACGACGCGGGGCTTTTTTATCGGGATTCTTTCCAGTTCGACGGCCCGCAATGCGGCTCCGGCCGCGACCGTCAGCCGTGCGCGTTCAGGCGTCGGCGCACTGCGCACAGAGCCCGTGCACTTCCAGCGTCTGCGCCTGGGGCACGAAGCCGAGCGCGCGTGCGCGCTCGTCGAGCGAAGCGACCACCGCCTCGTCTTCCAGCTCGACCGCGCTGTGGCAGCGGTCGCAGATCAGGAACGGCACCGAGTGCTGCGCGGTGCTCGGGTGGTGGCAGGCCACGAAGGCATTGACCGACTGCAGCTTGTGGATGAAGCCATTGGCGAGCAGGAAATCCAGCGCGCGATACACGGTGGGCGGCGCCGCAGCGCCCGGCCCGTCGCCTTCGCGCACCCGGTCGAGCAGGTCGTAGGCCTTCAGCGGCTTGCCGGCCTCGGCGATCAGGTTCAGCACGTACGCCCGGATCGGCGTCAACCGCAGGCCGCGCTCGCTGCAGGCATGCTCCACCGCGCGCACGAACGCCGCAGCGTCGTCGACGTGGTGGTGGGGATCGGTGCAGGTGTGGTCGTGCTTGGCCATCGGTCCATGATGGGTGCGAGCGGGCACTGACTCAAGCGCGCCCGTGATTTCGCGCGCCGTTCGACGTTGCCGCTTCAGGCCTGCATCTGACTCGCGACGCACAATTGCGCTTGAACGCGCACCAGGACGCTTGGGCGCCTGGCCTCTACAGCCCCACAAGCTGGCCCCCGCAGCCCCGTAGTCCGCCGCATCTGGATGGGCGGCGTCCTACGGGTTCTGGATGGCTGCTGTCGCGTTGCGCGTCATGCAATCGCGACGGTGAAGACGAGCCCGAGGCCATCAGTCCAGATCAGCTGGATCGCACAGCCTCGCGACGGGTCAGGCGGCCTCGCTGCCTTCCGGAATCATCGCGATCGCCGCATCGATCCGCGCCAGCGCGTCGTCGCGCCCCGCCAGGTACACGGTGTGGCCGATGTCGGGGCTGACCTGCGTGCCGGTGATCGCGACGCGCAACGGCTGCGCCACCTTGCCCATACCCAAGGCCAACGTCTCGACCGTCTCGCGGAACGCCGCATCGATCGCTTCGACGGTCCACTCCGGCAGCGCGGCGAAACGCGCGCGCACATCGGTCAGCGGGGCGCGGGCTTCGGCCTTCAGGTGTTTGGCGACGGCCTTGTCGTCGTAGGCGGCAATCGGCCGATACCAGACCGCCGCGCGCTCGGACATTTCCTTCAGCGTCTGCACACGGTCGCGCAGCGCGATCACGACATCGGCCGGCGCTGGGCCCGCCGCCAGGTCGTAGCCGTCGCTACGCAGATGCCATTCCAGATGCGCGGCCACCGCAGCCGGGTCGTCGGACTTCAGGTATTGCTGGTTGAGCCATCCGAGCTTGGCCATGTCGAGGCGCGCGGCCTTGGCGTTGACGTCCTTGAGGTCGAACAGCTGCTGCATTTCGGCGATCGAGAAGATCTCCTGGTCGCCATGCGACCAGCCCAGCCGCACGAGGTAGTTCAGCAGCGCGTGCGGCAGGTAGCCGGCATCGCGGTACTGCATGACGTCGGCGGCGCCGGTGCGCTTGGACAACTTGGCGCCCTGCTCGTCGAGGATCATCGGCAGGTGCGAAAACGCCGGCACGTCGGCGCCGAGCGCGCGATAGATATTGATCTGCCGCGGGGTGTTGTTGACGTGGTCGTCGCCGCGCACGACATCGGTGATGCCCATGTCCAGATCGTCCACGACCACGGCGAAGTTGTAGGTCGCGTAGCCGTCGGGGCGGAAGATCACAAGGTCGTCGAGTTCGCTGTTGGCGATCTCGATACGGCCCTTGACCTTGTCCTCCCAGACCACCGTGCCGTCGAGCGGATTCTTCAGGCGGATCACGCGATTGGGATCGTCGCGCTTCGGTTCGTTGCGCTCGCGATACGCGCCGTTGTAGCGCGGCTTGTCGCCCGCGGCCATCGCGGCCTCGCGCATCGCGTCGAGTTCGGCCTTCGACTCGTAGGCGTAGTAGGCCTTGCCGTCGGCGACCAGCTGCTCGGCCACTTCGGCGTAGCGATCCAGACGATGCGTCTGGTAGATCGGGCCTTCGTCGTAATCCAGGCCCAGCCAGTCCATCGCCTGGAGGATCGCGTCGATCGCGGCCTGGGTGCTGCGCTCGCGGTCGGTGTCCTCGATGCGCAGCACGAACTGGCCGCCGCGACGCCGCGCTTCCAGCCAGCAGTACAGCGCGGTACGCGCGCCGCCGATGTGCAGATAGCCGGTGGGACTGGGGGCGAAACGGGTGCGGCAGGCCATGCGCGAAGCTCGATGCGGGAACAGCGCGCATTCTAACCGGCACGCCCGGACCGGCCCCGGACGCGGATTACAATGACGGCCATGGCGACCCTCTTCCTCTCAGACCTGCATCTCGACCCGGCCCGTCCGCAGATCACCGCGCTGTTTCTGGCCTTCCTCGACGGCGAGGCGCGCGACGCGGATGCGCTCTACATCCTCGGCGATCTGTTCGAATCCTGGGTCGGCGACGACGATCCGTCCGAGGCCGGCGCCGCGGTCGCCGAACGGCTGGCCGCGCTGTCGACCGCCGGCGTGCCGGTGTCGTTCATGCACGGCAACCGCGACTTCCTCGTGGGCCGCGACTACGCGCAGCGTGCCGGCATGACGCTGTTGCCCGACCCCGCCGTAATTCTGCTCTACGGCTCGCCGGTGCTGCTGACCCACGGCGACCTGCTGTGCACCGGCGACGTCGAATACCAGGCGGTGCGCAACCAGGTGCGCGATCCGCGCTGGCAGGCTCAGATGCTGGCGCAACCGCTGCCTGCACGGCTGGCGTTCGCCCAGCAGGCGCGCGCCGCCAGCCAGGCGCGCGCCGGCGCATTGCGCGACGCCGGCACGATGGAGACCCTCACCGATGTCGCGCCAGCCGCCGTCGACGACTGGTTCCTGCGTTACGGCGTGGACACGATGATCCATGGCCACACCCACCGCCCGGCGATTCACGACCTGCAGGTCGCAGACCGCGACTGCCGCCGCATCGTCCTCGGCGACTGGTTCGAACAGGGCTCGGTGCTGCGCGCGCAGGCCGACGGGCGTCTGGAGCTGTCGGCGTTGCCCGACGCGTCGTAGTCCGGGCGGTCAGACCGAGCGCAGCCCTCACGATGGTGTTGCCGCGTCACAGCGCAGCGCTTGCGTAGGAGCGTGCTGGCGCGCGATGTGGCGGTCACGGCAAAGCCCTATCGCGCGCAAGCGCGCTCCTACAGGAGCGTCGGGCGTCCGACGAGGATCTGGGATGGCGCCAAGCCCCGCGTGAACAACGGCACGAACGACACGCTGACGCCCGCGTGTCTGCTGATGCTGAAGCACCCTCTCCGTCTGTAGGAGCGCGCTGGCGCGCGAAGTGGCGTTCCCGGCAAAGCCTCTTCGCGCGCAAGCGCGCTCCTACAGCAGCGTCGGGCGTCCGACAATGATCTGGAATGCCGCCAAGCCCCACGCGAACAACGGCACGAACGGCACGCTGAAGGCCGCGTAGCCGCTGATGCTGAAGCACCCTCTCCGTCTGTAGGAGCGCGCTGGCGCGCGATGGGGCGTTCCCAGCAAGCCTCTTCGCGCGCAAGCGCGCTCCTACAGCAGCGTCGGGCGTCCGACGAGGATCTGGGATGCCGCCAAGCCCCACGTGAACAACGGCACGCACGGCATGCTGGCGCCCGCGCGGCCGCTGATGCTGAAGCGCCCTCTGCGCCTGTAGGAGCGCGCTGGCGCGCGATGTGGCGTTACCGGCAAAGCCCTATCGCGCGCAAGCGCGCTCCTACGGGAATGCCTGGTGTCTGGTGATCCTCTGCAATGCCGCAGGCCACGGCCCGCTGAAGCCCGGCGCGCTTACGGCTGTGCCCGGTCCGCGTCGATCGCCTGCAGCGCCGCCAGCTCCTCCTCGCTGAACCCGGCGGCCGCGCGCGCATCGAGGTTGAACGGGCCGTGCAGCACCGCGCGTGCGTAGTCCGAGAGCAGATCGCGGAACGTCGATTCTGGCGCCACGCCGCGGCGCTCGCAGAACCAGCGGAACCAGCGACTGCCGGCGGCGACGTGGGCCACTTCCTCGCGCAGGATCACCTCGAGAATGTGCACGGTGGCGTCGTCCCCCAGGCTCCGCAGTTTGACGATCATGCCCGGCGTCACGTCCAGCCCGCGTGCCTCGAGCACGCGCGGCACCAGGGCCATGCGTGCCATGCCGTCATCGGCGGTCTTCTCGCACATTTCCCACAATCCATTGTGCGCGTCGAAATCACCGTAGTCGAAGCCCAGCTCGCCCAGGCGGTCGCGCAGCAACACGAAGTGCCGCGCCTCGTCGTCGGCCACGCGTACCCAGTCGGCGTAGTAATCGGGCGGCAGACCGCGGAAGCGGTAGACCGCGTCCCAGCCCAGGTCGATCGCATTGAGCTCGATATGCGCGATCGCATGGATGAAGGCGGCGCGGCCCTCCGTGGTGCCGAAGCCACGACGCGGCAGCGCGCGTGGATGCACCAGCCGTGGCCGCTCGGGACGGCCGGGCATGCGGATCGGCGCGGGCGCCGGCGCGGCGGGATCGATCGGCAGTTCGCCGGCCGAGAACCGCCGGGCGTAGGCGTGGGTCAGCGCGACCTTGGCGTCGGGCGTGCGTGCATCGAGACAGTGCTGCGCGGCGGCGAACAGGTCCGGCGCATCCGCGGCCACCGCCGCGCTCACGCGCGGCGCTTCTTCTTCGCGTCGTCGTTGCGCAGCTGCTGCAGGCGTTCGAAATAGCCGGGCTCGATGCCGGTGACGTACTCGCCACTGAAGCAGGAGCTGTCGAACCGGCGCTCGGGGAACTTCGGACCGGACACCGCGCTTTCGAGATCCGCGAGGTCCTGATAGATCAGCCAGTCGCAGCCGAGGAAGGCCTCGATCTCTTTTTCGGTGCGGTTGTGCGCGACCAGCTCGTCGACCGACGGCATGTCGATGCCGTAGATGTTGGGATGGCGCACCGGCGGCGCGGCCGACGCCAGGTACACCTTCTTGGCACCGGCGTCGCGCGCCATCTGCACGATCTGCTTGGACGTGGTGCCGCGCACGATCGAGTCGTCGACCAGCAACACCACGCGGTTGCGGAATTCCAGCGGGATCGGATTGAGCTTGCGCTTGACCGATTTCGCGCGCTCGCCCTGCCCCGGCATGATGAAGGTCCGGCCGACGTAGCGGTTCTTGATGAAGCCCTCGCGATACTTCACGCCGAGCACGTTGGCGATCTCGAGCGCGGAATCGCGCGAGGTATCGGGAATCGGGATCACGGTGTCGATGTCGTGGTCCGGCCGCAGGCGCAGGATCTTCTCGCCCAGCGTCACGCCCATGCGCATGCGCGCCTTGTGCACCGAGATGTTCTCGATCATCGAGTCCGGGCGCGCGAAGTACACGTATTCGAAGATGCACGGCGCATGCGGCTGCTGCGGCGCGCACTGGCGGTGATGCAGTTCGCCGCGCGCGGTGATGACGATGCCCTCGCCCGGTTCGACGTCGCGCAGGCGCTCGAAGCCGAGGATGTCGAGCGCGACCGACTCCGACGCCACCGCGTACTCGGTGCCGTCGGCGGTCTCGCGCTTGCCCAGTACCAGCGGGCGGATGCCGTGCGGATCGCGGAACGCGATCAGGCCCAGGCCCAGCACGGTCGCGACCACGGCATAGCCGCCCTTGGCGCGGCGGTTGACGCCTTCCACGGCGCGGAACGCGGCCTCGGGCGTCAGCGCCTTCTCGCGGTCGAGCTCGTGCGCGAACACGTTGAGCAGCACTTCGGAGTCGGACTCGGTATTGACGTTGCGGCGGTCGGTCTCGAACACCTGCTGGCGCAGCTGGTCGGTGTTGACCAGGTTGCCGTTGTGCGCGAGCGCGATGCCGTAGGGCGAGTTGACGTAGAACGGCTGCGCCTCGTCGTGGCCCTCGCTGCCGGCGGTGGGATAGCGGCAGTGCGCGATGCCGACGCGCCCCTGCAGCAGGTCCATCGCCTTGGCATCGAACACGTCGCGCACCAGGCCGTTGCCCTTGTGCACGCGCATCACCGTGCCGCTGGAGACGGCGATGCCGGCCGCGTCCTGGCCACGGTGCTGGAGCACGGTCAGGCCGTCGTACAGCGCGGGCGCGACTTCAGAGGTTCCAACGATGCCGACGATGCCGCACATGTTCGATATCCAGTTCTGCTTGAGGCGCGGAGATCACGCCGGGGACGAAGGAAATAGGAGCGATGTCCGGCGCGGGGCCGGTCAGGGATGCGCGCGGATCAGACCGTCGATGCCGACCGCGCTGCGCACGCGCGTCTTCAGCTGCTCGGCTTCGGCACGACTGGTCACCGGCCCGGCCTTGACCCGCGTGAGCCGGCCTTTGTCGGTCTGCACGCTGTCGGTGAAGGCAGTGATGCCGGCGCTGCGCAGTCGATCGCGCATCGCGTTGGCATCGGCGGCATTGCTGAAGGCGCCCACCTGGACGATGAAGCCGACGTCGGCGGTGGCCGCCGGGGCCGCGGGCTCGGGCGTCGCCGCAGGCGGTGCGGCGGCGGGCGGCGCAGCGGGTGTCGGTGTCGGTGTCGGCGCCTGCGGACGCGGCGTTTCCGCGGCAGGCAGCGGCGTCGAAGTCGGCGCCGGCGTCGCCGGTGCGGGCGTCGCCGTGGATGCAGGCGTCGGCGTCGCCGCCGGCGTGGCGGCGTCCAGCGCGACCACGCGCGGCGTCACGTCGTCGCGGACCTGGGCGGCGCGCACGCGCACGATCTCGGCCTCGGCGCGGCTGGCATAGGGCCCGAGGCGGACGCGCTGCGCCGGCTTGCCGTTGAGCGTGAAGGCTTCGCGGTAACCGGTGAGGCCCGACTGGCCGAGCTGGCGCAGGATCGCCTCGGCATCGGCCTGGCTGGCGAACGCGGCGTAGTGCACGGCGTAGCCGCCACCGGCGGTGGTCGGCGGCAGCGGCTCGGAGGCCGCGCCGGCATCGACCGTCGGCAGTGCGTCGCCGTCGGCACGCGTCTGTCCCTGGGCCGGCGCGTCGCGGGATTCGGACAGCGGACCGCCGCCCAGCACGCCGCCGGCCGGCGCGGGACCGGGCGCGATCAGCGGCAGATCGACGGTTTTGTAGTCGCCACCCGGCGCATCCGGCACGCGCAGGGGCATGTCGGGCAGGCCGCTTTCGGGCGCGGGGCCCTTGACCAGCATCGGGAGGAAGATCACCGCGAGTGCGATGAGCACCGCGGCGCCGATCAGGCGCTGTTTCAGTCCAGGCGTCATGCAGGGGCCGGGCGAGGGAACCGCGCGGATTATACGCGCCGCAGCCGCCGCGCTTCTTAACGCCCGCCCTGCAATGCCGCCAGTGCGGCGGCCGCGGTGTGGAACGAACCGAAGACCAGAATGCGGTCGCCCGGCCGTGCGCCGGCGTGTGCCGCGTCGACGGCCGCGGCGACGTCGACGTGGCGCCGGCCCTCGTCCGCCGCCGTGCCGGCGAGGCGTGCGGCCAGCGCGTCGGCGCCCTGCGCGCGCGTGCCGGCACCTGCCAGACCGGCGAGATGCCAGGTGTCGATACGCGGTATCAGGGGTGCCACCACGCCGGCGGCATCTTTGTCCGCGAGCGCGGCATAGACCGCGATCGTGCGCCCGGCGGCCGGTTCGGCCGCCAGCCACTCGGCCAGCGCGCGGGCGGCCTGCGGGTTGTGGGCGACGTCGACGACGATCTCGACACCGTCGCGGACATGGCGCTGCAATCGGCCGGCCACGCGCGCGTTCACCAGACCGGCCGCGAGCGCGGCCTCCTCGATCGCGCGGTCGGCAGGTATGTCGAGCGCGCGGATCGCAGCGACGGCGACCGCCGCGTTGCGCAGTTGCACCGGCGCGGCGAGTGACGGCAGCGGCAGCTCGACCTCATACCCCACTTCGCGCCAGGTCCAGACGCCCTCGCCCGATGGTGCGTAGAGGAAATCGCTGCCGCCGCGCACCGCGACCGCGCCGATGCGGTAGGCGTGCTGCAGCACGCTGGCCGGCGGATCGGTGTCGCCGAGCACCAGCGGTTTCCATGCGCGCGCGATGCCGGCCTTCTCGAAGCCGATCGTCTCGATGTCGTGGCCCAGCCAGTCCTGGTGGTCGAGATCGACGGTGGTGATCACCGCGACGTCGGGCTCGACGATGTTGACCGCGTCCAGACGCCCGCCCAGGCCGACCTCCAGCACGGCCAGATCCAGGCCCGCGCGCGCGAACAGCCACAGCGCGGCCAGCGTGCCGGTCTCGAAGTACGTCAGCGGCGTGTCGCCGCGCGCGGCCTCGACCGCTTCGAAGGCCTCGACCAGCGCCGCATCGTCGACATCCGCGCCGTCGATGCGCACGCGCTCTTTGTAGGCCAGCAGATGCGGCGAGGTGTAGGCGCCGACCCGCCAGCCCGCGGCGCGCGCGATGGCCTCGACGAAGGCGACCGTCGAGCCCTTGCCGTTGGTGCCACCGATGGTGATCACCCGCGCGGCCGGACGCCCGCAGTCCATGCGCGCGTAGACCGCGCCGACGCGCTCGAGACCCATCTCGATTTCGGTGGGATGGCGCGCTTCGATGCGCGCGAGCCAGGTGGAGAGATCAGTCGGCATGGAGATGCTCGGCGCTGGAGACGTGGTGGATGGAGATCACGGCGAAACCCAGAACCGTGGATCTCCCCACAAGTCTGACCCGCACTGTCCGGTCTGGATACCGGTGGTAATACCGGCTGCTGATGCAGAGGAACGACGGCATCGTCCCGGCGAGCGGGCCGCCCTTCAATCGGTAGTCGCATGAACGTCGCGAGGCGCGATGCGAGGTCTGCATGACCGCCTGCATCTCGTGCTCGCTTCCGAGCGGGCGCGTGATCGCCCACGGCACCGCCTTTGCGATAACCAGCCAGACCATCCATCCCAGAAACACCGGCATGGCGGGCGCCACCAGCCAGAGTTTCCAGTCCGACGGCCAGACGCCCGTGCGGACGCCTGTGCGGATCAGGGCGCCATAGAACAGTCCGGACAGCGCCAGACCGACGACGCCGAACAGGATCACGGCCTGCCGCCCACGAAACACCGCAGGCGGAATGAAGTCGACGAACAGTCCAAGCAGCAGCAGGCCACACACCGTGAACACGGCGACCAGCGCGCCGACATGCCTCGCTGTCGGCGCCTCGGTGCCGAACCACAGACTCCGCCAGGTGGACACGGTGGCTGTTGCGGCTGTTCGGGCTACAGCGCCCGGTGCACCGCCTCGCCGAAGAACGCCGTGTGATGCGCGCAGTCGTTGAGGCGCACGACGTCGAGACGATCGGTGTCCGCGCCTTCGAGCAGGTTCAGCGTGGTCGGTGCCTGTCGGAAGGTCCACAGCCTCGAGAACGGAATGCCGAGGATGCGGCACAGGATCACGCGGTTGACCGCGTCGTGGGCGACGATCAGCGCGGTGTCGTCCGGGCCCAGCCCGTCGACGGCGGTGACGAATGCGGGCCAGGCGCGATCGAACACCTGCTGCAGCGATTCGCCGCCGGGCATCAGCACGGTGTCGGGCGCATCCCGCCAGGCGGCGAGGCGCTCGAGATCGCGTTCGCGGATCTCGCTGGCCAGCAGCCCTTCCCAGGTGCCGTGGGCGATCTCGGCTAGACCTGCATCGGTGCGCAGCATCGATTCACGCGTGGCACCGAGCGCGAGACGCGCGGTGCGGTCGGCGCGCGACAGCGGCGAAGCGACCGCGCGGTCGATGCGCACATCGGCCAGACGCTGGCCCAGCAACGACGCCTGACGCTCGCCGACCTCCGACAACGCGATGTCCTCCTGCCCCTGGTACCGGCCTTCGGCGTTCCATGGCGTTTCGCCGTGTCGGGCGAGCAGGATTTTCATCGTGCGGGTTCCTCGCGAAGGGCTCGACAGTCTAAAGGAACGTGATTGGTAGGAGCGCGCTTGCGCGCGATGAGGCGTTCCCGAGAAACACCCTTCGCGCGCAAGCGCGCTCCTACAGGTGCAGGCTGCGCTCAGCGAGGCGCGACGCCCATTTCCTGCAGCAGGCGCGGCGCGGGATCGACTTCCTGCATCACCCAGCGGATGTAGCGCTGGTCGACCGAGATCGTGCGGGTCATCGCCGGGTCGAACACCCAGTTCGAGACCACCGCTTCCCAGGTCATGTCGAACAGCAGGCCGGTCAGGCGGCCGTCGGCATCGAGCACCGGCGAGCCGGAATTGCCGCCGGTGACGTCGAGATCGGACAGGAAGTTCACCGGCACGCTGCGCAGGCGGCGGTCGGCCAGCCCGGCGTGCCGACCCGCAGCGATCGCATCGAGCTGCGCCTTGGGCGCGTCGAACGGCTCGGTGCCGGTGGCCTTGTGCGGAATCTCCTCCAGCCGGGTGAACGGCGTGTGCGCGGTGCCGGCCAGATCGGTGTAGCCGGTGACGTTGCCGAAGGTCAGGCGCAGCGACGAGTTCGCATCCGGATACACCGCCTCGCCGCGGCTGGCGCGGTAATCGGCCACGGCCTGCAGGTAGACGGGGCGCAGCTGCAGCAGATCGCCGGCGCGCGCCTTGGCGGCCTGCTCGATCTGCACCAGCTCCGGCACGACGGCCGCGGCGTACTGCAGCGCCGGATCGCGGCTGCGCAGGAAGGTATGGCGGTCGGCGGCGAACCAGGTCAGGCGCTCGTCGCTGTTCTTCAGCGTGCTGCGGTCCAGGCGATCGAGCGCGCGTTCGATCGCGGCCGCATCGTTGCCGCCGATGAAGGCGTCGATCGCCGCGACCCGCTGGTCGGCCGGCAGCTGGACGTACTGCTGCAGCGCGTAGCGTGTGAGCGCGCGGTCCATCGCCGGCACGTAGCGGCGGTCCATCTGGCGCAGGCTGCCCTCGATCACCGGCAGGTCGCGCTGCTGGAAGCCCTGTTCGCGCATCGCGTCCGGGCGCTCCTTCTCGATCGACAGGCGGTACAGGCGCACCGCGGTCGACAGCAGACCGCTGTTGTCGAGCAACGACAGCACCAGATCGCGCTCGCGGCTCGCGCCGGCCTGGGCCTCGAGCGCGGCGATCTTCGCGTGTGCATCGAGCGCAGCCGCGCCCTCGGCGCCGCGGCTGCCCAGCCATTCGAGCACCGCGGCTTCTTCGGCCTGCTTGCGCTCGAGCGCGCCGATGCGCTCGAAGCCCTGCAGCTGGCCATCGTAGTTCTTCAGCGTGTTCTGCCAGCCGCGCACCACGCTGGCGTAGCGCACCTCGGTCTCGGGATCCTCACGGCCCTCCGCTTCGACCAGATCGATCAGCGCGCGGTAATGGCGGCTGATCTGCGGATAGCGCCAGCTCACGGTCTCGGCGAACTCGCCGGCCGAAGCGTAGCGGCTGGTACGACCCGGATAACCGGCCACCATGACGAAATCCCCGTCGCGCAGCGGCTTGTCGGCGATGCGCAGCACGTGCCGCGGGGTGTACGGGATGTTGTCGTCGGCCGGATCGGCTGGGCGTCCGTCGGGCCCGACATAGGCGCGGTAGAACGCGAAATCGCCGGTGTGGCGCGGCCACATCCAGTTGTCGACATCGCCGCCGAAGCTGCCGATGCCGCCGGCCGGCGCGTAGACCAGGCGCACGTCGCGGATTTCGATGTTGCGGAACAGCCGATAGCGGTTGCCGCCGAGGAAGCTGTACAGGCGGCAGCGATAGCCGGGCTCGGCCTCGCAGGCGCCGACCAGGGATTTCTCGATCGCATCCAGCGCGGCGGTACGGCCGGGCGCGTCGGGCGCGGCGGCGATCGCGGCCTGGACCTGCTCGGTGACGTCGTCGATGCGCTCGAGCGCATAAATGCGTGCGTTGGGGCCGGCCGGGAGTTCATCGCCGAGCGCCGCGGCATTGAAGCCGTCGCGCATCAGGTTGGTCTCGGGCGTCGAATTCAACTGGATCGCGCCGTAGGCGCAGTGGTGGTTGGTGAGCACCAGCCCCTGGTTCGAGACGAAGCTCGCGGTGCAGCCGCCCAGCGAGACCACGGCGCCCAGCGGATCGCCGGTGAGATCGGCAAGCTGCTGCGGGTTGAGCTTGAGGCCCGCCTTGCGCAGCGCCGGCGCGATCTCCGGCAATTGCTGCGGTACCCACATCCCCTCCCCCGCCATCCCGGGCGCACTGCAGCTGTAGAAGACACCCAGCAGGGTCGCGGCCAGAAGCGGTCGGCGCATGGTGGTCCTGTTCGATCGAGACGGGGCGCCAAGTCTAACCGCAGCGAAACGGCCTTCCGTTGCGCCGCAGCGCAGCAGGGCCGCGGCGGGCGGCACCGTATAATCGCCGGCTCTTTTCGCCCACGGCAGATACCCCACGATGGCCCAGACAATGAAGGCGCTGGTCAAGCGCGAAGCGACCAAAGGCATCTGGATGGCCGAGGTGCCGGTGCCGGCGCCGGGTCCGAACGACGTGCTGATCCGCGTCGAGAAGGCTGCGATCTGCGGCACCGACCTGCACATCTACCTGTGGGACGAGTGGAGCCAGCGCACGATCACGCCGGGTCTGGTCATCGGCCACGAGTTCGTCGGCCGCATCGTCGAGCTGGGCTCGGCGGTCACTGGCTATGAAGTCGGACAGCGCGTCTCGGCCGAAGGCCATCTGGTCTGCGGCCACTGCCGCAACTGCCGCGCCGGCAAGCCGCACCTGTGCCCGAACACCGTCGGCATCGGCGTCACCCGCAACGGCGCGTTCGCCGAATACGTGGTGATGCCGGCGACCAATCTGTGGCCGATCCCCGACCAGATTCCGAGCGAGCTGGCCGCGTTCTTCGATCCCTACGGCAACGCCGCCCACTGCGCGCTGGAATTCGACGTCGTCGGCGAGGACGTGCTGATCACCGGTGCCGGTCCGATCGGCGTGATGGCCGCGGGCATCTGCAAGCACATCGGCGCGCGCAACGTGGTGGTGACCGACGTCAACGACTTCCGGCTCAAGCTCGCCGCCGACATGGGCGCCACGCGCGTGGTCAACGTCTCGAACACCTCGCTCAAGGACGTCATGAAGGACCTGCACATGGAGGGCTTCGACGTGGGCCTGGAAATGAGCGGCAACCCGCATGCGTTCAACGACATGCTCGACTGCATGTACCACGGCGGCAAGGTCGCGCTGCTGGGCATCCTGCCCAAGGGCGCCGGCATCGACTGGGACCGCATCATCTTCAAGGGCCTCACCGTGCAGGGCATCTACGGCCGGAAGATGTACGAGACCTGGTACAAGATGACCCAGCTCGTGCTGTCGGGCTTCCCGCTCGGCAAGGTGCTCAGCCACCAGCTGCCGGCAGACGAATTCCAGAAGGGCTTCGACCTGATGGAATCGGGCAAGTCGGGCAAGGTGGTGCTGGACTGGCGTTGAGTCCGCGGCCTGTCCCGTGGCCGAACGGCGCGGGGCGGGCCATGACCTGTGGCACGTTCCGGCGCGCATGCCGGCTCCTATGTTCGGTGTCGGCACTCTCGGCAAGGATGCGACATGCGACCCACGATCACGCTGCTGCTTGCAGCATTGCTGCCCTTCACTTCGGCGGCCGCGGCTGACACCAGCGACTGCCCGGCGTCCCTCCAGCTTCCCGAGCTGAGCTGCGTGGCCACGCCGCAGGGATGGTTCCATGCGGCGAATCCGGCGACCGCCCGGCAGATCGCCGAAGACGCTGACCTGGCTGCCAGCAGCTTCGAGGCCTATTTCGGCAGACCGGCGCCGCGCGGTGCGGTCTTCGCCGGCGGCCAGGGCCGCGCCATCCCGGATGACCTCGGGCAGGCGCTGACTTCGGCGGGCGCGGCCTGGCAGATACCCTGGCTTGACGCCGCGGACCGGCGCGCGGTCCAGCGCAGCGCGCTCGAGCGGCAACTGCGCGCCGGCATGCCGGGCATGGACGAGACGCAATTGCAGGCCCGTATCGACGCGGCCCTGCCCAGCGCGACCGCGCCACCCGACACCGCCACGGACCGCAGCGCGCTGCGGCACGAGATCGGCCACATGCTGCTGATCCGCGCGTTCTGGGACGCGCCTGCAACCGATGCGTCGCGGAGCGCGGGCCACTACGGCGGCCCCGGCCCGGACTGGCTGGACGAGATGGCGGCCGTGCTGATGGAGTCACAGGTGATGGCCGACGACCGGCGCGCGAAACTGCACAGCCAGGAGGCAGTCGCTCATTTGCAGCCCTTGGCGGCGTTCTTCGACAAGCCGCACCCGATGGCGGCTCGCATGTCCGAACTGGCCAGGCGAGGGCCGGGCGCACACATGATTTCGGGCGCGGAGGCGCAGCGCCTGACCGGCGATGCAGGCTGGTTCTATGTGCAGGCGCGCGGCGTCGCAGATTTCATGCTCGACACCAGCAGCGATCCCGCGGTGTTCGGTCACATGGCCGCGTTCCTCGCAGGCGGCGGCGGCATGGAAGACTGGCTGGCCGCACACGGCGCGCAGACCGGACTGCCGGCTTCAATCACCGAACTGGATGCAGCGTGGACGCAATGGCTCGCCGCACGTGCGCCGTCGCCGGCGCCGACGCAGGCCCCTTGACGGCCGCTTGGTAGAATCGCGGCCTTCCCGTTTCCGGAATGCCCGATGGCCGCCGTCTCCAACACGCAGCGCTACGCCGACACCCTCGACGAGATCCGCGACGCCGGCCTGTTCAAGGCCGAGCGCGTGATCACCGGCCCGCAGTCGGCCGAAATCACGCTGGAAGACGGCCGCACGGTGCTGAACTTCTGCGCCAACAACTACCTGGGCCTGGCGGACCATCCGGACATCATCGCGGCCGCCAAGGACGCACTCGACACGCACGGCTTCGGCATGGCGTCGGTGCGCTTCATCTGCGGCACGCAGGACTTGCACAAGCAGCTCGAGAAGACCATCGCGGACTTCTTCGGCAAGGAGGACACGATCCTCTACGCCGCGTGTTTCGACGCCAACGGCGGCCTGTTCGAGCCGCTGCTGGGTGAGCACGACGCGGTCATCAGCGATGCGCTCAACCACGCCTCTATCATCGATGGCGTGCGCCTGTGCAAGGCCAAGCGCTACCGCTACGCGAACTGCGACATGGCGGATCTCGAAGCCCAGCTCAAGCAGGCGCGCGCCGACGGCGCGCAGACGATCCTGATCACCACAGACGGCGTGTTCTCGATGGACGGCTACATCGCGCCGCTGGACGAGATCACCGCACTGGCCGCGCAGTACGACGCGCTGGTGCACATCGACGAATGCCACGCGACCGGCTTCCTCGGCGACACCGGCCGTGGCTCGGCCGAAGTGAAGGGCGTGCTGGAGAAGATCGACATCGTCACTGGCACACTGGGCAAGGCGATGGGCGGCGCGCTCGGCGGCTTCACCACGGCCAAGCGCGAAGTGATCGAGCTGCTGCGTCAACGCTCGCGCCCGTATCTGTTCTCGAACTCGCTGCCGCCGCACGTGGTCGCGGCCGGCATCAAGGCCTTCGAGATGCTCGACGCCGCCGGCGACCTGCGCACGCAGCTGGTGGAAAACACCCGCTACTTCCGCGAGAAGATGACGGCAGCCGGTTTCGACGTGCGCCCCGGGGTGCATCCGATCAGCCCGGTCATGCTCTACGACGCCAAGCTCGCGCAGCGTTTCGCCGAGCGCCTGCTCGAGGAAGGCATCTACGCGATCGGCTTCTTCTTCCCGGTCGTCGCGAAGGAGCAGGCGCGCATCCGCACCCAGATCAGCGCCGCACACACGCGCGAACACCTGGACCGCGCGATCGATGCGTTCACCCGCATCGGGTATGAGCTGGGCGTGCTGAAGGCCTGAGAACGTGTCCAACGTCCTGCGGCGCTTGCCGTCTGACGCGTGTGCGGCGCTCGGAATGCTCGCGTACTTCCAAGTACGTGGCGCGTTCTGCGCTCCGCCACGCGCCACCTCGCTGCGCTCGCGACGCACCTTGAACAGGTTCTGAGCCGTGCGCGCCGCGTTGCGACGGCGCCTGCTGCTCGCGGCGCAGACCGATGCCCTCGCCGTCCTCGACGGCGGCATCTGGTCGACGCGCTGCCTGCATTGCCGCAGCGCGCTGCAGCTTCGCGACGATGGCGAGCCGCTCGGCAACACGACGCTGGAACACGTGGTGCCCCAAGCCTGGTTCGGCCGGCGCGCGGCGGCGGTGTTGACCGCGCAGGTCGGCGACGACGCCGACGATCCGCGCAACCTCGCGCTGGCCTGCGCACGCTGCAATCACGACAAGGGCAAGGGCCACGACGCGCGCGGGCCCGGCGACGTGCGCGCACACGACGTCGTCGACGCTCTGCTCGCCACGCGGCTCGGCCGATGGCGTGAACCGCCGGTGCCGCCCGCGTCCTGAGCGGTTCCGCGACGCGACCGCAGACCACTCCGCCCGGGTCGGCACGCGCAGGACAGCGCAATGCGCATACGCATGCGCCGTGCGGCTCCAAACGCTCTGCCGCGCGTCGATTCACAACGCCACACCGCCACATCGCGGCCTGCCGCGTGGGCGTCCCGTGCGATTGCTCAGCGCCTGCGCGCCCAGGCCTGCACGATGTCGGCGATCTGCCGCACGCCATCGGTCAACGCCGCCGGGCCCGGCTGCAGGATCAGCGGCGACTTGATCTCGTGCAGCTCGCCGTCGCGTACCGCGGGAATCGCGTCCCAGCCCGGACGCGCGGCCACGCGTTCGGGGCGGAACTTCTTGCCGCACCACGAGCCGAGAATGATGTCGGGCGCGCGTTCGATCACCGGGTCACCATTGGCCAGAATCCGGGCCTTCGCCAGCGATTCGGCCGACAGCTCGGGGAACACGTCGTCGCCACCGGCGATGCGCACCAGCTCGGCGACCCAGCGGATGCCGGTGATGATCGGCTCGTCCCATTCTTCGAAATAGACGCGCGGGCGTTGCGGCAGGCGCGCACTCTCCGCTTCGATCGCATCCAGCCCAAGGCGCAGTTCATCGGCATAGGCGTCGGCGCGCGCCGCGCAACCCACCAGCGCGCCGAGACGGCGCACGTAGTCGACGATGCCGTCGACACTGCGGTGGTTGCTGATCCACACCTCGACGCCGCGGCGCACGAGCTCGGCGGCGATGTCGGCTTGGATGTCGGAAAACCCGACGACGAAATCCGGTTCGAGCTTGAGGATCTCGTCGATCTTCGCGCTGGTGAACGCGCTGACTTTCGGCTTCTCCTTGCGCGCCTGCGGCGGGCGCACGGTGAAGCCGCTGATGCCGACGATGCGCGCCTGCTCACCGAGCGCGTACAGCACTTCGGTCGGTTCCTCGGTCAGGCAGACGATGCGCTGCGGCCCAGGGGCCTTGCGTAATTGGTGATTGGTGACGACCGGACGTTCGTCCGTTGAAAGCGGGGATTCGGAAGAGCCGCAGCGCGCATGTGCTTTCGAATCACGAATCACCGATGACGAATCACGGCTGTTCACGGATACAACATCCGCTTCCTGCAATCCCCGGCCATATCGCATTCGTAGAGCCAGCGTTCGTGCAGGCGGTACTCGGCGCCGTACCAGAACTCGATGCGATCCGGGCGCACGCGCAGGCCGGACCAGCGCGGCGGTCGCGGGACCTCGCGCCCTTCGAATTCGCGTTCGAGATCGGCCAGCGCCTGCTCGAACGTGCCGCGCCCGTCGAGTTCTTCCGACTGCTTCGAGGCCCAGGCGCCGAGCTGGCTGCCGCGCGGACGTGATGCGAAGTAGGCATCGGCCTCGTCGTCACCGACGATCACCACCGGCCCCTCGATACGCACCTGCACGCCCTTTCGCACGCGTGGCCAGTGGAACAGCAATGCGGCGTGCGGGTTCTCCTGCAGCTCGCGGCCCTTGCGGCCGTCGAGGTGCGTGTAGAAGACGAAGCCGCGCGCGTCCCAGGCCTTGAGCAGCACGGTGCGCGCCGACGGGCGGCCATCGAGCGCGGCGGTGGCGACGGTCATCGCGGTGCGGTCGGGTTCGCCGGCGGCCTGGGCTTCGTCGAACAGCGTGGCGAACGTGGTCAGGGCTTCGGACAGCAGGGCGGGGCTGGCAGTGGTCATGGATGAATGATCGCGCCGGCGCGCGGCGATGTCGAACGGCGCTGCAACATCGCGCCGGTCCGGCTAAGGTGCGGACATGGCGCCGCCGCCGTCCAATGCCCGCTGGTCCGACGCGCTGGTCACCCGCGTCCTCGACGACGCGCGCGACCACGCGGTCCCCGTGCTCGGCATCAGCGGCCTGCAGGGCACCGGCAAGTCCACGCTGGCCACGCAGATCGTCACTGCCGCCGGCGCTCGTGGGCTGCGCGCCGCCGTGCTGTCGCTCGACGACATCTACCTCGACCACGACGTCCGCGCCCGGCTGGCCCGCGAGGTGCACCCGCTGCTGGCCACGCGCGGGCCGCCGGGCACGCATGAGGTCGCGCTCGGCACGTCGGTGCTGGAGGCGGTCCGCGCCGGCCGCCCGGTCCGCCTGCCGCGCTTCGACAAGCTCGGCGACCGGCGCCTGCCCGAGACCGAATGGCCGACCGCCGAGGCGCTCGACCTGCTGCTGTTCGAGGGCTGGTGCGTCGGCACCCCGCCCGAGGCGGCGGCGCAGCTGGTCGAACCGGTCAACGCGCTCGAGCGCGACGAGGACGCGGCCGGCACCTGGCGCCGCTGGTGCAATGCCGCGCTGGCCCGTGACTACCCGCCTCTGTGGGCCGCGATGGACCGGTTGTTGTTCCTGCAGCCACCGGGCTTCGAGGTCGTCTTCGACTGGCGGCTGCAGCAGGAGCAGACCCTGCGGGCGGCCGCACCCGGTCGTGCCGGCATGGACGCCGCGGGCGTCGCGCGTTTCGTCCAGCATTACGAGCGGGTCAGCCGGCAGGCCCTGCGCACGCTGCCGGACCGGGCGGACGTGGTGGTGACGCTGGATGCGCAGCGGCGGGTGGTTCCGGGCTGAATTTGGCGGGTCCAGCAGCACAGGCGGTCCAAGCGGCCCGGGCGGTCATTGTGCTGCTGCGCGCGACGCACGGGTGTCCCGGCGCATTGCCCGCACGCCATGGCGCGACGGCGTCACAAGCCATGGCACCCTCTCGCAGGTCATCGCTTCCGCGATATCGCCCGACGAGCGCCATGCCGACTCGGCGAGTCCAGGTGGCGATTCCGCAGCGCCATCGAGTGCCCGCCCGCGCGCCGCGCGGGGGCAACGCGCGCGCGCCCCCCATCGCGCCACCGGACCGCATCGCGGCCGACCGCTTCCGGGCAGCTCGGCACGCCCAGGTGATCAGCCGCACTTCGCGTAGGGCGATGCCGTGATCCAGGGGCGGTAGCGCTCCGGAAGCGGTGGGCCGCCGGGGTAATCGAAGTCGTCGCTCTGCACGGTGAGCCGGCCCGGGGTTTCGTCGGCATTGAAGGTCAGCACGAAGGGCCGGGGCTCGTCGGCGTATGGAAAGAACGTCAGGCCGATGCCCGCGTAGGCTTGGCCCATGAACGCGGCGGCGTAGTCCGGACGGTTCGCCCTGGGCATGGGCGGCCCGCCGGTGAAGGCGATGCCCGCCGCGTCCACCACGACCTGCGGTTGCCGGCGGCAGTCGCCGCCCGGGGCGTAGCGGCCATGCAGGGCCGGGAAATCGCGCATGTGCGTCAACGGCGCCGCGGACGCGATGTCTGCGCACAGCATCAGCGCGATCAGCATGCCCGCGCGACGCATGCGGGTCGAAGTGGGACGGGGCGTCATTGGTCATCCTCCCGGAGCCTGTCTCCCGGAGCACGTGGACCGTGCGCGGATGCGGCCAGGTGTCCGCGCACCACCCGCCGCGCGCGGGCGCCGCTGCTAGGATTCCCCCATGCAATCCGCCCCCAACCTCGTGCTCGTCGGTCCGATGGGCGCCGGCAAATCCTCGATCGGCCGCCGCGTCGCGCGGCGCTTCGGGCTGGTGTTCGTCGATGTCGATCACGAGATCGAAGTGCGCACTGGCGCGACCATCGCGACGATCTTCGACTGCGAGGGCGAGGCCGGTTTCCGCGCCCGCGAATGCGCCACGCTGGCGGCGATCCTCGACGGCGAACGGCAACTCGTCGCCACCGGCGGCGGTGCGGTCCTCGACGCCGGCAACCGCGCGCGCATGCGCGCGCGCGGCTTCGTGGTGCACATGCATGCCGATGTCGACACCCAGCTGGCGCGCCTGGCCCGGGATCGCACGCGCCCGCTGCTGGCCCACGGCGACCGCCGCACGGTGCTCGAGCGCCTGGCGATCGAACGCGCTCCGCTGTACGAGGCCGCCGCGCACGTCCGCTTCGAGACCGGCCTGCATGCCTGCGGCGAAGCCGCGGTGCAGCTGGGCCGGCTGGTCCAGGCGCACTGGCGTCCGCCGCCGGCCAACGTGCTGGACGCTGCGGCCGGCTGAATCCGCCCTGCCCCTGTTTCGCCGTGTGGTCATCACCGCCACACGTACGCCCTGCCGCTTCCGGATGTCCGTCATGACAGCTCGCTCCCACGAAGTCGCCGTTGCCGGCGACGCCCCCTACACCATCCACATCGGCGCGGGCCTGCTCGACGACGGCGCGCTGCTGGCGCGCAGCCTGCGCGGGCGGGACGTGATGCTGGTCAGCGACTGCAACGTCGCCCCGCTGTATGCCGACCGCGTCGCTGCGGCACTGCAGGCCGCACGTCCGGATGTGCAGGTGCACCGCCACGTGCTGCCGGCCGGCGAGGCGGCGAAGACGCTCGCGCATTTCGCCGAGGTCACGACCGCGCTCGCTGATGCCCGTATGCGCCGCGACGCCACGCTGTTCGCACTCGGCGGCGGCGTGATCGGCGATCTCGCCGGCTTCGCCGCGGCCTGCTGGATGCGCGGCATCGACTGCGTGCAGCTGCCGACCACGCTGCTGGCGATGGTCGATTCCTCGGTCGGCGGCAAGACCGCTGTCGACCTGCCGCAGGGCAAGAATCTCGTCGGCGCCTTCCACCCGCCGCGCGCGGTGATCGCCGACACCGCGGTCCTTCGCACGCTGCCTGCGCGCGAACTGCGTGCCGGCCTGGCCGAAGTGGTGAAGTACGGCGCGCTCGGCGATGCGGACTTCCTCGACTGGCTCGACGACCACGCCGATGCGCTGCTCGCGATGGACGACGCCGCCCTGGCCGAAGCCATCGCGCGCAGCTGCGCGCACAAGGCCGCAATCGTCGCGCGCGATCCCTTCGAACACGGCGAGCGCGCCCTGCTCAATCTCGGCCACACCTTCGGCCACGCGATCGAAACCGAACAGGGGTATGGCGGCCTCAACCACGGCGAGGCGGTCGCCGTGGGCATGGTGCTGGCGGCGCAGCTGTCGGAGACGCTCGGTCTGGCGCCGGCGACCGACACCGCGCGTCTGCGCGATCTGCTGCAGCGCCTCGGCCTGCCGGTCGCGCTGCCCGGCGGACTCGATGCGGACCGTTTACTGGCGCACATGCGCCTGGACAAGAAGGCCCAGGCCGACGGTCTGCGCTTCATCGTCTGGGACGGCATCGGCCGCGCGCGGGTGCTGGCCGGCGTGCCCGAAGCCGCCGTGCGGGACGTGCTGCGCCGCTGAGCCTCAGGGCATCTCGCTGGTGCCACGCACCGGCTGGCCCATGCCCGCCCCGGTGCCACCGCCGGCCATGCCGCCACCCCCACCACCGCCACCACCGCGTCCGCCCTGTGCACCGCCCTTCCTCGCGCCCGCGTCGCCGCGTACCGGCCCCTGATCGGGCACGGCGAGATCCGCGGGCACGGGATCGAGGTCCAAGGCCTGTCGGATGAAGGCGCGCAGCGACACGACCAGCGCCGAGACCCGTACCGGCCGCCGCGCGACCATGTCGCCGGCCGCCTGCGCCGCCAGCCGCACCTGGTCCTCGGTGCCGAGCAGGATCACGTCCGACAACGCCGCTTCGACCGCATCCCGGACCCGGCGCCGCCGTACCGCGGCATCCGAATCGAAGGCGCTCTCGGGCGCGCCGGTCTGCGGATCGACGCCGGTTTCCGCCTCGCGTGCGCTCTGACGCAGGTCGCGCAGATGCCGTGGATCGACGTCGAGTTCACCGGTGAACGAACCGCCCAGGGTTTTGTACGCGGCGATCAGCGTCTTCAGTCGCTCGTTGATCTGCCGGTTCTCGCGCTCGCGCCGGCGTTGCATCCGCTGCATGAACACCAGGCGGATGCCGACCGCGATCAGCGTGAACAGCACCAGCCCGAGCAGGGTCGAGGCCGTGGCGCCCAGGGAGCTGAAATCGAGCATACGCATCGTCGAGCCCGTCGCCGTCAGGGGAGCGCCATGATACGTGCGGCGTCACGACGGGGCCGGCCGTACAATCGCTCGCCATGCGCCTGTTCCTGCAACAACATCCCGACGGCCACGAATCCCCGCGCTTCGTGCAACTGACCCTGCAGCCCGATCTGCTGGGCGGCTGGACCCTGCTGCGGGAAACTGGCCAGGTCGGCGGCCGCAGCACCTTGCGGCGCGACCAGTTCCTCGACCAGCCCAGCGCGCTCAAGGCGCTCGAAGCCGCGCGCGACGCGCAGCTCAAGCGCGGCTTCCAGCTCATGTTCGCCCGCGGCAGCGATGCGCCGGCCTGACCGCGCGCGCCTCCGCCTCCACCAGGAAATTCCAGCCCCGATGTCCGCCGTCCTCAAGAACGACCGCTTTCTCCGCGCCCTCCGCCGCGAACCCGTCGACCGCACGCCCGTCTGGCTGATGCGCCAGGCTGGGCGTTACCTGCCGGAGTACCGCGCATCGCGCAAGGCCGCCGGCAGCTTTCTGGCGATGGCGAAGAACCCGGAGCTCGCCTGCGAGGTCACGCTGCAGCCGCTGGCGCGTTTCGACCTCGACGCCGCGATCCTGTTCTCCGACATCCTGACCATTCCCGATGCGATGGGCCTGGATCTGTATTTCGTCGAAGGCGAAGGCCCGAAGTTCCGCCATCCGGTGCGCGACGCCGCCAGCATCGCCAGGCTCGGCGTGCCGGACATGGAAACCGAGCTGCGCTACGTCATGGATGCGGTGCGGGTGATCCGCCGCGAGCTCGACGGCAAGGTGCCGCTGATCGGCTTCTCCGGCAGCCCGTGGACACTGGCCTGCTACATGGTCGAAGGCGGCGGCAGCAAGGATTTCGCACGCATCAAGGCGATGGCGCTCAACGATCCGAAGGCGCTGCACGCACTGCTGTCGGTCAACACCGATGCGGTGATCGCCTACCTCGCCGCGCAACGCGCGGCCGGCGCGCAGGCGCTACAGGTGTTCGATACCTGGGGCGGCGTGTTGTCGCCGGCGATGTACCGCGAATTCTCGCTGCCGTATCTGACCCGCATCGCGCAGGAGTTGCAGCGCGGCGACGACGCGGACCGCACGCCCCTGATCCTGTTCGGCAAGGGCAACGCCGCGTATCTCGACGAACTCTCGCGCTCCGGCGCCGAAGGTGTCGGCGTCGACTGGCTGATCGAACTCGGCGACGCAGCGCGTCGCACCCAGGGCCGTGTCGCCCTGCAGGGCAACCTCGACCCGACGACGCTGTACGGCGCGCCCGACGCGATCCGCGCCCAGGTCCGCCACGCGCTCGACAGCTACCGCGACGGCAACGGCGGTTCGCGCGACGGCCACATCTTCAACCTCGGCCACGGCATGTCGCCGGACATGAATCCCGATCACGTCGGCGTGCTGGTCGACGAAGTGCACGCTTACAGCGCGCGCTGACCTGCAGCTCCCCGTAGAGCGCGCTCGCGCGCGAACGCGCGTTACCGGGATGGCGTCTTCGCGCGCAAGCGCGCTCCTACGCAGCAGGATGTGGGACGAACGCGGCGGGTCGAAGGAGGTGGACGATTCCCGGTAGACATGCCGAATGCCCGCGTCGTGAGCCCGGTGACCGTTTCAGGCGCCGTCCGTCGGCGCCGCCAACCGCTTCTGCACGTCGTCGCGCAGGCGCGCGAGTTCGCCTTCCGCCTCGCGGCGCTGCTGCATGCCGTCGCGATGGATGCTGCGCACTTCCTCGACCGTCTGGATCAGCTGCTCGTGCACATGGCGCAGCGTGGCGATGTCGATGACGGCACGCTGGTTGGCCTTCGCGGTCTCGACCGAGGTCTGACGCAGCAGGTCGGCATTGCTGCGCATCAGCTCGTTGGTCGCGTCGTCGATCGCATTCGACAGTTCCACCGCGTTCTTCTGCTCGCCCAGCGACAGCTGGATCGCGAACTGCCGCTTCCACGACGGGATCGTGATGTTGCGGACGGTGTTGAACTTCTCCACCAGCTGGATCGCGTTGGCCTGGATCAGCCGGATCATCGGCAGCGACTGGTCGGCGGCGTGCTGCATCACCAGCAGATCGCCGACGCGCTTGTCGAGCAGGCGCACCGCGTTCTCGATTTCCGCGCGGCGCGTGCGCGACTGCGGATCTTCCTGACCGACCAGCGTCGCCTGTTCTGCCGCGAGGCTCGCCAGCCGCTCGCGGCCCGCGATGACGTGCACGCCCAGCGCGCGGCGTTCGTCGAGCACCACGTCGTGCATGCGGTCGAAGTCGGTGATCCGGCGCGTCAGCAGATCCTGCTGGCGGCCCACATCCCCCATCAGCCGTTCGATCTGCTGATTGGTGTTGCTGAACTTCTGCACCAGCTCGTCGCGGCCGGACCGCATCTTGTCGATCAGACGCCCGAGCACCGGCACCTTGGAGCGGCCGGCGAAGCTGCCCAGATCGAGCGAGCGCGCGATCCGCACGACTTCGCCCAGCTTGTCGCCGGTCGCGTCGAGATCGCTGTTGCGCACCTGGTCGAGCAGCTGGCTGGAAAACGCGGCGGTCTTGCTCGCGGCGTCACGGCCGAAGACGTGCAGGTTGCCGGGCGTGATGTCCGCGAGGCTGCGGCCGACGACCTCGATGTCGGCGCGGTCGGCGGGCACCAGGCCCAGCGACTGCAACGCGGCATCGTCGGTCACCGGCGTCGCCGACGGCACGTGCGTGGGATAAGCGGTGTCCTGGGTCATGCGTCGGTCTCCTGGGGCCTGTCGGCGCGGTCAAACGCGCCTTGGGCGAGTGTAGCGGTGATGGCGTCGAGTTCATGGGCGACATCGGCCTCGATGTCGGCGGCGGTCACGGCGTGCGCAGCGCCCTGCGTGGTGCGCTCGCCGGCGGCGCGTTGCCGCCACAGCGGCAGCAGCACGTCGCGGACGTTGCGGTAATGCGCGAGCACGGCCTCGTGCTGCTCGGCGATCAGCTGCAGCTGCCGCGCCGACAGCGCGTGAGTCGCGCGCACCGTGTCAAGGTGCTGGGCGCGGCGCAGGCGCAGATCGTGGTGGGTATCGTCGTAGGCGATCGTCTCGCGCAGTGCGGCAGCGGCCTGGTCGAGACGGTCGAGCGCAGGCATCGATGCCGCGAGACGCGCACGATGCGCGGTGATATCGGCGCGCAGCGCGGCAGCGGCGCGGTCGGCATCGATCAGCAGCACGCCCATGCGCGCGCCGAGTGTCTCGGCCTCGTGCTGGTCGATGACATCGCGACCGGTCAGGCGCGCGAACAGGCCGGCACGCGGTCGGCCACGCGCGGGCAATGCGGCGCGCATCGCGATGTGCAGATCACGGAGGCGCGCGACGAGGGCGGCCGCAGGCGCGGCATCGAGCGTGTCCGCGACATCGGCAGCGGCAAGCTCCGCGATCACCGCATCGCCATAGGCCGAGATGCCGGCCGCGTCGCCGGGCATCGCGTCGATGTCGTCATCCGGCCACATCAGGCCTGCACATCCGGATCCGATTCGGCCGCGCCGAGACGATCGAGCGCGGCATCGAGACGACGCTCGGCTGGCGTGCGCTCACGGCGGCGCGCCGGCGTGCTGCTGTCGAGCGCCGTACCGCGCGTGCGCAGCCACTGCGCCAGTTCCGCGAGCGCGGCATTGAGTGCCGCCTGCCCGGCGACCGACTGGCCCAGCTGCGCAAGCAGTGGTCCCGCGGTTTCGCGCAACACCGCCTGCAGTTCACCTGCGACCCCCTTCGCCGAGTCGTCGGGCCCGACCACGGGCGCCGCCGCGACAGGCGACGGGGCAGCGGGCGGGCGCAAGTCGTGCAGCGCGGCCAGCAGCTGGTCCCACGGCGCAGCAGTCGCCGGCGTGTCGCTGCCCTGCCCCATGACCTGCAGACCGGCGGCGATGTCGGCCAGCTGCGCGACCACGCGCGCACCGGTGTCGGCGTCTTCGCCGCCCATCGCCTTGTCGCGCATGAAGTCGCGCTTGATCTGCGCCCAGCGCGCGGCACCCGTCTCGTCGAGCGTGCCGCGCAATTCTGCGAGCTTCAGCAGGTTCTCTTCGGCGCCGGTGGTCAGCAGCTGCGACTCACCCGTGTAGTGGTCGTCGAGCAGCTGTTCGAGCTCGGCGGCATTCATCACCGGCGAGATCTTCTCGGCCAGCTTGTTCATGTTGCGGTAGCTGCCCTGCAGACGGAACGCCGGTTCGGTGCGATAGCGGTCCGCCTGCGCGGCGCTGGCGATGTACTGCTGGTTGACGCGGTAGACGATCTCGCTGACCTGCAGCAGCCGCTGCAGGGTCGCGGTGAGTTCGTTGACCTCTGCGCCGCTGTAGGCGTGGGAGAGATCGTTGGTCGAGACCTCCTTGCCGGCCGCGCGTCCGGCCAGCAGATAGAGGTCGGCCATGTCGCGCGTCGCCAGCGGCGCGAGCACCGGGTTGGACGTCAGGCTGTTCTCGATGTAACTGAGCTTGAAAGATTCCTCCATGCCACCGAGCACGTCGCCCAGGTTGTAGATGTCGGCGCGGTTGGCCAGCATGTCCGGAATCTTGAACACCTCGCCGGATTCGGTATACGGGTTGCCGGCCATGACCACGCAGAACTTCTTGCCGCGCATGTCATAGGTTCTGGTGCGGCCTTTCCACACGCCTTCGATGCGGCGCGTGCCGTCGCACAGCGAAATGAACTTCTGCAGGAATTCGGGATGGGTGTGCTGGATGTCGTCGACATACAGCATCGTGTTGCTGCCCATCTCCAGTGCGAGATTGAGCTTCTCCAGTTCCTGGCGCGAAGTCGCATCGGGCGCCTGCGCCGGATCGATCGAGCGCACCTCGTGGCCGAGCGCCGGGCCGTTGATCTTCATGAAGACCAGACCCAACCGGCTGGCGACGTATTCCATCAGCGTCGTCTTGCCGTAACCGGGCGGCGAAATCAGCATCAGCAGGCCCATCAGGTCGCTGCGCTTGTGTTCGCCGACCGTGCCCATCTGCTTGGCGAGGTTGTCGCCGATCAGCGGCAGGTAGACATCGTTGATCAGCTTGTTGCGCACGAACGAGGTCAGCGGCCGCGCCTTGAACTCCGACAGACGCAGTGCGTCGCGCTCACGCGCCGCGATGCGCTGGCGCACGGCCTGGTAGCGGTGGAAGGCCGGCACGAAATGCAGGCGATGGTCGTCGAAGCGCTGCACGAAGCCGTCGAGCGACAGCCGCAGGCGACCTTCATGCACGCGCGGATGCTCGCCCAGCAGGCCGTCGACATCGGTGATCAGCGTGACCTCGCGCACCGCGTGCGGCAGCGTGTCGGCGGCGAGCAGCAGCACGATGGCCTCGGGCACGTAACCGGCGAGCGCGGCATGTGTCTCGCTCGCACCGAGCGCACCCAGCCACTGCGCGGCCAGCGACCAGCGCTGCGCCAGCGGCGCCGCCGCATCGGAGAGCGCGCGCTCGACATCGGCGGTCAGACCCGCGCTGTCCAGCGCCTTGCGCAGTGCGTCGCGCAGATCCCGCGCGTAATGGCTGATGCCGAACGTCGGCGCGCCTTCGCGCAGCTCCTCGAACAGGTAGTCGGCCGCAACCGGTGCGAGCGCCGTATCGAACGGCAGGTCCTGCGCCGCGACGAACGCCGCCAGTGCATCGGCGATCTCGGTGCGCAGCGCGTCGACGCCGGCGTCGGACGCGAACAGCTGGCGGATCGCGCGCGCCCCGGCGCTGCGCTCGGGCCATTGCGCGGCGGCGGTGCCGTCGCGGCCGAAGGCCCAGAACGCCAGTGCCAGCGCACGCGCGGCCGGCGGTTTCGCCAGCGGACCGGCCTTGGCATGCAGCGGCAGCAGCGCACGCAGGATCAGCGCCGCGTCATGGTCGTGAATGCCCTTCTCGTAGCCTTCGCGGTAGCGCGGCGCGGCGAACGCGCGGACGCTGCGTTCCAGCGCATCGGGTTCGGACAGTGCGCTCTGCAGCGTGTCGAGATCGAGACCCTCGCGACCCTCGGTCGCAGCCTGCAGCACCAGACCGGCGAGGTATTCGGCGCGGGCGATGTCCGGCGATTCGGAATCCAGCGTCACCTGCCAGTAGGGGCGCAGCGCTTCGAGTTCGGGATCATCGATCGGCGCGTAGAAGTCGGTGCCGGTCAGATGGATCGACAGGCCCTCGCCGCGCGGCAGGATCGTCAGGTCCAGCGGCTGCGTATTGACGCTGAAGCGGTGCCGCGGCCCGAGCCGGATCACCTGGCCGCCGCCCTCGAACAGATCGCTGCGGTCGCGCAGGCTGCGCACCGACTGGTCGCGCACGGCCTTCAGCCGCGCTTCGACATCGTCGGCCTTGACCGTGTCGCGGTAGTCGCGCAGGCGCGTGGCGAGCTCGCGCAGCTTGAGGATCAGCGCATCGCCGGCGAAGAAGGCATTGAGTTCGTCGGCCGTCTCGAAGCGCTCGGTGCGCCGCGGCAGGCCGTCGAGAATGCGCGCGGCCGCGTCGAATACCGCCTGCGCCTTGCGCTGGCGCGCGTCGAGCAGCGACTGTTTGTGCGCTTCGAACGTCTCCAGCAGTTCCTCGCGCTTGGCGAGGATGTCGCCGAGGAACTGTTCGTGCTCGCCGAACTGGCCTTCGATTTCCTCGAGCTGGACCATCAACCGCGACAGCTGTTCGTCCGCGCGCTCGGGATCGGTCGCGAGCGCCAAGGCGCCGGCGATCGCCTGCCCGAACAGCGCGAACTGCGCGCCGAACTGCGCGACCGCTTCGGCCGAGCCGAGCGTGCGACGACGCTGGTCGGCGCGTGCACGGGTCTGGTTGAGCCGGGCGTACAAACCGGAGATCGCATCGACGACGCGCGTGCGCTCGGTCGCATCGTCGACCTTCAGCGTCGCCATCAGCTCGGACAGCATGTCCAGATCGCCGGACAGCGCCTGCATCTCGGCGATCGATGCGGCGAGTGCTTTCGCGGTCGTCGCAGCCTGCGCCTCGGTGTCCAGCACCTGCAGGCGCTCGGACACCGGCTGCAGCGCACGCTCACCGGCGAGGAAGGCGCCGGTTGCTGCGCCGACGCTGTCCTGCGCGGCCTGCAACGCCTCGCCCATCGCATCGATGGCGTCGGTGTCGACGTAACGCAGCTCGCGGATCGTCAGCAGATGACCGCGCTGCTTCGAGATCTCGTTGAGCGCCTCGACGAACTCCTCGATCCGGTTCCAGCTTTCGGGCTGCAACCGGCCCAGCAGCGCGCGATGCGCGGCTTCGGCCTCGCGCATCGCCGCATCGGACTGGCGGCGGATGCCTTCGACCTTCTCGTACTCGTCGAGCACCGATTCGCCGGTCGCGGCGATCTCGTGCAGCAGCGCGCCCGCGCCGTCGCTGTCGGAATCTTCCAGCCAGTGGTGGGCGTCGAACAGGCGACGGGTGTCGTGCACCAGCAGCTGATAGCGCTGCAGTGACACGTCGCGGCCTTCGATCGTGCGCGCCAGGTCGAGCAGGTTGGAGATGCCGCGCACCAGCTCCGGATTGCCGATGCGCCCCATGAACCCGCTGCCTACCGGGGCCTGCGCCGCGAACTCGTCGCTGGTGAAGGGCGTCTGCCAGACCTGCATCGGGTGCACGCGGGTCGGCGCATCACCCTCGGCATGGAACAGCACCATGCGGCCGTCATGCAGCAGTGCGTAGCCGTGTCCGAACACCGGGTTCTGCAGCGCCCGCTGGATGGTGTTGTAGACGAACAGCGCCGATCGCCCCGCCGCCCGGTCGTAGAACACGTACATCACGTCCTCGCCGTTGGGCGAGCGGATCGCGCGCTTGAACTGCATGCCGTCCATCTGCGCATCGAAAGCACGATGGTCGCCGTTCTGCAGGTAGTAGCCGCCTGGGAAGATGATGCCGTGGTCTTCCGGCAGCTGGACGCAGGCCTGCACGATGGCGTCGTTGCGGACGATCCTGCCGGTGATCGTGTTGTAGATCAGGCCGCGCCACTGCTGTTCGCGATACGGCAGGACTTTCAGCAGGATCAGCGTGCCGACGCGCGCGAAGTCGAAGGTGGCATCGTCAATCGACTGGGTGCGGTCCTCGACCGCCTCATCGAAGATGCCGGCGCCGGTTTCGGTGTTGTTCTCGACCTTGACGGTGAGATCGCCACCGGTGGTCTCGACGAACAGCGTGTCGAGGATGTTGAGATGCGGATGCCGGCCGTCGACCGCGAGTTCGCGGGTGGCGCGCGTCCATTCGAAATCGAACGGCGGTGGCAGCGCGATGTCGCGCTCGCCGCGGGAGTCGAGGTAGGTCAGTTCGCCGGTGTTGGCGATCGACCAGCGGAAGACGCGCACGTCGGTGCTGCGCTCGCCGATCTGGAACGTCGCCAGCAGGCGGCTCTCGCGGACGATCAGCTGCAACAGACGCGCGTGCTTGTAGTAGGCGTAGAGCTCGGTGAGATCGTGGACGAATCCAGGCTCCGCCAGGAACGTGCCGGCCGGGTCCACCGGCACCACGTCGTAGCCGCCTTCGGCCTCGACCAGGCGGTAGAGTCCGAACACGTCCTCGATCCGGGTCTGGCTCTTGAGCCCGATATAGACGTTGTAGCCGAACAGCACCTGGTCGCCGGGAATCTGCACGACGTCGCGGCCGACGCAATTGTTCTCGGTGCGGATGCGGAAACGCCCGACGACCTCCATGCGGCTGTCGCCGAACTCGGCGAGGCGCCGCGTGTTGAGCGATTCGGCGAGCACGCGCAGGCGCGTGCCCTGCTCCACCAGGCGCCGGCGCAGCACCTCGTAGGCACCGCCGCGGGCGACGGCCTGGTCGATGTGGGCGTCTTCGGGGGACGCCGTCGTGGCGTCCTGGGGTTGTTCGGTCATCGGCTCACGATCCGGGCTGGCGCGGGCGCGCGCTCACGGCGACGCCCTGCGTTCGAGATGGCGACCTGGGCCGCATGCGGGTTCAGGCGGGATCGCCCTCGACGACGCGAGGCGCCGGCGTGCCACCACCGCGCGCCGCAGGCATCGCCGCGCTGGACACACCGAGATAGCGCTGCAGCAGATCCTGCAGGATCGGGCTCTTCTCGGTCAGGCCTTCGATGGAGCGGCCCAGCGACACCGCCTTGACCACGTTCTCGAACATGCCGCCGTCGCCGCCGATCAGATCGATGTCGGCATTGCGCAGCGCGGTGGCGATGACCTCGGCGTTCTCCTTCGACACTTCCTTGCCCGCCTCGAACGCCGCCAGCGCCTGCTTGAGGCTGGTGTCGAGGGTCATGCGGAACTCCTCGTGGCCGCGCGCGGTATCGCTGAGCGCGTCGATCGCACCGAACTTCTTCGTCAGGCCTTCCGCCTCGGCGAAGAGCTTCTTCTCGATGACGCTGGCTTCCGCGAGGCCCAGCGATTCGGTCGCCGCTGCCTTGGCGCGGCCCATCTGCTCCTCGCCCTGCGCACGCGCAGCCAGCTGCTCGGCCAGCACCTTGGCCTCGGCGGCGCCCTGCTTGAGGTTGGCATCGGCCATCGCATCGACCACGCGGGCCTCGGCGATGCCGACCTTTTCGATCGCCGATGCACCCGCTTCCTTGACCTGCGCCTCGGCCAGGCCCGGCGCGGCGCGCTCGGCCTGTACGCCCTCGGCCAGCAGCTTCTTGGCCTCGGCCTGCTTGCCGGAGGCATCGAACTCGGCCTGCGCCAGCGTGGTGATCTCGACCGCGCGGTGACGGGCTGCGGTCTCGCGCGCCTCGGCTTCCTTGACCTGGCGCACCATCGACTCCTGCGCCTTGGCCTCGGCATCGAGGATGGTGATCTGCTTCAGGCGATCCGCCTCGGAAACTTCGCGCAGTTCCTTGATCCGCTCTTCCTCGGCCGCGACAGTGCGGTCGATGGAAATGCGCTCGCGGGTGATGTTGGCGACGTCCATGCGGCCCTGCTCGACCACCTTGTCGCGCTCCACGCCCTGCAGCTGCACTTCGCGATCGGTGGTGACCTGCTCGAGCTTGCGCGCGCGCTCGACGCGCTCGGCCTCGATGGCGACGGCGCGCTGGCGGTTCTGGGTGGCCACTTCGACCTCACGCAGGCGGTTCTCCTCGCGGATGTCGATCAGCTGCTGCGCCTCGATGCGTGCGTTCTCCGACATCTGGCGCTGCTCTTCCTGCACCTTCTGGGTTTCCGCGGTCTCGCGCGCCTGGATGGTCTCGATCTCGCGCTTCTGCCGCGCCTCGGCCTCGGCCTGCTGGCGCTCGAGCGCGAGCGTCGCCTCGCGGGTCTCGACGTTCTTCTTGGTGATCGCCAGGCGCTCGTTCTGCTCGAGCTCGTTGGTAACCACGTTCTGGGTCGCGGTGAGCTCGGTGATCTTGCGGATGCCCTCGGCGTCGAGGATGTTGTGCGGATCGAGCACGTGCTTGGGCGTCTGCTCGAGATAGTCGATCGCGACGTCCTCGAGCACGTAGCCGTTGAGGTCGTTGCCGATCACCGAAATGATTTCCTCGCGGAATTCCTGGCGCTTCTCGAACAGGTCGGTGAACTCGAACTTCTTGCCGACCGTCTTCAGCGCTTCGGAGAACTTCGCGTTGAACAGTTCGTCGACAGCGTGCTTGTCGGACGCGCGATCGGCACCGAGCGACTTCGCGACCCGCAGCACATCGGCCTGGGTCTCGTTGACGCGCAGGTAGAAGGCGACCGCGATGTCGGCGCGCATGTTGTCGCGGCAGATCAGGCCCTCCTTGCCGCGCCGGTCGATCTGCAGCGTGATCAGGCTGATCTTCATCAGCTCGGCGCGGTAGAGCACCGGCACGATCAGCGCGCCGGTGAAATGGACCTTCGGCTGCGCGCTCATGTCGTTGACGATCAGCGCGGTGCCCTGGTCGACTTTCTTGTAGAAGGCCTTGAACAGCCCGGCGATGCCCAGCAGGGCGACCAGCAGCACACCCAGGCCGATCAGGAAGGGGGCGATCGTGGCAACGCTCATTGCAGCTCCTTGCACATGAGACCCGCGGACGCGGGCCGTGGGATCAAAGGGTTCGGTATTGGGTTTCGGGCAGCACGCGCCAGGCGTGCGCGCCGGCGTCGAACGCGACCAGCACGACGCGGTCGCCGCGGCGCAATGCGGTACCGGGCTCGGCGCGCACCTGCAGGATCAGACCGGCGCCGCCGTCGTCGACATCGGCCATGCCGGCGCGCTCGGACACCTGCGCCGTGCGCACCACGGCGACCTGCCCGAGCAACGACTGCTGCGCCGGGGTGCGCCGCGACAGCAGCCAGCGGCGCAGCGGACGCAGCAGCGCCGAAGCGATGAACACCGACACGACGGACGCGACCAGCGCGACGCCACTGCCGACCAGCCAGCGCAGCCAGCCGGCGAACTGGCCGAGCACGAACAGATGCGTGAAATAGGTCAGGAACCAGGCGATGAAGGCGACCAGGGTGACGACCAGCATCAGCGGCAGACGATCCAGCCCCAGGCGGCCGAGCATGCCGGCGAGGCCGGACGTATCGCCCAGCTCGACGGCATCGAGACCGTCGAGATCCAGATCCACGAGGCCGGTCGCCGCCAGCAGCCAGTAGATCGTGCAAAAGGCCAGCACGATGCTGTAGACGAGCGTGGGATAACCCAGCGCCGTGCTTGTGAATTCCGCCATCCCCGTCCCGCTCCCTGATGCGGGCCGCTCTACGGCCCATCCCCTTCCATCGTTCCTATCATGCCAGCGCAGCGGGGCGCGGCGCCATCGCCGGTCAGGCGCCGAACACCCGCGCGCGGTACCGACGGCGCGCGGCGCTCGTGACGGATCTCGGGGTGACCGTTGGGGACGTCCGCCTCGACGGGGTTTGGCCACGCGGCCGGAGGACAGGCCATCCCGCCATGCCCGGCCTGAAAGGCGTCGCGAAGGGCCATCCGGATCGCGCGTGATCAGCCGACGGTATCGCGCAGCCGCCGGTGCCGGTGAGCTGGATGCGTTGTCCGTTGTCCGAGCTGCCAGGCGAGGTCGGCATCCTGGTCGACGAGGTGTAAACCTACAGCGCGCGCTGACCTGCAGCTCCTCTGTAGGAGCGCGCTCGCGCGCGAACGCGCGTTACCTGGACCGCGTCATCGCGCGCAAGCGCGCTCCTACACGAATGGCCCGGGCGATGCGGTTGGTGTCCACACGGCGTCCAGGCTTGTCGGCGCGCCGTACCGGAATGTCGGTACGGCGCCCGCGCTCCGCCCTCGTTGACCCCGCGCCCCGAACCCCGCGCGCCCATCACCCCGACACGTCGACCACCACATCCGGCGCGCACGCGAACAGCCGCGTGCCGGGTTCGCGGTCCACGCGCCAGCCGCCGGCGAAGGCAGTGAAGGCCGGCAGCACGCCGGCGGTGTCGTCGAAGCGGAACGCCGGCAATCGCGGCACGCCGGGCAAGCGCACCACCGGATGCAGGTGACCGCCGAGGCGGTATCCCGCGACATCGGCGGCGTCGGCCGGGTCATGGACGAACACGAACGGGGCGAATGTCAGCAAAGCGCCATGCACGTGCAGACCCAGCGCCCCGGCCAGCGCCGGCTGCGCGCGCAGCGCCCGGTCATGATTGCCGCTGACGAGTTCCACCGACAGCGCCGCGCGCCCCACCCGCCAGCGCGACCAGGCCTCACGCCAGGGTGCGTCGTTCACCGCCGCGTGCAACAGATCGCCGAGCACCAGCAGCCGCGTCGCGTGCGTGGCATCGAGCAGCGCATCGAGCCGCTGCAGATCGAGCGCGGTGCCGCCACGCGGCAGCGCGATGCCGGCGCGGCGGAAATGGTCGCCCTTGCCCAGGTGCAGATCGGCGATCGCCAGCAGCGACATCCGCGGCCACCACAGGGCGCGGTCCGGCAGCAACACCACCGTTTCCCCGGCCAGCGCGATCTCCAATGCGCCGGGCACTGCCGGCTCAACCACGGTTGCGCTTCTCCAGCTGGGCGGCGGCGCGCTGCACGCGGGTGCGCCAGTCCTCGGTGCTGAGCTGGCCGCGCAGCGACTCGGCCCACAGTGGAAACGACAGCGGAGTGAAGGTCTTCATCGGGTGCAGGTCCAGCGTGCGCCGGCTGCAGTCTTCCAGCGTCTCGCGCAGACGCACGACCTCGAGCTGGGCGGCGAACACCTCGCGTTCGGCCAGTGCCAGCAGCATGTGGTCGGGATCATGCTGGCGCAGCACGTCGAACAGCAGGCCGCTCGAGGCCTGCAGCTGGCGCATCGAACGCGGCGCGCGGCCGGGCAGCGAGGGCGGCAGCAGGCCGGCGACGCGGGCGATGTCGCGGAACTGGCGGCGGGCGAGTTCGGCGAGGTTGAGGCTCTCGCGCAGGTCTTCGAGCAGGCGCTCCGGCGTCAGCAGCGCGGCGACGTCGTCGGCGTCGATCTCGACCGCCTGCGCCGGTGACAGCACCAGGCCGTAGTCGTTGACCGCGAAGGTGAAGCTGTTGCGCGCGCGCCGGCCCCAGCGCAGCGACAGCAACGCAGCCAGGCCTTCGTGCACGTGACGGCCGGCGAACGGGAACACGAACAGATGGCGTCCGCCGCGCGCGTGCACCCATTCGACCAGCAGCCGGTCCGGCGCCGGCAGGGCGGACAGATGCTGCTGCAGGTCGAGCAGCCGCGCGATCGCACGCACCTCGGGCGCCTGCCTCGGCCCGTCGAACACGCGTTCGACCTCATGCGCGAGTGCGCTCGACAGCGGCATGCGGCCGCCGTTCCATTTCGGCACGGTGCCGGTGCCGGCCTTGGCGACGCGCACGTAGGCGGTCATGTCTTCCAGCCGCACCAGCTCCAGCGTGCGGCCGGCGAACTGGAATTTGTCCCCGGCGCGCATGCGTCCGATGAAGCTCTCTTCGACCGCGCCGAGTCCGCCGCCGCGCATCAGCTTCACGCGCACCGCGCCGTCGCTGGTGATCGTGCCGATCGACAGGCGATGACGCAGCGCGACGCGCCGGTCGGTGACGCGATAGAGGCCGTCGTCGTCGCGCTCCACCCGACGGAAATCCGGGTAGTGCGCCAGCGCCTGGCCGCCCTGCACGATGAAGTCGAGCACGGCGCGCCAGCTGGCGTCGTCCAGTGCGCGGAAGGCCTGCGTGCCGCGCACTTCGTCGCGCAACGCGTCACTGTCGAAGCCGCCGCCCAGCGCCAGCGTGACGCAGTGCTGGGCCAGCACGTCGAGACTGAGTCTCGGCGCAGGGCGCGATTCGATCGTGCCTTGGGCCACGGCTTCGCGCGCGGCGGCGTATTCGACCAGCTCCAGGGCATGCGTCGGCACGCAGACCACATGCCCGGCCTCGCCCGGGCGATGCTTGGCCCGGCCCGCGCGTTGCAGCAGGCGCGCGACGCCCTTGGGGCTGCCGATCTGCAGCACCTGGTCGACCGCGGGAAAATCGACGCCCAGATCCAGACTGGATGTCGCGACGACGCAACGCACGCTGCCGTCACGCAACCCGTCTTCGGCCGCGGCCCGCAGCTTCGGATCCAGCGAGCCGTGATGCAGCGCGAGCGTCTCGGGTGCCTCGGGCCACACCGCCGATAACGCGCGATGCCACAACTCGGCCTGCGAACGGGTGTTGCAGAACAGCAGGCTGGTGCGTTCGGCCATCAGGCGCTCGAGCACGCGCGGCAGCTGGGCGAGCCCGAGATGACCGCCCCACGGGAAGCGCTCGTCCTCGTCGGGGAGCAGCGTGTCGATGGTCAGGACTTTCGGCGCGACGCCGGCCACCGTCGGCGCGTCGGGCAGGTGCGGTAGCAACGCGTCACGTGCCTCGTCGAGGTTGCCCAGCGTCGCCGAGACGCCCCAGATCCGCAGCTGGGGGTTCAGCGCGCGCAGCCGCGCCATCGCGAGCTGCAGCAGGACGCCGCGCTTGTTGCCGAGCAGCTCGTGCCATTCGTCGACGATCACGCAGCGCAGCGTCGCCAGTCGCGGGCCGGTATCCGGATATGAGAGCAGCAGCGACAGCGACTCTGGGGTGGTGATCAGCGCGTCGAGCTTGCCTTCGCGCGCCAGACGTTTGTCACGGGCGCTGGCATCGCCGGTACGCAGACCGATCTGCCAGTCGAGGCCCAGCGCCTCGACCGGTGTGCGCATCGCCCGCCGCGTATCGGCGGCGAGCGCGCGCAGCGGCGTGATCCACAGCAGCGACAGATCGCGCGGCGCGGTGCGGCTTCGTGACGCGCGGGCGCGAGGTGCCGAGGCGACGGCCCTGCCTTCGACGGCCCCGTTGTCTGCCGGCACCGAAACGGACGCGGCCGACGCCGACAGGCGCGCGTCACCGCGCGTGCCTCTCGCCTTGGCGCCCGCCGTCACGACCGGGCCGGACTCGCCATGTGTCGTCGGCTTCGACGCTGGACGCGGCGTCCGTGTGCGTGCCGTGGTGGCGGCTTTGATCGCGAGCGCCTCCAGCAGGGGGCCGCCGAGCGCGGCCAGGGTCTTGCCGCTGCCGGTCGGCGTCTGCAGCAGGCCGGATTCGCCTGCGAGATACCGGCGCCAGACCTCGCGCTGGAACGGTGCAGGCGTCCAGCCCTGGACGTCGAACCAGGCGCGCAGCGGCGCGTCGGGGCCGCGCAGGCGCCTGTTCGCCGCCACAGGGCTGGCCTCATCTCTCGTCTCTTCGGGTCGAGACGCCGTTGGGACGGCGCGCTTGGCCGCCGCGCGCGGCGCGCGTGGCGTCATCGCGCCAACGCCTTCAAGGTGTCGAGCCGATCGGCCTCGGCCATCGGCTTGTCCTGGCGCCAGCGCAGGATCCGCGGAAAGCGCACCGCGATGCCGGACTTGTGCCGCTTGGACACGTTGACGGCTTCGAACCCCAGCTCGAACACGTGATGCGCCTTCACCGAGCGCACCGGTCCGAACCGTTCCAGCGTATTGCTGCGGATCCACTTGTCGAGCGCGAGGATCTCGCTGTCGTCGAGACCCGAGTACGCCTTGGCGACCGGTACCAGGGTGTCGCCGTCCCACAGGCCGAAGGTGTAGTCGGTGTAGAGCGTGCTGCGCCGGCCGTGGCCGGCCTGCGCGTAGAGCAACACCGCATCGATGGTCAGCGGATCGATCTTCCACTTCCACCAGTCGCCGCGCCGCCGACCGGTCTGGTACGGCGCGTCCGCGCGCTTGAGCATCAGGCCTTCGACGCCGCGATCGCGCGCCTCCTCGCGCAGCGTCGCGGCCGCCGGCCAGTCTGCAACCTCGACACGGGGAGACACCACGATGCGCGGATCGCCATGCGCGGCAATCAGGGCCTCGAGGGCCGCACGCCGCTCGTGCTGCGGCCGCGCGCGCCAGTCGTCGCCATCGCGTTCGAGCAGGTCGTAGACCTGCAGGCGCACCGGGGTGTCGGCCAGTGTCTTGGGGCCGGGCTTGAGGCGCTGGATGCGCGTCTGCAGCGCGGTGAACGGCAGCGGCGCACCGTCGTCGCCGCGCCACGCGAGCAGTTCGCCGTCGAGGACCACGCCGTCGGGCAGCGACAGTGCGGCCGCCTCGATTTCGGGAAAGCGTCCATCGAGCCGCTCCTCGCCCCGCGACCACAGCGCCACTTCGCCGTCGCGGCGCAGCAACTGCAGACGGATGCCGTCCCACTTCCATTCGAGCAGCCAGTCGTCGATCGGCCCGAGCGCGCGCTCGACAGCCTGGGGGTCGTTGGCGAGCGCGATGATGTCCGGCGCAATCTGCGGCTCGCCGTCTTCGGTCGGCGCAGCCTCGGGCAATCCCGCTTCGGCACGCAGCGCGGATTCCAGCGGCGAGGCGAGAAAGAACGGATACGGCTGCTGGCGATCGCCGGGCAGTTCCTCGACCGTCAGCAGATCGCGCAGGAACTCGGGCGTCGGCGCCCAGCTGCCGAGCATCCGCTGCGCCACTCGCGCGATGTCGATGCCGGTGAGCTCGGCCAGCGCCTGCTGCACCAGCCGCTGCGACACGCCGACGCGCAGCGCACCGGTCAGCAACTTGTTGAACAGCAACCGCTCGTCGAAGCGCAAGGTCCGCCAGGCATCGACGATCACTGCGCGCCGCAGTTCGACGTCCTGGTTGGCGATCGGCAGCAGACGCGTCTCGATCCAGTCCGCCAGTGCGATATCGGGCGACGCTTCGACGGGATCGTCGAGCAGCAAGGCCAGGGTTTCGCCCAGATCGCCGACCTGATCGTAACTGTCGTCGACCAGCCAGTCGGGCGTTCCCGACTCGACCGCGATCCACTCCCGGAGCTCACGGGTATTGGCGATTTTCTTGCGGGCGCTGGCGACCTTGCCGCCCGACAGCAGATACAACGCCCACGCCGCATCGCGCGGTGGTGCCTCGCGGAAGTAGCGAATCAGGGCGGCACGTTTGTCGAGGGTGGCGGTGCTCTGGTCGAGCTCGCGGTAGAGCTGGGCGAAGCGCTTCATGCGTGGGCCTGCGCTATCGGGCTGCCGCACTCGTGCGGGTTACCGCCCTCGTTCAGGTCCGCCAGCGCCGGCAGGCTGCAGCCCGCCCTCGCGCCGCTGCGCGGTCGTTCCGATCCGTCATTCCCGCGAACGCGGGAATCCATGGACGTTGGTGTCGTAAAGATCGAAGCCGCTGGATGACCCGCCATTCGGCGGTTGAGAAGCGCCCCACCTGCGCGGAAATGACTGGCCATGGATGTCGCTTCTGCAGTGGTTTTTGCGGTTGTTTTCGCAGTTGCTGCTGCAGTTGCTTGAGTTGTTGCTTGTGACGTATCGAGCCGTAAAGCGAGCCGAGCATCGCAGGGCCGCGAGGCCGGAGAGCAGCCCATGTCTGAGCGCAGCGAGTTTGGGCTGCGTGCCTCGTGGACCGAGAAGCGGAGGGGACCGGTGCGGCGCAGCCGTGCCGGATCGCGTCCGGCGAAGACGGTTTGACTCGCGCTTTCAGCGCTCGCCCTTCGGGCCGGCTTCGCCGTTCGCCAGCGCCTTCGCGCTGTCGTGCTTACTTTTGCCAAGACAAAAGTAAGCCGCGCAACAGCGCGGAAGCCTTGTTTTTGATCCACGGCTTTCGCTGCTCTGGCATCGCGCTTCGCCTGACAAGAAAAAGCCGGAAACAAGTGCAAAGCTTTCGCCCGCTGTCGCGTGCGAGTTCCTTTTTGAAGGACCAAAAAGGAACCAAAACGTCCTTTCGCCGGACACTCGCCGATGCGATGAACCCGCATCAGTGCCCTGCGCTCCTCGCCCGATCCGGCACGCTGCCCAAACTCGCTGCGCTCAGACATGGGCAGCTCTTCGGCCGGATCGGCCTCCGGTGCTCGGCTCGCTTTACGGCTCGACGCCGCCGAACGCAAAAGCAAAAGCAAAGCAACGACCGAAGCAGAAGCCAGATCGAAAGCGAACCCAAAAGCCGAACCCGAACCCGAACCCGAAGCCAAGCGACCGGCCGTCACTCCTCACCCCCGAAATCCGTCCGGAACGCCTCGGCGGCAATGCCGTCCTCGTTGAGCGCACGAATGATCGCGTCGGTATTGCCATGTGTCGCGATCACGCGCGACGCCCCTGTCTCGCGGACGGTGCGCATCAGGTCCGGCCAGTCGGCGTGGTCGGAGACCACGAACCCGCGATCGTAGTTGCGACGGCGCCGGTTGCCGCGGATCTGCATCCAGCCCGACGCGAATCCCTGTTGCGCACGGCGGAACCGCCGGATCCACGAACTGCCGGCCGCAGAGGGCGGCGCGAGGACCAGCTTGCCGGCGAAGTCGGCGGCCTTGTCGGTATCGGCCACCGGCAGCGTGCCGATCATCGGCACGCCAGCGCGGCGGTACACGTCGACGCCGTTGGCGACCGCGCCGTGCAGCAGCACCGGCGCATCCGTATGCTCGGCGAGTTCGGCCAGCACGCGCTGGGCCTTGCCGAGCGCGTAGCAGTACAGGATCGCCGCTTCGTCGCGTTCGGCGCAGTGCTCGCGCCAGGCGACGATGTCGCGGGCGACCGCCGAGGTGTCGGGCCAGCGATAGACCGGCAAGCCGAACGTGGCCTCGGTGATGAAGGTGTCGCAGCGCACGACCTCGAACGGATCGCAGGTCGGATCGTGCTGGCGTTTGTAGTCGCCCGAGGCGACCCAGACCTCACCGTCGACCTCGACCCGCACCTGCGCCGAGCCGAGCACGTGCCCGGCCGGATGCAGGGACACGGTCGCGTGGCCCATCTGGAACGGGACGCCGTACTCGTGCGCCATGTAGATCTGCTCACCGAGTCGCCATTCGAGGATGGGCAGGCCGATCCGGGTCGTGTGGTAGGCGCCCATGCCGGTCCGGGCGTGGTCGCCGTGGCCGTGGGTGATCACCGCACGCGGCACCGGCCGCCAGGGGTCGATGTGGAAGTCGCCCGCCGGGCAATACAGGCCTTCGGGGCGCAGCTGGATCAGATCGCCCGCGGCACGGGCACGCGGAGTCGGAGTGGGAGCCATCGGCGGAGTCTGGGCGGGCGCACGTGCAGGACGCGGCAAGCTTGGCGCGCCGAGGTCTCACCCCGTGCGAACGGACGCCGCCACGAGGCGGCCTCCGGTTCAGGACGGGGTGTCGATCCCGTCGTCGGACCGCGCCGGCCGCCAGCTCTGCGCGATGACGTCGGCCAGCATCTCGCCGGTCAGCGGCTTGCGCAGGAAGCCCTCGAACCCGGCCGCGCGCGCGGCGGGCTCGGCCTCGGCGTCGGCGCGCGCGGTCACCGCCACCAGCGGGCGGTAGAAACCCAGCGCGCGAAGCATGCCGGCGAGCGCCAGGCCGTCGACGCCGGGGAGATCGAGATCCAGCAGCGCAATGTCGAACGTCCGCGCCGACACCTCGGTCAGCGCGGCCAGCCCGTGCATCGCGTGCACCACCGTGTGGCCCTGGGCCTGCAGCAGGCCGGAGATCACGTCGGCCACGGTCTGATCGTCCTCGACCAGCAGGATATCCAGGCCCACCGCGGCGGTGATCCGCGCCTCGCCGGCCTGTTCCGCGCGCTCGGGCGGCGCGGCGACCGCCTGCAGCGGCAGGGTCACGTCGAAGCGGGTGCCCTGGCCCAGGGTGCTCTCGACATCGATGCGTCCCCCCATCGCCGCCGACAGTTCCTGGCTGATCGCCAGCCCCAGGCCGCTGCCGCCGTAACGCGCGTTGGTGCGCGCGCCTTCGGCCTGCTCGAAGCGCCGGAACAGGCGGCTCACCTGCTCGGCGCTCAATCCGGGCCCCGTGTCGCTGACCGTGAACACGACGTTCGCATCGCGCCGCTCGACGCGCAGCGTGACCTGGCCGGCTTCGGTGAACTTCAGCGCATTGCCGATCAGGTTCAGCAGGATCTGGCGCACGCGCGTCGGGTCGCCCTGCACCCAGGGCGGCACGTCCTCGGCGATGGCGACATCGAAACCCAGCGCCTTCTGCCGCGCCATCGGGGCGCACAGCGACACGATGTCCTGCACCATCGCATGCAGATCGAAGGTCTGCGGATCGAGCTGCAGCTTGCCGGCCTCGATCCGGGCCAGGTCAAGCGCATCGTTGACCAGCCGCATCAGATGGTCACCGGCGCGGCGGATGGCCAGGGTGTAGTCGCGCTGACGCGGGTCGAGCTCGGTATCGAGCAGCAGCTCGCTCATGCCGAGCACGCCGGTCATCGGCGTGCGGACCTCGTGGCCGAGGGTGGCGAGAAAGCGTGTCTTGGCCTGCGACGCGTGCTCGGCGAGCTCGCGTTTTTCTTCGGCGAGCTGCCACGCATGGCGTCGGCGGAGGCGCTGCCGATAGGCGTGCGCGGTCCGCCACAGCGCGACGGCCACCAGCAGCAGCGCGGCGAGCATCGCCCAGATCGTCCTCCACCAGGGCGGGGACTGGCGAATCGCCAGCGGCGCGAGCGCGATCCAGTCGCCGCCTTCGGCGCGCGCCTCCACCTCGAGCGTGTAGCGACCCGGGGCCAGCCGCGGGAACAGGCGCGCCGCAGTGGCATCGGTGTAGACCCAGTCCGTCTCATAACCGGCGAGCCGGAAGCGGTACTGGTGCGCGTGGGCGTCCGTGAACGAAAGCAGACGCGCCACCACGCGCAGGTCGCGATCGCCATGGCGCAGCGCCACCGGTCCCATCGGCGACAGTTCGACCACGTCGTCCCCGCGGCGCAGCTCCAGCGTGTCGATCAGCAGCGGCGGCGTCTGCTCCTGCCGCCGCACCTGCAGCGGATGGAACAGCAGCAGGCCTTCACTGGTGCCGGCGGCGAAGTGACCGTCCTGCGAAACGCCCATCTGCCGTTCACCGAATTCCTGGCTCAGCAGACCGTCGCGCACACCGTAGAGGCGGATGCGCGACGTCGAGGGATCGAGCCGCAGCAGGCCGCGCACCGTGGTGAGCCAGACCGCGCCATGTCCGTCGATGCGGACATCACCCGGCATTACCTCGGGCACCCCGTCCGCGAACCCGAACGCGCGTTCCATCACGAGCGCGGCACCGTCCCATCGGTATGCCTCGAGTCGCGCCAGGCTGGTGAGCCAGACGGTCTCCGTGCCCTGCCATCCGATCGCGCTGACATGACGCTGCGGACCGCCCGGAACCGGTTCGAGCCGGCCGACGGTCGCGTTCCACCGGAACACCCCCTCTGTCGTGGCGAGCCACAGGTCGCCGTCAGGGGCACGCATGATGCGGGTCGGACGCACCGATGCAGGCAAACCACGCGCGTCGCCGGGCCGGGCCGAAACGAGAACGCGACCATCCGGCGCGCGCGCCTGCAGTCCGGTTTCGTCGGAAATCCACAGCACGCCGTCCCGGTCTTCGACCAGGTCGGCCGCGCTACTCGTCAGCAGTGGCGCCGCCTCGTCACTGCGCTCGTCCCACGAGCGGCGCTCTCCGGTCGCCGGGTCGTAGCGGACCAGCTGCCGCGCGCAGGACACCCAGACGATGCCGCTCGACATTTCGAGCACGCCGGTGTTGATCCGGGTGCCGCAGACCTGGGCCAGCCGGTGCTCGATCACGCCGGTCTTCGGATCGAGATGATCAAGGGCACCGCCGCTGCCGACCAGCCACAGCCCGCCATCGGACGCGGACCCGATCCCGTTGACGAGGGCATTGGCCAGCGTCGACGGATCCGAGATGCGCCGCTGCAGCACGGTGAAGTTGCGCCAGTTGGCCGGCAGGTACCAGAGGCCGGCGTCGTTGCTGGCAAACCACAGCCCGCCCTCGCGGTCCTGGAAGGCCGACGCCCAGGCCGGTCGCACTGGACCACGGCTGCTGACGCTGTACAACGGAACATCTTCGATGCGTCCGTCGATCGCGCGTGCCAGGCCACTGCGCGTGTCGTACCAGCGCGCGCCCTGGCGGTCCTCGACCAGCATGTGCAGGACCGGCTTGCCCAGGACCGGATCCTCCAACGGGATCAGCTCGGTCCGTCCGTCCGCGCGACGCACCACGCCGCTGCTATGGACCCCGATCCACAGATTGCCGTGACCGTCCAGCGTCAGACCCTCGATGACGGTGCCGGGCGGCGTCGGCAGCGCCACGGGCGCGAAGTCCTGCCCGGTCCAGGCGGCCACTCCCGTCTTGCAGCCCACCCACAGGGTGCCGTCGTCCTGCGCCGCCAGGTAGCCCACCGCATTACACGGCAGGCTGCGCGGATCCGAGGGATCGGCCTGGAACCGCTGCAAGCCGCCGTCGTCGGCCAGACGGTAAAGCCCGGAATCGGAGGTGCCGAACCAGATCGCACCGTCGGGGGTCGATGTCACCGTCCAGACGGAATCGACGCCCATCTGGGGATGGCTCGCCTGGGTGTAATGGGTGAATCGGCCGCGGTCGGTGTCGAGCATCGACACCGCGCCACCGCGAGTGCCGATCCAAACCCGGTCCCGCGCATCGACATGCACCGACCAGACGTAGTTGTCGTGCAGGCCGTCCTCGATGCGCCAGATGCGGAAGCCCACGCCGTCGTAGCGCGCCAGGCCGTCGCGCGTCGCAATCCACAGATAGCCCTGCCGGTCCTCGGCGATCGCGTTCACACGACTCGACGGCAGGCCGTCGAGCACGCCGATCTGGCGCGGCTGGGGAATTCCGGCGGTCGTGACCGGGGCATGGTCGCTCGTCCACGCCACACAGGCCATCAGGCCCCACAACAGCCCCATCAGGGCGATCCCTGCGCAACGCATCCCGTGTTCCCCGATTGACCGCTGCGCGCTGGGCGCGGCTCCCTGCCGGGCATCCTCGCAACGCAGCGTTGTCACCGCAAGTTGCGTCCGTCCCGCGTGCCGTGCCTAGAATCGGCCGATGCCGCCCCGCCGACGCCCGAGATTCCTCCCGCCGCTCCTCGGCCTCGTGCTGTCGGCCTGGGTCGCCATCGCCGCCGCGCAGGACGCCGAGCCTTATCGGCTGGACCCGGTTCACACCCGTGTCGTGCTGGCGATCGACCATGCAGGCTTCTCCAAGGCCATCGGTACGGTATCGGGATCGACCGGCACCCTGTGGACCAACGGCGAGGACTGGACGGACGCGCGGGTCGACGTGTCGGTGCCGCTGGACCGGCTGGATTTCGGCGATGCCGACTGGAACCGCGCCGTCGCCGCGCGCGGCCTGCTCGATACCGCACGCCATCCGGTCGCGCGCTTCGTGTCCACGCGGGTCGAGCCGATCGATGCCGGGCGTGCCCGCGTGCACGGCACGCTGACCCTGCGCGGCGTGACCCGCGACGTGACCCTCGAGGCCGTCCGCAACGGCGCCCGGCGCCACCCGCTGCCACCGTTCCGGCGCACGGTCGGCTTTTCGGCGACCGCCATGCTGTCGCGCGCCGAGTTCGGCATCGACGCCTGGCGCTCGATGATCGGCGATACGGTCGAACTGCGCCTCGAAGTCGAGGCCACCCGGACACGCAGCGGTGACGACACGGCACCGGAAGCGCCGGAGGCGGATCCGGACGCACCCATCGGTGACGCGCCGGTGGACGGCGACGCCGGGACGACGCCTGACGCCCCGTCGCCCGAGCCCGAGCCGACGCCCGTGCCGCCCGACGAGACGCCGCGCCCATGAGCCTGCGCAACCCGGTCGACCGCTGGGGCGGCATCAGCCAGTCGCTGCACTGGGCGGTGGTGGCGCTGATCCTCGCGACCGGCCTGATCGGCCTGCTGATGGGCGACATGCGCGCCAGCCCGACCAAGGTTCAGGTCTATGCGCTGCACAAGTCGCTGGGTCTGACGATCCTGGCACTGGCGACCCTGCGGCTGCTGTGGCGTCTGTACGCCGGCGCGCCGCACGCGGTGCCCGGCACCCCGCGCTGGCAGGCCCGCGTCGCCTCGGTGACCCACTGGCTGCTCTACGCCCTGCTGCTGGCGATTCCGCTCAGCGGCTGGACCTTCAATTCCGCGGCCGGCTATCCGCTGCAATGGTTCGGCCTGTTCAACCTGCCGGCGCTGGTCGAGCGTGACCCGGCGCTGCGCGTGACCGCCCGCGACCTGCACGAAGCGCTGTTCTGGGGGCTGGTCGCCGTGACCCTGCTACACGCCGCGGCCGCGCTGTATCACCACGCGGTCCTGCGCGACGCCACGCTGGCGCGGATGCTGCCGCGCGGCTGGCTGCGCGTCGGCCCGCGGCCCACTCCCGCCCGTTCCGAGGATTGATCATGCCCGCCTTCCGTCTGCTGCTCGCGGCGTCGCTCGCCGCCCTGCCCGCGCTGTCCGTCCACGCGGCCGATTACGTCCAGGCGCCCGGCTCGTCGCTGGCGTTCGCCGGCACCTACCAGGGCGAGACCTTCTCCGGCACCTTTCCCGGCTTCCGCACGACGGTGCGGTTCGACCCGGCCGACCTCGCCGGCAGCCGGCTCTCGGTGACGATTCCACTCGCCACGGCGACCACCGAAAATCCGGATTACGACGGCGAGATGCGCGGCGCCGCCTTCTTCGACGCGACCCGCTTCGCGCAGGCCACCTACACCGCGACCGGCTTCCGTGATCTCGGCAACGGCCATTACGCCGCCGACGGCACGCTGGACCTGCGCGGTGTGCGCAAGCCGGTCACGCTGACCTTCACCTGGACGCCCGGCGCGCGCCCGCTGCTGGCGGGGCGCGCGTCGGTGGACCGTCTCGCGTTCGGCGTCGGCGGCGGCGAATGGGCCGACACGGGCACGATCCCGGCCGCGATCGCGGTCAGCACGCGTGTGTACCTGACGCCGGCGCGCTGACCCGGCGGCCGGTCAACGTCGCCAGCAGCCCACCTCACCTGCCGCGCCGCGCAGGCAGATCACCTCGTCGTCGATGAAGAAGCCGAGGATCGCCCCGGCGCGCATCAACAGCAGGCCTTCCCAGGTCGTCGCAGGGTGTCCCAACTGCAGCAAGCCGAACCGGCCCTGCAGATCCTCGGCCCGGGCCGGCGTCGAGGCGGCACGCAGGATCTCGCGGATATTGCGCAGATCGACATCGCCCGGCGCACTGGTCACCGCCTTCGTCAGCACGATGCGTTCGATGTCGTCCACCGCGATGACGTCCTCGATGCACGTGCCGATCCACGGCGATGCCTCCGCCAACGCGATGCCGCCGGTATTGGCGAAGTCCACATCGCCCACCGCAGGCGGCACGCCGGCGCTTGCGACAGTCGGCACCACCACCAGCGCGGCGGCGGCCAGCCACAGTCGCAGCCGTGCCACGTCGAACGGCCAGTCCAGCTCGACGTTGCGCGTCGCGTCGCGCAGCACCGGCACGCGCGCGCCATAGCGCGCTTCGAGCGGCTGATCTGCGTCGATGAAAACGCTGTCGAATGCGGGCGCGCGCGCCTGCGCGAGGACGTCGAGGGCCAGGTCGCATAGATGGCAGTCGTCGCGCTGGTACAGGATCAGGGTGGGAACTGTCATGCCGCGTCGCGTCAGGCCTGCGTGCAGGCGTGGCCCGTAGAATAGCCCGATGGCAGTCAGCACCTTCGACCTCTACAAGATCGGCATCGGGCCGAGTTCCTCACACACCGTCGGGCCGATGCGCGCCGGCGCGCGCTTCGTGCGCCGCTGGCTCGACGTGCCGGGACGGCTGGGCGACGTCGCGCGCGTGCGCGCCGAGGTGTTCGGCTCGCTGGCGCTCACCGGCCGCGGCCACGGCACCGACAAGGCGCTGATGATGGGCCTCGAAGGCCACATGCCGAACCTGATCGACCCGGACATCATTCCCGATGCGTTGATCCGCATCCGTGGCGAGAAGCGACTGCTGCTCGGCGGCACGCACGAGATCGCGTTCGACGAAAAATCCGATCTGGTGATGAACAAGCGGCAGAAGCTGCCCTTCCACACCAACGGCATGCGCTTCACCGCGTACGACGCCGACGGCGCTGTCATCGCGACGCGTGACTACTACTCGGTGGGCGGCGGCTTCGTGGTCAACGAGGACGAGGCGGCCGAAGACCGCATCGTGGCCGACACCACCGACGTGCCCTACCCGTTCTCCAGCGGCGACGCGCTGATCGCGCAGGCCAACACCCATGGCATCAGCATCGCGACACTGATGCTGGAGAACGAGAAGGTCTGGCGCAGCGAGGACGAGATCCGCGATGGCCTGCGCGAACTGTGGGCGGCGATGCAGTCCTGTGTCGCGCGCGGCATCCGCCAGACCGGCACCCTGCCCGGCGGCCTGCACGTCACCCGCCGCGCGCCCGCGCTGCATGCCGAACTCTCATCGAAGCCCGAAGCCGGCATGCGCGATCCGCTGACCGTGCTCGACTGGGTGAACCTCTACGCGCTCGCCGTCAACGAGGAGAACGCCGCCGGTGGCCGCGTTGTCACCGCGCCGACCAATGGCGCGGCCGGCATCCTGCCCGCGGTGCTGCACTACTACGACCGTTTCTGCCCGAACTCCACCGAGCAGGGCATCTTCGATTTCCTGTTGACCGCGTCCGCCGTCGGCATCCTCTACAAGGAGAACGCCAGCATCTCGGGCGCGGAAGTCGGCTGCCAGGGGGAGGTAGGCGTGGCCTGTTCGATGGCGGCCGCCGGCCTGACCGCCGCGCTCGGCGGCACGCCGAGCCAGATCGAGAACGCGGCCGAGATCGGCATGGAACACAACCTCGGCCTGACCTGCGACCCGATCGGCGGCCTGGTGCAGATCCCGTGCATCGAGCGCAATGCGATGGGCGCGGTCAAGGCGATCAATGCCTCGCGCATGGCCTTCCGCGGCGACGGCAAGCACAAGGTCAGCCTCGACAAGGTCATCAAGACCATGCGCGACACCGGTCGCGACATGCGCGACAAGTACAAGGAAACCTCGCGCGGCGGTCTGGCGGTCAACGTCATCGAGTGTTGATGGCGTGCGTGCCTTGCTGCTTCCGGGCATGGACGGATCGGGGCAGTTGCACGACGAATTCGTCGCCGCGATGGCCCCGCGCTTTCGTGTCGAGGTCGTGGCCTACCCCCCGGACCGGGTTCTCGGCTACCGCCAGCTCCAGGCGTTCGTCGCCGACCGCCTGCCGGGTGACGCGCCGTTTCTGTTGATCGGCGAGTCCTTCTCGGGCCCGATCGCGATCCGGATTGCCGCGTCGCGTCCGCCTGGCCTGGTGGGACTGGTGCTGTGCGCGACTTTTGCTGCATCTCCGCGTCCGTGGCTGGGCCACCTGCGGCCCCTGCTCGGGTTACCGTTGCCCATCCCACCCGCCCGCATGCTGATGCCCGCGATGATGGGGCAGTGGACCACGCAGGAATGGACACGGCGTGAGCAGGTCGCGCTCGCGACGCTGCCCGCCGCCGTGGCACGTTCCCGCCTCGCCGAGGTCTTGAAGGTCGATGCCACCGCCGACCTGGGCCACATCAGGGTCCCTGCCCTGTATCTACAGGCCAGTCACGACCGGCTGGTGCCCCCGCGCTGCTGGCACCAGATACACGCCCACATGCCACATGCCAAACGGATACGGCTGCGCAGTCCGCACTTTCTACTGCAGCATCAGTCGGCACGCGCGGCCCGTGCTGTACAGCGCCACTTCGCGCAGCTCTCTGACCTTTACCGCTGATCGCCAAGAGCGAGCTCGGCGATCCAGATGCACACCAACGGGGACGTGATCTCGCCACACCTAGACGCCTGCATCAAGCGTCTGCCCGCCTCAGGCACCCCGCCCTTGCGTCACAGTCAGCCCGAATGGGCGTGAGCGATCGCGAGCACGTCGTCGAGCAACGCTGCCGCGGTGACCTCGGCACCCGCACCCGGCCCCTGGATCACCAGCGGCTGATCCCGATAGCGGTCGCTGCGGATCGCGACCCGGTTGTCGGTGCCCACGCCGCTCGCCAGCGGATGGTCGGGCGGCACCGCCTGCAGGCCGACCTGCGCGCCCTGCCCCGCTTCGAACCGCGCGATGAAACGGAGCACGCGCCCCTCGGCCACCGCCGCCGCGCGGTGCTGTTCCAAGGCGGCGTCGAGCAACGCGCCGTCACGTTCGAACACCTCGGGGGTGCAGGTCGCCAGCGCCGGCGGCACCAGTGACTGCACGTCGACCTCGTGACCGGGCAGCGCGAAGCCGCAGGCGCGGGTGAGGATCAGCAACTTGCGCCGCACGTCCTCGCCCGACAGATCGACGCGCGGATCGGGCTCGGTGTAACCGGCATCACGCGCTTCGGCGAGCAGCGCACTGAACGGCCGCGTGCCGTCGAAGCGCCCGAACAGCCAGGCCAGCGATCCCGACAGCACACCTTCGATCGCGTGGATGCGGTCGCCGCCGTCGACCAGCGCGCGCAGGCTGCGCAGCAGCGGCAGGCCGGCGCCGACCGTCGCGCTGTCGCCGTAGCGGCTGCCGGTGTCGGCCAGCGCATCGGCGATCGCCTGCGCGCGGCCGAGTTCGCCGCCGGTGCCGAGCTTGTTCGCGGTGACCACGTGGATGCCGCGGGCCAGCCATTCGGAATGCCAGTCGGCGACGGTCTCGCTGGCGGTGGCGTCGACGACGATGTCGCCACGCTGCGGACTTTCGCCCTCGGCCCATGGCGGAAACCCGCCGCGCGTCGGCGCCGCGGCACGCGCGTCACGCAGCGCCGCCGCAAGATCCGCGCCGCCAGCGACCTGGGTGCGCGAATTGCAGATCCACGACACCGCCGGCAGCACCGTGCCATTGGCCGCGAGCCGCGCATACCGCGCGACGAAGGCGCTGCCGACGCCGCCGGTCCCGAGCAGTGCGAGCCGCGCGGGCCGTGGCGCGGCCTGGCGTGCACGCCGCAACGACACCACCGCGCTCATGCGTCCACTCCCGCGCGTGCCGGGCGCGCGACCGCATCGGCGCAGGCCGCCACACGATCGAGCGCGGCGACCAGATCCGCATGCAGATCCTCCCAGGCCTCGATTCCCACCGACAGGCGCAGCAGGCAATCGGAAATCCCGGCCGCGACACGCGCGTCAGGCGACATCGCCGCATGGGTCATCGTGGCCGGATGCGCGACCAAGCTTTCAACGCCGCCCAGCGACTCGGCCAGCGTGAACTGCTGCAGGCCGTCGACGAACGCGCGCACCACCTCCACTGTGGCCACGCCCGGCACCGCGGCGAGTTCGAACGAGAGCATCGCGCCGAAGCCCGACTGCTGCCGCGCGGCAACCGCGTGGCCCGGGTGCGAGGCGAGCCCCGGATAGCAGACCCGCGCGACCGCCGGATGCGCATCCAGCAACGCGACGATGCCGGCGGTGTTCTCCTGGTGCACGCGCAGGCGTGCATCCAGCGTGCGCAGCCCGCGCAGGGTCAGGAAGCTGTCGAACGGCGCGCCGGTGATGCCCAGCGCATTCGCCCACCAGACCAGCTGCGCGTGCAACTCGGCGTCGCGCGCGATCACCGCGCCGCCGACGACGTCGCTGTGCCCGTTGATGTACTTGGTGGTCGAGTGCAGCACGATGTCGGCGCCGAACTCGATCGGCCGCTGCAGCGCCGGCGACAGGAAGGTGTTGTCGACGACCGCCAACGCCCCGGCGCGATGCGCGGCCTCGATGACGAAACGCAGGTCGGTGATGCGCAGAAGCGGATTGGACGGGGTTTCGATCAGCACCAGCTTTGGCGCCTGTGCCAGCGCATCGGCCAGCGCGCGCGGATCGGTGAGGTCGGCAGTGACCAGTTCGAAGTGGCCCTTGCGCGCCAGGGCGTCGAACAGGCGCCAGCTTCCACCGTAGGCATCGTGCGGCACCACCAGGCGGTCACCCGGCTGCAGCAGCGCGTTGAGCACGAGCGTGATCGCGGCCATGCCGGTCGAGGTGATCACGCCGCCGGCGCCGCCTTCCAGCTCGGCCAGCGCTTCGGCCAGCAGGTCACGCGTTGGATTGCCGCTGCGCGTGTAGTCGTACTGCCGTTTCTGTCCGAAGCCGGCGAAACTGAAATTGCTCGACAGCACCGGCGAGGGCGTCACCGCGCCGTAGGCGGGATCGCGATCGATGCCGGCGCGCACGGCGCGGGTCGCGGGACGACAGCCGGTGGTGGCGTGGTCGGTGGACTGGATGCTCATGCGGATTCTCCGGACGGAATGGGGGCGTGCACCGCTGTGGTCAGCAGCGCGTCGATGCGGTCGGTTTCCTTGAGGAAGGCGTCGTGGCCGTAGGGCGAGCGCAAGACGCGCAGACGGCCGTAGGCGCCGAGCCCTTCCAGCAGCGCGACCGCATCGGCCAGCGGCACGAGGCGATCGCCTTCGACCGCGACGACGGTCGTGGGCACGCGGACCTGCGTGGGGTCGACCCGGTGCAGGTCGATCGATTCGGACAGGCGCAGCCACGCGGTCACCGGCGTCCGTGCCACGTAGCGCGCGCCGGCGGCATCCAGATAGTCCTCGGCGGCGACACGCACACGGCCGTTGACGACTTCGGGCGCCGCGTCGAACCGCTCGGCGAATTCCTCCGGCGTCCGGTAGCTCAGCATCGCGAACTGGCGCGCCAGCGACAGGCCCTGGCGCTCGGCGCACTGCAGCTGGCCCAGCGCGACCGCACGACGCTGCAGCGCGCGCCATGCCGCGGCATAGGGATGCGCGCGGTGCGCGCCACTCACGGCGACCAGGCGCTGCAGCCGCGCGCCGTGCCGCGCAGCGAACTGCAGCCCGACCAACGCGCCGTAGGAGTAACCGACGAACGCCTGCAGCTTGTCGATCGCCAGCGCATCGAGCACAGCCGCGACTGCATCGGCCTGGTCGGCAGTGTCGAGCGGCACATCGAGCGCCCCGTCCGCGCCGAGGAAATCGATCGCGAGCAGACGCACCCGCTGTGGATCCAGGGCGCGGGCCGGCCCGACCAGATGCTCGGCCCAGCCCGCTTCGCGGCACGCGGCGTTCGACGCCAGGTGCCGGTGCGCGGAGATCCCGCCTGCAACCACCACCACTGGCGCACCTGCCGCGCCCTGCAGCTCGTAATCGATGTCCACACGACGCGGGCCGGCGTGGCGCAGGGCCAGTTCGATCCGGACACGGCCGCGGGTGGCAAGCAGTTCCTCGAGCGCGAGCGAGGCGGGATCGAGGGGCTCGTGCGCGGCATCGGGAAGACGGTAGGCGGTGTCGACGAGGCTCATCTGGCGATATCCGAAAGAGGACAAGGCCATCGCGCACTGCAGGGAACCGGAAGCCGTCACGGGGACGGATGCATCGCACGCGAGATCGCGCGGCGACGCATGGCCATCTTCCGGTGGACGCACAGGTCCCCGCAGGACTTGGCACCGCGACGACGCCGCGCGGTGCGCAGCGCCATCAGGTTGCCCCGGCATCAAAGGGCCTGTCCCTCCGCCGGTCTCGATGGATGTCGCGCAGGTTGCCAGCCGTTTCACCGGAAGTCAATCGCTTCATCCGGATTGAGCGATGGAATGATTTCGTCTGCAATCGTTTGCGGGCGTCCATGCGCCCGCCGACGCCGCAGGCATACTTTCCCGATGCGCATCCCGTTCCTGTTCCTGATCACGCTGCTGGCCGGCTGCGCCACCACACCGCCCACGGACCTCCGCCCCCGCGCCGCAGGCGACGACGCGCGCCCGGTCGTGGACGAAGCCTGGCGATCCGCCCCGGTCGACGGCGGCGAACTGGATTCACTGGCGGCCTGGCCGACGCCCGACGGCGCCACCTGGCTGCTGGTCACCGACAAGCACAGCGACACCCTGCGCGTGCTCGATGCCGACACGGGCGCCACTCTGCGCACCGTCGGCGGCCCGGGAACGACGCCCGGCCGCTTCGATCGACCCAATGGCATCGCGGTCTACGGGGACCTCGCGTTCGTGGTCGAGCGCGACAACCGCCGCGTGCAGGTGCTGTCCCTGCCTGACTTCGCGCCCCGCCTGGTCTTCGGCACGCCCGAACTCCGCAGCCCCTATGGCATCTGGTTGCACGAAGCCGCGCCCGGCGTGCTGGAGGTCTACGTCACCGACAGCTTCATGGACCCGCCCGCCCACACCGGGGTGCCAGCGTTCGACACGCTGGACGAGCGCGTGCGCCGCTATCGGGTCACGCTCGATGAGGCCGATGCACTGTCGGCCCGCCTGATCGGCAGCTTCGGGGCGACCACGCCGGACCGGGCGCTGCGCATCGTGGAGTCGATCGCCGGCGACCCCGCCTACGACCGCCTGCTGATCGCCGACGAGGACACGCGCCACGGCGCCACGCTGCGCGACTACCGGCTCGACGGTCGACCGCGCCGCACATCCCTGGCGGCCGACACGTTTGCCGGTGAGCCGGAGGGGATCGCACTCTGGCCGTGCACGATGGATGCCGGCTACTGGATCGCCGCCGACCAGCAGCGCCCGCGCACGGTCTTCCATCTGTTCGACCGCAAAACGCTGGCGCCGGCGGGCCGCTTCACCGGGGCGGTCGCCGCACAGACCGACGGCATCGCCCTGTATGCGGGCGCCACGTCCCGCTTCCCGCACGGCGCGCTGTTCGCCGTGCACGATGATCGTGCCGTCGTCGCGTTCGACCTGGGTAAGGTCGCGGCCGCCGCGCGACTCGACCGCCATTGCGTGGACTAGCGGCGCGATGACGGGCTGGAATCGATGGCGCGCGCGCCTCGGCGCGGTGCTGGTCCTGGTCGCCGCCGGCGCCGGTTGGGCCCGGGCGCACGATGCCGGGTTCGGCGCACGTGCACAGTCCGCACCCGGCGTCAGCCTGCATCGGCGCGCGACGCCGGACGGCATCGAACTGCGCGCCCACAACGACCTCGCCGGCCCGGCCGAGGTGCTGCTCGACACCGCCGGACCATCGCCGCGCAGCGATCCGCCGCTGCCGGTCCGGACCACGATTCCGGCCGGCGGCCGTGTCGTGATCGCGCGACTCGCCGAAGGTGTCGCGGCGTCGACGCTGCAGTTGCACGTCGTCCCCGGCGCGCCCGGCGCACAGCCGCGCGACGTCGAGTACGTCTATCCGCTGCGCGGCGCCCCGCTGCGCATCACCCAGGGCTTCGGCGGCGGCTTCAGCCATACCGACGACGAGAACCGCTACGCCGTGGACTTCGCCGCCGACGAAGGCACTCCGGTCCTCGCCGCACGCGATGGCGTGGTATTGCAGTTCGAATCCGGCATCGGCCGCACGCCCGCCCACAACGACGACGCAGACCGGACCAACTTCGTCCGTGTGCTGCACGACGACGGCACGATGGCGCTGTACGCGCACTTGCAGCGCGGCGGCGTGATCGTCGCGGCGGGCGAGCGGGTGCGGCGCGGCCAGGTGATCGCGTTCTCGGGCAACACCGGCGCGAGCAGCGGGCCGCACCTGCATTTCGTCGTGCAGGCCAACCGCGGCCTGCGTCTGGAATCGCTGCCGTTCCGGATGTTCGGACCGGGCGGCATCCTGCGCTTCACGCTGCCCATGAACGCGGCGGTGCGCTGACGTCGGCGGCCGCAGGCACCCGCGTATAATCGCCGGCTTCCTGATTCCAGACTGCGCGCACCCGCGCGGCCGCCCGCATGCCCGACGTCGCCTCCGAAAGTTCCCGCCGCCGCACGTTCGCGATCATTTCGCATCCCGACGCCGGCAAGACCACGCTGACCGAAAAGCTGCTGCTGTTCGGCGGTGCGATCCAGATGGCCGGCTCGGTCAAGGGTCGCAAGGCCGCGCGCCATGCGACGTCCGACTGGATGGCGCTGGAGAAGGAACGCGGCATCTCGGTGACCAGCTCGGTGATGCAGTTCCCCTACGAGGGCCGCGTCGTCAATCTGCTCGACACGCCCGGCCACGCCGACTTCGGTGAGGACACTTATCGCGTGCTGACCGCGGTCGACTCGGCGCTGATGGTGATCGACGTCGCCAAGGGCGTCGAGGAACGCACGATCAAGCTGATGGAGGTCTGCCGGCTGCGTGACACGCCCATCATGACCTTCATCAACAAGCTCGACCGCGAGGGCAAGGACCCGATCGATCTGCTCGATGAAGTGGAAACCGTGCTCGGCATCCAGTGCGCGCCGGTGACCTGGCCGATCGGCATGGGGCAGCGCCTCAAGGGCGTGGTGCATCTGGTGACCGGCGAAGTGCATCTCTACGAGCCGGGCCGCAACTTCACCCGCCAGGATTCGACGATCTTCCCGTCGATCGATGCGCCCGGCCTGGCCGAGAAGATCGGCGAGAAGATGCTGGCCGACCTGCGCGACGAACTGGAACTGGTGCAGGGCGCCAGCCATCCCTTCGATCTCGAGGCCTATCGCGCCGGCACGCAGACGCCGGTGTTCTTCGGCTCGGGCGTCAACAACTTCGGCGTGCAGCCGCTGCTGGACTTCTTCGTCGAACACGCCCCGCCGCCGCAGGTGCGCGAGACGACGACGCGCGAAGTGGCGCCGCAGGAAGACAAGCTCACCGGCTTCGTGTTCAAGATCCAGGCGAACATGGATCCGATGCACCGCGACCGCGTGGCGTTCATGCGCGTGTGTTCGGGCCGGTTCGAAGCCGGCATGAAGGTCTTCCAGCCGCGCACCGGCAAGCCGCTCAAGCTGGCCAATGCATTGACCTTCATGGCCAGTGATCGCGAGATCGCCGCCGAGGCGTATCCGGGCGATGTGATCGGCATCCACAACCACGGCACGATCTCGATCGGCGACACCTTCACCGAGGGCGAGAACATCGCCTTCACCGGCATCCCAAACTTCGCGCCGGAACTGTTCCGCCGCGCGCGCCTGCGCGATCCACTCAAGCTCAAGCAGTTGCAGAAGGGCCTGGCCCAGCTGTCGGAGGAAGGCGCCACGCAGTTCTTCAAGCCGCTGATGAGCAACGATCTGATCCTCGGCGCGGTCGGTGTGCTGCAGTTCGACGTGGTCGCCTACCGGCTGAAGGACGAATACGGCGTCGATGCCAGCTTCGAGCCTGTGCAGGTCAACACGGCCCGCTGGATCCGCTGCAAGGACGCGAAGACGCTCGAGGAATTCCGCGACAAATACGCGATGAATCTGGCGCTCGATGCCGCCGATCATCTGGTCTATCTCGCGCCGACCCGCGTGAACCTGCAGATGGCCGAGGAGCGCGCCTCGGGTGTCGAGTTCCTGGCCACGCGCGAGCATGCACACGCGGTCTCGGCAGACTGAGCCGGCACGTCATCGAGCTGTGGTGTAATCGGTTTCCCCCGCCTGCTTCGATCCCGATGACGTCCGATACCACCGCCCATGCAGCGTCGCTGCGACAGCGACGCGAGGAATTCGCCAGCGCGCTGACCCACGGCCTCGGCGCGACCGCCGCGCTCGCCGCGGGCGCGGTGCTGATCACGCTGGCGGCGCTGTTCGGCAATGCCTGGCAGCTAGGCGCGTCGATCGTGTTCGGCATCTCGCTGCTGCTGCTGTATCTGGCCTCGACGCTGTATCACGCGGTCAGCCACCCAGTGGTCAAGGGCCGGCTGAAGGTGTTCGACCACTGCGCGATCTATCTGCTGATCGCCGGCACCTATACCCCCTTCACGTTGATCGGCCTGCGCGGGCCACTCGGCTGGTGGCTCTTCGGCATCATCTGGACCCTCGCCTTGGCCGGCGTGGTGTTCAAGCTGTTCTACACCGGCCGCTTCCGCGGCGTGTCGACGGCGATCTATGTCGCGATGGGCTGGCTCGTGGTCATCGCGATCGGCCCGGTGGCTGCGGCACTGGATGCCTGGACGCTCGGTTGGATCATCGCCGGTGGTGTGTTCTACACGCTCGGCACGTTCTTCTACATGCGCGATTCGATTCCCTACGCGCACGCGATCTGGCATCTGTTCTGCATCGCCGGCAGCGTCTGCCACTACGTCGCGGTGCTGGCCCAGGTGGTGCCGGCACGATGAGCCTGACGGCGCCTTGCGGGCGCCGCTCTATCATCCGTGGTTCCCGCTTCCGGAGACATTCCATGTCGGCCATCGGCCTCCGCCCGCTCGCACTGATCGCTGCGCTGTCGCTCGCCGCCTGTGGTAATCGTGCGTCGCCGCCCGCGCCGCCCGCGACACCCGGCCCGCCGGCCGCGCCGGCTGTGCCCGTCCCGGACACCGAAACCGTGACCGCACGCTACGACTGCCCGACTGCGGGCGAGGTCGACATCATCCGCGACGGGCGGTTCGCACGCCTGCGCATGATCGACGGACGCACGGTGCATCTGGGCGCCATCCAGGGCAGCCGGCCGCCGGTGTGGTCGGAGGTCGGCCTGCGCTTCGTTGCCGATGGGGATTTCGTCGAGCTGTCCCAGACGTCGGGCCGCACGATCGCCTGCACGTCACTGCCGCCGCCTGCCGAAGGCGACACGCCCGACCGCTGATCCCGGCGTGGTGTTCACTGCTGCTTGACCCGGGCACGCTGATGGTGGGCGACAAAGGAACGCCCGATGCCCGACAGCCCGCCCCGCCCCGCCGCCCGCTCCACCCGCCCCCTCGATCGGGTCGGGCAGGTGTTCGCCGGCCATCCGCTGCGCATCGCGCTCGCGCTGTTCGTGCTTGCGCTCGTGGTGCTGGTGTTGCTGTGGGACTGGAACTGGTTCAAGCGCCCGGTCGAACGTATGGTCGAGGCGCGAACCGGCCGCAGCCTGATCATCGGCGGCGATCTCGACGTCGATCTCGGCCGTGTCACCACCATCCGCGCGGACACGTTGCGCTTTGCCAATGCGAGTTGGGCCGACGAACCGGTGATGGCGGCGGCCGACCGGCTCGAACTGCAGATCGAGTTGCTGCCGCTGATCTTCCGGCGGCATGTGCGCCTGCCCGAGATCCGGCTCACGCGCCCTGTGTTTCTGCTGGAAACCAATCCCGATGGCAGCGCGGGCAACTGGGCCCTCGATCTCGCCGACGGCGGCGGTGAGCCCGCGCAGATCCGCCGCCTGTGGGTCGACGACGGGCGCATGCGCTACCTGGATACGCCGGGCGACACGATGATCGATGTGCGCGTGGCCAGTCGGGAGTCGCGCAGGGAGGACGCCGCGCCGCCGATCATGGTCGAAGGCGGCGGGCGCTGGACCGGCAACCGGTTCACCCTCGAGGGCGTGGCCGAGTCACCGCTGGAACTGCAGGATTCCGAGAAGCCCTACCGCCTCGATCTGCGCGCACGGGCGGGTGCGACACGGGCCCACGTCCGTGGCTCGCTGGTCGCGCCGCTGCAGTTGCGGGATTTCGACCTGCAGTTCGCGCTTTCCGGGCGCAACCTGGAGGATCTGTACCCGCTGGTCGGCGTGGCGTTGCCGGATACGCCGCCCTACGCCCTCGACGGACGCCTGACCCGCGACGGTCAGACCTGGCACTACGACGCCTTCACCGGCAAGGTTGGCCAGAGCGACCTGTCGGGCTCGGCGGCGGTCACTGTCGGCGGACAGCGCCCGCGATTCGAAGCGGATCTCGTGTCCAAGCGCCTCGATTTCGACGACCTGGCCGGCTTCATCGGCGGCACACCCGACGCGGACGGCGATGAACTGGACCCCGAACTCGTCGCCCGCGAGCGGGCTCTCGCGGCGAAGGGCCGGATCATTCCCGACACACCCTACGAACTCGACAAGCTGCGCGCGATGGATGCCGACGTCCGCCTGCGTGCGCAGCGGATCAATGCACCCAAGCTGCCGATCGACGACATGGACGCCCACCTGGTCCTGGACGACGGCGTGCTGCGCCTTGATCCATTGAACTTCGGTGTCGCCGGCGGCGACATCCGATCGACGATCCGCATGGATGCGCGCGAAGCCACGATTCGCACGCAGCTGCAGGCCCAGGTACGCCGTGTCGATCTCGGCGGCCTGTTCCCGGACAGCACGCTGGCGAGCCAGGCCGTGGGCAAGATCGGCGGCGATTTCAAGCTGGCCGCGACCGGCAATTCCGTCGCTGCGATGCTCGGTGGCGCCGATGGCGAGGTCGCGGTGGGCATGGGCGCCGGCCGGGTCAGCAACCTGCTGGTCGAAGTCGCCGGCCTGGACATCTACGAAGCGCTGAAATACCTGATCGGCAAGGACCAGCAGATCCCCATCCGCTGCGCCTTCGCCGAGTTCGAGGTCGAGAACGGCGAGATGACCTCGCGCGCGATGGCGCTCGACACCACAGACACCATCATCATCGGCGAAGGCACGATCAGTCTGGCCGACGAACGCCTCGATCTACGACTGCGCCCGCGCCCCAAGGACCGCAGCTTCCTCGCGCTGCGCACGCCGCTGACGATCGGCGGCACGTTCGCCTCGCCCAGCTTCCGACCGGACATGGCGCGACTCGGCCTGCGCGGCGCGGTCGCGTTGGCGCTCGGCTCCATTGCTCCACCCGCGGCGCTGCTCGCCACACTGGAGCTGGGCGGCGGCGAGGACAGCGACTGTGGTGGGCAGTACGCGAAGTAACTCGACAGGTCAGCGATCGAGCGGCGTCAGCGTTTCGGCCTGCGCCGCGTCCTGGAGCAGGCGGCCGGCGTCGCGCGCCGCCCGCGCATCGCGCACCAGGTACAACGGACGCTGCTTGGATTCTTCATACAGACGACCGAGGTATTCGCCGATCACCCCCAGCGCCACCAGCTGCACGCTGCCCAGGAACAGGATCACCGCCATCATCGTCGGCCAGCCGGCGACCGGATCGCCGTACATCATCGCCTTGCCGATCACCCACAGGGCGAAGACGAATGCGGTACACGCGGTCAGCAGGCCGACATAGGTCGCCAGGCGCAACGGCGCGGTCGAGAAGCTGGTGACACCGTCGATCGCGAAGTTCCACAGACGCCAGAATCCGAACTTGCTGCGGCCGGCGATCCGCGCGTGGCGCTCGTAGGGAATGGCGATCCGGTTGAAGCCGATCCAGCCGAACAGCCCCTTCATGAACCGGTGGCGTTCGCGGATCTGCCGCAGTGCAGCGAGCGCGCGCGGCGACAGCAGCCGGTAATCGCCGGTATCCGCCGGCACCGGTGTCTTCGCCAGCCGCTGGATCACGCGATAGAACGCATGCGCGGTCGCCTTCTTGGTCCAGCTTTCGCCTGCCCGGCTGACGCGTGTGCCGTGGACGTCGTCGTAGCCTTCACGCCAGTGCGCCACGAACCGGGGGATCAGCTCCGGCGGGTCCTGGCCGTCGGCGTCGAGGATCATCGCCGCGCCCTCGGTGACCTGGTCGAGCCCGGCGGTCAGCGCGATCTCCTTCCCGAAGTTACGCGACAGACGCAGCAGTGCGACGCGCGAATCGGCATCGGCGATCGAACGCAACACATCCCACGTGCCATCGCCGCTGCCGTCGTCGACATAGAGCACGCCCGCATCGACCCCGTCTTCGGCCAGGCGGTCCATCACCGCGGCCAACCGCGGCTGCAGGGCCGGCACCGCGCGCGCCTCGTCGAAGGCCGCGATGACGATCGTCAGGCGGTCCCGATGCTGATCGGCGACGGTCACTTCAATCCCTCGAGATAGGCATCGCCACCGATCTGGCGGGCGTTGCGCTGGATCCATTGCGCGCGCCGCTGCACATACGGCCCCGGGCGCGAGGCGCTGTAGCGTCGCGGGCTCGGCAGCACCGCGGCCAGGCGTGCACTCTCCGATGGCGTGAGCTGCGCGGCGTCCTTGCCGAAGTGGCGCCGCGCGGCGGCCTGCGCGCCGTAGATCCCGTCGCCGAATTCGGCGACGTTGACGTAGACCTCGAGAATCCGCGATTTCGGCCACAGGAGCTCGATCAGCACCGTGTACCAGGCCTCGAGCCCCTTGCGCACCCAGCTGCGTCCGCCCCACAGGAACAGGTTCTTCGCCGTCTGCTGGCTGATCGTGCTCGCCCCGCGCGTCGAGCCCCCGCGTGCGTTGTGTGCACGTGCCTGTTCGATCGCGTCCAGGTCGAACCCGCGATGGCGGGCGAAGTTCTGGTCCTCGGCCGCGATCACTGACACCGCCAGCGACGGGGCGATGCGGTCGAGATCCCGCCACTGGTAATACAGCGTGAAATCGTCCTCGCCCCCGGACCAAGCCTCGACCTGCCGGATGGCCATGAACACCGACCCGGGCGGATCGATCACTCGCAGGACCAGCACCTGCAGCACCGTGAACACGACCGCGAGCACCGGAAGCCACAACAGCCGGCGCAGCCAGCGCCATCCACGGCCACGCCGCGCCGGCGCTTGTGCATGCGCCCCCGCGCCCCCATCGTCATCGTCTCGCTGCGTCATGGCGGCCACTCTATCGGGCGGCCCCGGTGCCGCCAATCACTTCCCGATAGCCAACGCACAGACATGACCGAACATTTCGCGCCGGATACCGATCGCCTGTCCCGTTTCCTGCTGCCGCACGCCGGCGTGCGCGGCGTGCGCGTGCATCTCACAGAGGCCTGGCGGCAGGTGCGCGCCAATGGCCCCTACCCTCCGGCGATCGAGGAGATGCTCGGCGAAGCCTGCGCGGCCGCCGCCCTGTTCACCGGCCATGCGAAGGTCGATGGCCGGCTGTCGGTGCAACTGCGCGCGCCCGGCGCCCTGCGCACCCTGTTCGCCGAATGCACCGCCGCCGGCACGATCCGCGGCATTGCCCGGTTCGATGCCGACCTCGCCGCGTCGATGACCCGCGACCTGCGCGACCTCGGCGACGGTGCGCTGCTCGCGCTGACGATCGAGAACCCGTCCCGGGGACGTGAGCCGATGCGCTACCAGGGACTCGTGAGCCTGGATTCGGCGACGCTGTCGGGTGCATTCGAAGACTATTTCCGCCAGTCGGAGCAATTGCCGACACGCGTGCTGCTCGCCGTCGACGGCGGCCATGCAGCCGGACTGATGGTCCAGCGCCTGCCCGGGGACGAAGGCGATGCCGATGGGTGGAACCGGATCAGCACGCTGTTTGACACCCTCTCCACGACCGAACTGCTCCGATGGCCCAACGAGGTGCTGCTGACCCGTCTGTTCTCCGAAGACGAGCCGCAGTTGCTGGGTGAGCGTCTTCTGGAATTCGGCTGTTCCTGCTCGCGTGAACGGGTCGAGGCGATGATCGCGTCGCTCGGCCCCGACGAAGCACGGGCCTCGGTCGTCGATGGGGAAGTGCATGTGGTCTGCGAGTTCTGTGGCCAGGATTACCGCTTCAGCCCCGACGAGGTTGAGACGATGCTGCGCACCGCGGCAGACGCAGTGGCATCACCGGAACGGATGCAGTAGACAGTGGAGCGCGTGTACCACTGGCGGGATTGTTAAATAAACATAAATACCTTAGAGTCCTCGATCGAAATTGGGGAACTTCCCGGCACAGGATCCGGTCACATCGGCCATGCGACATCCCGTCACCCGTCTGCTGCTCACCTGTTCGCTCGCGCTCGCCGCGACAGCGGGCGTGCATGCGCAGGACCGTCGGGCGCAGACGGTGCTGCCGGTGCTGGATACGTCCGGCAAGGTCGAAGCCTTCCTCGTACTCGAGCCCGCAACGGCCAACCAGGCCGCGGGACGGTGGCGCTTCGGTGACAACCAGTTCGATGCCGCCTTCGGACTCGAAGCGGGGCGCTCGCTCGCCCTGTTGTGCAGCCCCGGCAGCAGCTTCAACGGCGCGGTCGCGAGCCTGGCCCGCAATTGCCAGCTGGCCTCACTCGACGGCAGTGCAGGCGGAAGCCGCCGCGCCAGCGGCACGGCGTCCTTCAGCCGTCCGGGCGGCAATGTCGGCCTGAGCGTCGGCGAAGGTCGCGACACCCTCCCCGCCTGGATCGCCCCGTCGCGCGCATCTGGCGCGGGAAGCCAAGTCGACGTCAACGACCTGACCGTCTTCGCCCAGAAGAACATTGGCGATGACGCCTACGTGTCGCTCGCCGGCACGTTGGCCAAGGCGACACTGATCCCGTCGGCGGCCGCTCCGGCCGACCTGAGCAGCCAGTGGAGCAGCCGCAGCGTCAGCGTCGGCGGTGGCATCGGCCGATTCAGCGCCAACATCGTCGGCCAGGTGGTCGACACGCCCGGCCTTCCCAAGTGGGAAGGCCTGGGACTGGGTGTCAGCTGGCGTACGCCGTGGAGCGGCCAGCTCACCGTCGGGGCCGACAACGTCGTGACCCGTGGACGCAATCCGTTCTCGAAGATGGCCGAGGCCGCCGAGGATGAAGGTGCAGTGCCGTATATCCGGTACCAGCAAGATCTCTGATCGGCAGTAGTCCCGCATTGGTGCTGAGTGCGCCCAGCAGATCGTTTGCCGGACCGCACGGCACTCCAATGCTTATCGGCTCACTTTTCTGATTCACCTGCGACCGGATAGATCGGGCATAAGCGAGGCGCTCTCCAGCCCGCGCCTATCACCGTGTTCGAATCCACAGAAGATTGCCGAGCGTTATCACGCGCTGCCAGCCTTGGATGATGGAAGCCCCTCCTTTTGCCCAAGAGCGGTCGAAGCTTGTGAAGCCCGAATGCTGCTTTGTAGCAGAGGTAGACGTAGAGGCGCTTCTCGCCGATTAGACGCCGCTGGCCGATCAGCCCAGCGCTCGATGCCCAGTCCCCACCATCCAAGCTGATCTGCCGCACAACTGAACACCGATCGTCTTCAAATCGGGAGCGGCACATAAGGGGCGACCACCGCCCCCACCCGCAAAGGTGCTTCTTGCCCCCCCCCGAATGCCCATCTACGCAACGCCTTCTGTCTTTCGCTGTTTCATAAGCGTGGCGTGGTGTGTCGGCAGTCTCTTTTGAAAAACCTGGCCCCACCCCCCCCCCCCCCCCCGAAGCGCGACAAAGGCTCGCTGATCCGCGCCATGCCCGTATGAAGCCTTTGCTGCAATCCGCTAGTCATGCGACCAGGCAACGTACGGGTGTGTCTCATGGCTAAGCTCCAAGATAGGGGGTGAACGCAGAGAACACGAGGGAGATGAGGCGACTGGGCCCGAGTCAATCCTCCCATTGAATGGTCAGCCGAAGTCCGCGCGTGAGTCTCACTCCTACTCCATAGGTGACCACTTGAGGCCGGCCCGAGGCAAAATTCCTTAAAAAAACATCTTAAGTTATTGATTTTACTAAAAAATAACGAAGCTTTAATTTTCTCGCGCCGAAGACTAATATCGAAATGACTTTGCTGTATTTGGCGTTAAATTTTGCGCCGGGTCATTGTTCGTTGGATCCCATTTATCTTTTCGGAGAGAGATCGCGATGAGAACTACAAGACTTCGAGACGCAATCATGGTGGCGCTGATCAGTGGAGCAGCTGGCCTCGGCACCTCTGGCGCGGCCCTCGCGCAGCAGACGGCGTCTCCAGCCGCTACAGCTGACCCGACGACGCTGGACGCCATTACCGTGACGGGCAGTCGCATCACCATCCCCGGAGTCACGTCTAACAGCCCTGTGACAAGCATCGATCGAGATGACTTCCTCCGGACGCAGCCGGCCGCCGTCGAAGACTTTGTGAAACAGATCCCCAGCGTCACACCTTCCATCGGACCTGGCACCAACAACGGCTCGACAGGCGCTGCAGAGCTCGATCTGCGCGGTCTGGGTTCCAACCGCACGCTAGTACTCGTCGATGGACGGCGCCCCGTGCCTTACGATCTTGCCGGCGTTGTCGACACGAATACGATCCCGATTGCCCTCCTCCAGAGCGTTGACCTGCTTACAGGTGGTGCCTCTGTCGTCTACGGTGCTGACGCGATATCGGGTGTCGTGAATTTCATGCTGCGCCGAGATTTCGAAGGGGCAGAATTCTCGACTACCTACGGTCAATCTAAGTATGGCGACGGCGCTCGCCAGCGCTCAGAACTGACCTTAGGCGCCAATACGGCCGATGGTCGTGGTAACGCGGTGCTGAGCTTCGGATACACGAAGGTGGACCCCGTGTTCCAGGGGTCCAGGGAATATGGCGAGTTCGCGCTGTTCTCGGATGACGGCACCCAGGGCGGTTCAGGAACTGCCATCCCGGGTCGATTCTCGGTGGGCAGCACGGTGACGGGTGTCCCGAGCCTCAGTGGCCAGCAGATTGATCTTGCAACCGGCGCGCTCGTGCCTACCTACTCGTTCTACAACTACGCCCCACTCAATTATTATCAGACGGGCCTTGATCGCTATCAGGCGACGGCGCTCGGCCGGTTCGAGATCAATCGTCACGCCGAAGTGTATGGCCAGGCGAACTACACGCGTTCGCGAGTCGCCTCCACGCTGGCGCCTAGCGGAATATTCGGCGAGTCCGTCAATGTGCCGATCGGAAACCCGTTCATTCCCGAAGCTACGCGCCAACAGATCTGCGCGGTACGTGGCATCGCTGCTGCGGGCTGTGTCTCCGGTGCTGCGGGAACCACGGTGGTCCCCATTTCGATCTCGCGTCGCTTGGTCGAACTCGGCCCCCGCCTCAACGATTTCGACACCAAGACCTTTCAGATTACCGCGGGCCTGCGCGGCGACATCAGCGACAACTGGAGTTACGACGCGTTCTGGTCGCACGGCGAGTCGGAACAGCTCGCAGTCGCAGGCAATTGGGGCTCGTTGTCCAAAGTTCGTCAGGCAATGAATGCATTCAGCACCACCGCATGTGTGGATCCGTCAAACGGTTGCGTGCCCCTAAATGTCTGGGGCGATGAGGGTTCGATCACGCCGGAGCAACTGGCCTTCATCAACCTCAGCTCCTACTCACTGCAAAACGTCGAGCAGGAAAATGCTGCATTTACGGTCTCCGGCGACTTGGGTGGTATCAAAAGCCCTTGGTCCGACTACCCCATTGGCATCGCGGCCGGCGTGGAATATCGTAAAGCGGAGGCACGCACACGAGCCGACGCTGCCTCGCAGATCCAGGGCGAGGTCATGGGCACCGGCGCACCGTTCCCTGATCGCGCAGGCGGCTTCTCACTGACTGAAGGCTTCACAGAAGTTATCGTGCCACTGGTCAACGGTGTTCCGGGCGCCCATACGCTGTCGCTTGAGCTCGGCTACCGCCGTTCGGATTTCTCATCCGACGCAGGCACTGGCGATGACTATGGAAGCTGGAAGTACGGCCTAGAATGGGCGCCGATTGAAAGTCTGCGGTTCCGTGGCATGTTCCAGCGCGCAACCCGTGCACCCAACATTGGTGAGCTGTTCGCACCCCAGGTGACTGGTCTCGACAATCTCGCAGTCGACCCGTGTGCAGGCGCCGCGATCAGTCCTGCGGATGCCAGTACGCCCGGCACGCTCGCGAATCTCTGTCGACAGACTGGTGTGCCGACCGCATTTATCGGCAACCTCGACCAGCCTTCCGCTGGGCAGGTCAATGTTCTCGTAGGCGGCAATCCTCTGCTGACGCCCGAACTCGCGGACACGCAGACGTTGGGTTTTGTCTGGACCCCGATCAACGACCTGGCGATCACATTCGACTACTGGAAGATCGAGCTCGAAGAAGCCGTGTCTGAGCAAAGCGTCGCTGACGTTGTCAATGGCTGTTATTCGACAGCGTTGAACCCGGGGCTAACCTTCAACGAAAACTGCCAGCTGATTGGTCGCTCCACGGCAAACGGCACCTTCAACGGCTCCGACTCTGCCGGCATCGGCTTGCTGAGCTCGAACCTGGGCCGGATCAAGAAGGACGGCTTCGATTTGGGGGTGCGCTACGGGCAATCACTGCCCGAATCGTACGGCAGGCTGAGTCTCGCCCTCGACATCACCAAAGTGCGCACGGATGATTTCGAAGCGACCCCGACCTCCGGCGTGCGCGATTGTCTCGGCTACTACAGCACGAGCTGCACACCCAGCCACGACCTCAAGTCACTGTTCCGCACCACTTGGGAGGTCAGCGACCTGTCGCTGTCGCTCGCGTGGCGCTATTACAGCAGCCTCGAGGTCGAACCGGGCACGGGCCCGTGGTTCGAGCCCTTCAGCACGATTCCGTCGACGAGCTATTTTGATCTTGGTGTCGGCTACAGCGCACCGTTCAACGCGGAGATCAGCCTCTCGGTGAACAACCTGACCGACAAGCGGCCTCCGATTGTGGGCAGCGACATCGGCTCGACCACCGAGAACAGTGGCAATACGTTCCCGCAGTGGTACGACACCGTCGGCCGCTACTACAACCTCGGCGTCACGTTCCGTTTCTGATCGTTCAAGCGAAGCATGAAGGAGGCGGACGTGAGTCCGCCTCCTATTTTTCTGTTTATTTCGGTGCTGTGCCGCTAAAAGAACGATCCTAAGACTGATTGAGCTCTACAGGACGGTACGTTATGAAGACCCCACGTTCGCAGGATCAAAAACGTCTAACAGAGAGCGCCAGGAAACCCCCGCTGCTGCTACTTGCCATCGCTCTTCTGACCCTTCCTGTTTTGGCGTCCAATGAGATAGTCGCAGTCGACCTAGAACAATTGCGCACCAAATACACAGAGATGGCGGGCGATATACGGGACAGGCGCCCGCCCTATGACACCTTTACCGATACAGAGCGCGCGAGGCTTCAAAGTCTGCAGGCGCGCGCCTTGGAAATCGCCGCCTCTCGCCAGCACTACGACGAACTCGAGGCGCGGGAAAGAAGCGAGCTTTCCGAGCTGATGCAAAGTATTGATGCAGTGGCTTCAACTCCAGTGAATGAGCAGCTCGTCTGCCGACGCGAGCGGCGACGCGACAGTCATCTCACCATTCGCGTCTGCAAGACGGCGGCACAGATGCGTCGAGAACGGGAAGATGCTCGCAACCTGTTAGATCAGCGCGGCCACTGCATCAACTCCACTGCATGCGGCGGCGGGAAATAGCGTCGCGCTGCATTATCCACCCCATTCCGACTCGGATCGAGTTTTCATACGGCGTAGCACTTCATTCAAGGCACCGGGCACTCGCTCGCCTACGCTCTCGATAAATGCCTCGATTAAGCCCAGTTCGGTTCTCCAAGTCGTGACGTCGACCCCTAGGAGTTCCCCTGAACTGCCCGTAGTTGGTTTAAGACCCTCAAGCCTGATGCCAGCTGGGCAGGGCAAATTTCCCACGACGCTGTCGATCGCGTTCGAACGTTGGTCCACCCGTCCGATGATCCACTCCAGCACCCGCAGGTTCTCGCCGAAGCCCGGCCACAGGAACCGGCCGTCGGCATCCTTGCGGAACCAGTTGACGTGGAACACCTTGGGCAGGCGCGCGCCGGGGCGATCGAACGACAGCCAGTGCGCGAAGTAGTCGCCGAAGTGATAGCCGCAGAACGGCTTCATCGCCATCGGATCGCGGCGGACGATGCCGACCTGGCCCGTCGCCGCAGCAGTGGTCTCGGAGGCCATCGTCGCGCCGACGAAGACACCGTGGGTCCAGTCGCGCGCCTCGAAGACCAGCGGCATCGTCGTCGCCCGGCGACCGCCGAAGACGATGGCCGAGATCGGCACGCCCTGCGGGTCTTCGGCGCGCGGCGAGTACGAGGGGCATTGCGCCGCCGACACGGTGAACCGCGCATTGGGATGGGCGGCCGGCCCGTTGGCCGGATCGAAGGGACGCCCGCGCCAGTCGGTGGCCGGCACGCGGTCGTCGAGGCCTTCCCACCAAGGCTGGCCGTCGTCGGTCAGCGCGACGTTGGTGAAGATGGTGTCGCGCTGGATGGTGGCCAGCGCATTGGGATTGGAAGCGGCCGATGTGCCCGGCGCCACGCCGAAGAACCCCGCCTCCGGATTGATCGCCCACAGACGACCGTCGGCACCGGGGCGCATCCAGCAGATGTCGTCGCCGACCGTCCAGACCTTCCAGCCCGCCTCCCGGTAGGCCTCGGGCGGAATCAGCATCGCGAGGTTGGTCTTGCCGCAGGCGCTGGGGAACGCGGCCGCGATGTAGTGGGTGTCGCCGCGCGGTGTCTCGATGCCGACGATCAGCATGTGCTCGGCCAGCCAGCCTTCCTGCCGCGCCTGCCAGGACGCGATGCGCAGCGCATGGCATTTCTTGCCGAGCAGCGCATTGCCGCCGTAGCCGGAGCCGAACGATTTGATCGTCAGGTCTTCCGGGAAATGCATGATGAACCGCCGCTCCGGATCCAGCTCGCCGAGCGAGTGCAGGCCACGCACGAACGCGTCGCCCGGCGCCCCGTCGGCATCGCGCACGGCGCTTTCGCGTTCGATGCGCGCCAGTGCCGCGGCGCCCATCCGGGTCATCAGGCGCATGTTGGCGACAACGTAGGGCGAGTCGGTGATCTCGACACCGCAGCGCGCCAGCGGCGAGTCGATCGGGCCCATGCAGTACGGCACGACGTACATCGTCCGGCCGCGCATGCAGCCGTCGAACAGCGCATCCATTTTGGCGTGCGCCTCGTCCGGTGCCATCCAGTGGTTGTTGGGGCCGGCGTCGTCGCGTGCGCGCGTGCAGACGAAGGTCAGGTGTTCGACGCGGGCCACGTCCTCGGGATCGGAGCGATGCAGCCAGCAGCCGGGATGCGTATCGGGATTGAGCGGCAGCAAGGTGCCGTCGGCTTCCATGCCGGCCAGCAGCGCGCGGTACTCGTCATCGCTGCCGTCGCACCAGTGGATCGCATCGGGGCACGTGAGCGCGGCCACATCGGCCACCCAGGCGTCGAGACGCGCGCACCGGGTGTCCGGCACGGCCGGGGTCGAGGGCACTGCGTTCATGGCGACTCCTGCGCGCGGGACATGCGGCGAGTCTAGTCGTCACATTTGCAACCAGTCGCGCTGCACTGCGGCAGCTACCGGTGTCAGCCGCGGCGCAGATAGGGTTCGAAGACCCGCAGCATCCAGGGCTTCTGGGCCAGCACGAGGCTGACGCCGGTGCGCTCTTCGACCGGCAGGCCGGCATCGCGCGCGAGCAGGCTGTCGAACTCGCGCGCCAGCTCCTCCAGCCGGGACTTCAGTTGCACCAGGCTGTCGGCGCCGAGGCTTCCACTGAGCAGCAGCAGCGTATCCCGCTCGCCCGAAAACGGATCGGCGAAGAAATCCTCGAGCAGCACTGCGCGGAAGTACCGCTCCATCGGCCCGTCCTGCCGCCAGCGGAAGTTGCGCGCGGTCAGGATGCGGGCGCGGTTCTCCGGCAACAGCTCGATGATGCCCAGGCGGTCCAGCTTCACCATCAAGCCGGTCCACTCCGCCACGGTGAACGAGAATCGCGCCAGCACATCCTCTTGCCGCCAGCGGTTGAGGGTGAGGAACATCGCCAGCATCAGCGGCGGCGTGTCGACCAGCGCCTGTTCCTGCGCCTCGTCGAGCTGGACCAGCGGGGGGCGGCCACGTCCCGCATCACCGCTGAGTTCCTGCAGACCGAGGCCGAGTACCTCGCAGATCGCCTCCAGCCGCGCCAGCGTCATCGCGCGCAGCGAGAACATGCGCTTGACCGCGGCTTCGCTCAGATCGAGACGCTGCGCCAGATCCCGATAGGTCATGCCCTGCGCACGCAGGGCGCGCTTGAGGGCGTCGACGAGATCGATGGACAGGCTCATGCGGTCACGATACGCGGCGCGACAGCAGCGCGCGCAACGCGTCCGACAAGGCACGTTCGGCGGCGCCGCGAACACGGCGGGCCTGCATAGGCGCCTTCCCTGCCGGGACGCCAGTGCCTGCGTTCGACTGTGCATGGCGTCCACGCCGCCGCATGCCACCGCCCGTGACGCCACCGAGATCGCGCGGAGCTGCAGCCACTCGCACGTCCACGCCTCCAGTGCGAACGGGCCGGCGTGATCGAGAGGGCCGCGTCGACGCGCAACACGCCGGCAGCGGGTTCACGCGATCAGGCCGGAACGAGCGTCTGCGCCAGATGTTCGACGTAGGCGTCGAACTCGTCCTGCTGCATGCGTGCCTGATGCAGCTGCAGGTTCAACTGCAGGAATCCGACATACGCCGCGTAGGTCAGCCGCGCCCGGTGCTGCGCGTCCTCGCGGCCGAGACCGGCCTGCCGGAACGATGCGGTGAGATAGTCGAGCCGGCGCTGGGACACGCGTTCGATCACCGGGTTCACCGTGGCGTGGTCCTGCGCCTTCAGCAACGCGCTGTAGATCACATGCGATTTGTATTCGCGCGCCACCATGTGGAACAGCGCGCGCAGGCGCTCGCGCGGATCCGGCATTTTTTCCAGCGCGCCGAACAGGGCCTCCTGCTCGACGTTCTCCCAGCGCTCCAGCGCCGCCTGCAGCAGCGCATCGCGCGAGGGGAAATGCCAGTAGAAGCTGCCCTTGGTCACGCCGAGGCGTCGGGCCAGCGGTTCCACCGCGACCGCCTGGACGCCGGTTTCGGCGATCAGGTCGAGTGCGGCCTGGGCCCAGTCGTCGGCGCTCAGACGGCCCTGACGCTCTACCGGCGGGGCCTCGGTCAGCGGCGCGACGGCCGCGAGCTTGGTGGCAGGTCTGCTCATCGCGACAGTCTATCCATACGCCTCCATCCGCAACAGTATCGACAAGACAGACACACGGTCGCAGGCAGCATTGACAGCATCCCGAGTGGTCACCATACTCGACCGTACGGTCAGCGTCGCCGTGCCAGCCGGCACCGACGCGGATGTCCTGGAGCCAAGCTCCGTTTTCCTGCCGACTGTCGGAGTTCATGATGAGCGTCGCGATCCCTTTCCTCGCGTTTCTGTTCGCCGGCGCGTTCGCCGCCTACCACCGCCTGCGCCTCGCCTACTGGGCGGCGATGACGATCACGCTGCTGCTCGCGTGCTGGCTGCTCGGTGCCCACCCGGTCGCCACTCTGGTTGCCGCAGCGATCGTCGCGCTGATCGCGGTGCCACTGCTGATCGCCCCGCTGCGCAAGTCGCTGGTGACCGCGCCGCTGCTCACGTTCTTCCGCAAGGTGCTGCCGCCGCTGTCGCAGACCGAGCGCATCGCACTGGAAACCGGCTCGGTGGGTTTCGAGGGCGAGCTGTTCACCGGCGACCCGAACTGGCAGACGCTGCTCGACTATCCCAAGCCGCAGCTCACCGCCGAGGAACAGGCCTTCCTCGACGGGCCGGTCGAAACCCTGTGCACGATGATCAACGACTGGGAAATCACCCACGTCCATGCCGATCTGACGCCCGAGATCTGGGACTACATCAAGCAGAACAAGTTCTTCGGCATGATCGTGCCCAAGGCCTATGGCGGCCTCGGCTTCTCCGCGCTGGCGCACCACAAGGTCATCCAGAAGCTGTCGTCGGTGTCGAGTGTCGTCAGCTCGACCGTCGGCGTGCCCAATTCGCTCGGTCCGGCCGAGTTGCTCAACCACTACGGCACCACCGAGCAGAAGGACTACTACCTGCCGCGGCTCGCGGTCGGCCAGGAGATTCCCTGCTTCGGCCTGACCGGCCCGTTCGCCGGTTCGGATGCGACCTCGATTCCCGACTACGGCATCGTCTGCAAGGGCGAGTGGAACGGCGCGAACGTGCTCGGCGTGCGCCTGACCTTCGACAAGCGCTACATCACGCTGGCACCGGTGGCGACGCTGATCGGCCTCGCCTTCCGCATGTACGACCCCGACGGCCTGATCGGCGACACCCAGGACATCGGCATCACGCTCGCGCTGCTGCCGCGTGACACTGCAGGCGTCGAAATCGGGCGTCGTCATTTCCCGCTCAATTCGACGTTCCAGAACGGCCCGATCCGCGGCGAGAACGTGTTCATTCCGCTGAGCCAGCTGATCGGCGGCGCCGAGATGGCGGGCAAGGGCTGGAACATGCTCAACGAGTGCCTCGCCGTGGGCCGGTCGATCACCCTGCCCTCGACCGCCAGTGGCGGCGCCAAGGCAGGCGCCGTCGTGACCGGTGCGTACGCGCGTATCCGCAAGCAGTTCGGCCTGTCGGTCGGCCGCTTCGAGGGCGTCGAGGAAGCGCTGGCGCGCATCGGCGGCAAGGCCTATGCGATCAGCGCGCTGTCGCAGGCGACCGCCGCGGCGGTCGATCGCGGCGACGTGCCGTCGGTGCCGTCGGCGATCGCCAAGTACCACTGCACCTCGATGAGCCGTGAGGTCATCAGCGACGTCATGGACGTAATCGGCGGCAAGGGCATCATTCTCGGCCCGAAGAATTTCGCCGGCCGCAGCTGGCAGGCGGCGCCGATCGCGATCACCGTCGAGGGCGCGAACATCATGACGCGCAGCCTGCTGATCTTCGGCCAGGGCGCGATCCTGTGCCATCCGTGGGTCATGAAGGAAATGAAGGCGGCGCAGGACCCGGACGAGCAGCGTGGCCTCGAGGAATTCGACCGCAACCTGTTCGGCCACATCGGTTTCGCGATCTCCAACGCGGTGCGCTCGATCTGGTTCGGCTTCACCGGCGCCAAGATCGGTGCGGCCCCGGGCGACGATTACACCCGCCGCTACTTCCGCAAGCTGGACCGGTATTCCGCCAATCTCGCGCTGATGGCCGACGTGTCGATGCTGACGCTCGGCGGCAAGCTGAAGTTCAAGGAATCACTGTCCGGGCGTCTGGGCGACGTGCTGAGCCATATCTACATGACCAGCGCGATGCTCAAGCGGTACCACGACGAGGGCGCGCCGCAGGCCGACCAGCCGCTGCTGGCGTGGGCGTTCCACGACAGCGTGCACAAGATCGAGACCGCGCTGTCGGCGGCGCTGCGCAACTTCCCGATCCGTCCGGTCGGCTGGCTGATGTGGCTGCTGATCTTCCCGTGGGGCCGTCGTGCCGAAGCCCCCGGTGATCGTCTGTCGCGTCGCGTGGCCGCCCTGCTGATGACCCCGAACGAAGCCCGCTCGCGCCTCGCGCACGGCGTGTTCCTCACCCCGTGCGAGAACAACCCCGGCGGCCGGATCGACAGCTACCTGGCCAAGGCCATCGCCGCCGAGCCGGTGGAACGCAAGTTCCTCAAGGCGCTGAAGGGCAAGGGCATCCAGGCGCTGGATTACGACGCGCAGCTGGACGAGGCGGTGCGCGAAGGCCACATCACCGCCGAAGAGCGCACGCTGCTGCAGGAGCTGCGCGAGCTGACGCTCGACACCATCACCGTTGACGACTTCGACACCGAGGAACTGCGGTCGGCCGGTTACCGCGCGCCGGAAGGCACGCGCGGCCAGTCGCGCGAAGCGGCCTGACCCGCCTCGAAGCGTGACCACGACAACGGCGGGCAGGTCCCGCCGTTGTCGTGTCCGGCCCATGGTCGTGACCGCCTGGAGACGCCGATGCCCATGTCCCTGCTGCACCTCCGCAACCGGCTCGTACGCTGGCCGGGTGGCACCTGGCTGTTCGGCGCGCTGGTCTGTCGCAAGGCGCCCTACTTCGCCAGCATCGCGCCGCGCATCACGGCGCTGCGCGTCGGCCAGGGCGAAGCGACGATGCGCCACCGTCGCGCGGTCACCAACCACATCGGCAGCGTCCATGCGATCGCGCTGTGCAATCTGGCCGAACTGATCGGCGGGCTGACCACGGAGGTCAGCATTCCGGCGTCGATGCGCTGGATTCCCAAGGGCATGACCGTCGAGTACCTGAAGAAGGCCGTCGGCACGATGCACGCCACCGCGACGCCCGCGCGCCCGCGCGCCCGCCGGTCGAGGCTGACGCGGGATACGCCTTGCCGGTGGACGTGGTGATCCGCGACGCGGCCGGCGACGCCGTGTTCCGCGCGCGGATCGACATGTGGGTCTCACCGCGCCGCAGCACCCGCGGATGAGCGCGTGCCGATGCCGAACATCTCCGACGGGCTGATCTTCGCCTGCGGTGCGCACAGCGCGGCGTTCGCGCTGTTCCATCTCGCCTTCTGGCGCCTGTTCGGCTGGCCGCGCACCTTGCAGGCGACCTCGCGCACCAACCGCGCGATCCTGCAGATCGCCAATGCACAGCTGGTGTGGGTATTCGGCGCGATCGCCCTGCTCTGTTTCGCGATGCCCGGCGAACTGGCCGGTACGTCGCTGGGGCGTGCCGTGCTCGCCGGCATGGCCGGCTTCTGGTGGCTGCGGCTCGTGCTGCAGCGTGTCTGGCTGCGGCTGCCGCACCCGCTGGTGCATGCGCTGAGCGGGTTGTTCCTCGTCGGCGCGCTGCTGTTCACAGTTGCCGCGACGCGAGGCGCCGCAGCCGGCTGACGACCGCTAGCCAGCGCGCGATGCCGGCCTGTCGGGCGCAGGCGCATCGGCCGGCTGCTCAGGCAGCCGGCGCTCGGCGCGCACCACCCGCCAGGCGCCCAGCAGCATGCCGACGGCGATGCCGATGCCGGCCAGGAACACGATCTTCGAGCCCAGCGTCGCCAGTGCCTTGTGCACCCAGACGAAGGTCACGTCGCTGCCGCGGTAGACCGCGGTGTCGATGACCGCCTTGGCCTTGTAGCGGGACTCCCGGTCGACGCGCGTATACAGCGTCTCGCGCGCGGGTTTGGCGAGCGAGAACTCGCTGGCCCGCGTCAGCACCTGCACCACCGCGACCAGCAGCGGGTATGGCGACGCCGACAGCAACGAGAAGCCGATCAGAATCGCAATCGCCGGCAGCAGCAGCAACGGGCCGACGCCGTAGCGGCGCAGCAGCCAGCGGGTCAGCAGCAGCTGCACGAGGATGGTCACGCTGGCGACGGCCCAGTCGATGATCGAGTAGTAGCGGGTCGCGGCCTCGGCGCTCGGGTAGTACTGGCGCACGATCGCGGCCTGCTCGTTGTAGAGCAGCGTGCCGACGCCGACACCGAAGAACATCAACAGCGCCAAGCCTCGGAGCAGCGGATCGTTCGCCACCAGCTTCAGGCCGGCCCAGATCGAACCGCCGATCGCACGTTCATCGCGGGCGCCCCGCGCACCCTCGTTGCGCCGGGCCCAGCTGCGCAGCTTGAGGATGCACAGCAGGCACACCGCGAGAAATCCGGCCGATACCAGCGGCAGGTTGGCCACGCCGATCCGGCCCACCAGCATCGTGGTGATGAAGGGCCCGAGGAACGCGCCGATCGTGCCGCCGGCGCCGATGTAGCCGTAGTAGCGTTTGGCATGGTCGTTGTCGAAGACGTCGGCCATGAAGCTCCAGAACACGGTCACCGCGAACAGGTTGAACACCGCGATCCAGATGAAGAACAGCGCCCCACGTCCCGGAAGGTCGGTGTCGAACGCCCAGCGGAACCCGAACAGGCAGCCAATGAAGATCAGATACACCGTCGGCAGGAACACGCGCCTGGGGTAGCGCGAGACCAGCGCGCCGTAGAGCGGCTGCAGCACCAGCATCACGACGAACGTGCTGGTGAACAGCACCTGCAGCGTGAAGTCACCGAGCGCGATCCCGCGCGCCGCGGCCCAGTCGAGCAACACCGGCGGAAACACCGCCGCGATGTCCGACGAGGCGCCCATCGCATCGCGCACCGGCCGCAGCACGTAATAGCCGCACAGCAGGCAGAAGAAATACAGCAGTGCCCACCACAGCGGCGGCGACTCGGCCAGCGCGGTGCGGAAGGGACTGCGCGCACCCGGCGAGGCGGCGGCGGGCTCGATCATCGTGTCCACGCATCGCGGGCGGAAAGACGACGCGCACGTTAGCCCAGGCCCGCGGCCACCGCCAGCGCCGGGCGCGCCCGCAGCGCCTATGCTTTGCGCAGTCTCCTGCAGCCGGCCCCGAATGTCCCGACGTCCCGCCCCGGTCTACGACTACGTCATCGTCGGCGCGGGCTCGGCCGGCTGCGTGCTGGCGCACCGCCTCAGTGCCGATCCGGCCGTGCGCGTGCTGCTGCTCGAGGCCGGCCCGCGCGACTGGCACCCGTTCATCCACATGCCCGCCGGCCTGGCCAAGCTGGTCAATCTGCGCCGGCTCAACTGGAACTACGACACCGAGCCGCAGGCCGCGCTCGACGGGCGCCGGCTGTGGTGGCCGCGTGGCCGCGTGCTGGGCGGTTCGAGCTCGATCAACGCGATGTGCTACACCCGCGGCGTGCCGGCGGATTACGACGACTGGGCGGCCCTGGGCGCCACCGGATGGGACTGGGCGGCGGTGTTGCCGTATTTCCTGCGCGCCGAGGGCAATGCACGGGGCGGCGATGCGCTGCACGGCGCGGCGGGCCCGCTGACCGTGTCCGACCTGCGCCACGTCAATCCGCTCTCACGCATGTTCGTCGAGGCCGGCGCGCAGGCCGGCCATCAGGCGAACACCGATTTCAACGGGCCCGACCAGCACGGTGTCGGCCTGTACCAGGTCACCCAGCGCGACGGCGCGCGCTGCTCCACCGCCGTGGCCTATCTGGATGCGGCGACGCGTGCGCGGCCCAATCTGACCATCGAGACCGGCGCGCTCGCCAGCCGGATCACCTTCGAACGTGGCCGTGCCAGCGGTGTCGTCTACGCGAGTCCGCGCGGCGCCTTCCACCAGCCGGCGCAGCGCGAGGTGCTGCTGTGCGGCGGCGCGATCAATTCACCGCAGTTGCTGATGCTCTCCGGCATCGGGCCGGCCGACGCCCTGCGGCGGCTGCGGATTCCGGTGGTGCACGACGCGCCGGAGGTCGGCGCCAACCTGCAGGACCACCTCGACATCTGCACGCTGCACCACTCGACCCGGCGCATCGGCTACGACCGGCTCAGCGATGCGGCGGTCGCGTTCGACTACTACCTGCGCGGACGCCGCGGCCCGGGCACCAGCAACATCGCCGAGGCCGGTGGCTTCGTCCGTTCCCGGCTCGCACCGGACGCACGCGCCGATATCCAGCTCCACTTCGTGCCCGCGATGCTCGACAACCACGGCCGCAACCGTCTGCCCGGTGACGGCTACACGCTGCACGCCTGCGCGCTGCGCCCCCGCAGCCGCGGGCGGATCACGTTGGCCGGCCACCGCATCAGCGATGCGCCACGCATCGATGCCGGCTATCTGACCGACCCCGACGGCTTCGACCTGAAGACGATGGTCGAATGCGCGCGACTGTCGCGCGAGATTCTTGCGCAGCCGGCGTTCGACACGGTGCGCGGTGCGCCGATCTTCCCGGCGCGCGACGATCTGTCGGATGCCGAGCTCGCCGCGTTCGTGCGCGCCAAGGCCGAATCGGTGTACCACCCGGTCGGCAGTTGCCGCATGGGCGACGACGCCGCATCGGTCGTCGATCCATCGCTGCGCGTGCGCGGCGTCGACGGCCTGCGGGTGATCGACGCGTCGGTCATGCCGACGCTGCCGGGCGGCAACACCAACGCCCCTGTGGTCATGATCGCCGAGCGCGCGGCCGATCTGATCCGCGGATCCGATTGAGCGGACGGCGCCTCGGCGCCGGGCTCAGCGATGCGGCAGCTGTTCGAGCGTCGGCGGCAGCGGACAGTGCAGCACGCCGCAGATGGTCCGCAGCAGTTCGGATTCGGCGACGCTGACCTGGCCATCGTGGCTGACGGCGGCGGTGATCGCTTCGACCAATACCTGCTTGGCCAGCGGATCCAGCGCGTCGAGCGGTTCCCAGACATCGTCGAGCGCGAGTACGCCGCGCGTGGGCGGCGTGTACGGCACATGGTCGCGCGGCAGCACCCGCTGCATGCCCGCGAGGTAGGCGCGCTGCGCCGCTGCGCGATCGCCGGGATTGCCGGCCCAGGCGACGACCGACAGCAGCGTCGCGAATTCCTGCTTCACGTTGCCGGGTTTGCGCCGGCCGAAGCGTGCATGCCGCGCAGGATCGAGCGCCTCGCGCAGCTGCACTTCGAGCAGTTGGCCCAGGCAGTACTCGAACAGCGACACATGATCGTCGGCATGGACCATCGCGTGCACGGTATCGAGAAACGCACCGATCTCGGGCCGCGGGCGACGGCGCAGCACCGGAAACGCCATCGAGGCCAGCGGCAGGCGCAGCATCGGATGCAGCGTCAGCAGATGGGTCTGCTGCAGATGCTCGGCCTCGGTAGCGATCGCCGTGCCCAGCCGGCCGACGATCTCCGTCCGCTGCTTGGCTCGCACGCCCGCATCGGCGTCGAACAGCAGCGCCAGCACCAGAGGCATCACCGCGTCGCGATGGGTCGCGACGTTGTGCAGGGACTCGCCGACCGACATCACCAGGGTATGTGCGCGCTCGTAATCGTCGTCGTGGGGGCGGGCCACCTGCGCGGCCACCATCGGCGGCGTCACCGCGAGTGCGCTCCCCGCCTGTGGCAGCTCGCCCGGCGGCACGAGGCCAAGGGCTACGTCTTCCTGCATCCCGTCGGGCGGCGTCGACAGCCACGTCGCCTGCAGCCGCGTCAGCTGCTCGGGCCGGAAGCCCGGTTCCAGCGCCTGGATGCGTTGCAACAGCGGTGGATGGGTCGCGAACAGCCCACTCAGGCCCATGCCGTCGCCGAACAGCATGTGCGCGACTTCTTCGGCCTCCTCGCGGCGCGCGAGCTGCGAGCCGGACTCCAGGCCGCCGATCTTCTTCAGTGCCCCCGCAATGCCCTGGGTCTGGCGCGTGAACTGCACCGCCGAGGCGTCGGCCAGCACTTCGCGGCTGCGGCTGACGCCGGCCTTGATCATGCGCCCGAAGAAGACCCCCAGGCTGCCGACCACGATCGCCACCAGCGCCAGGCCGAACACAGCCAGCGCGCCGTTGCCGCGCACGCCGCGGCCGTGGAACAGGATCTTGCGACCGATGATGCCGATCATCAGGATGCCGAACAGCACGCCGATGAGCCGGATGTTCAGGCGCATATCGCCGTTGAGGATGTGGCTGAACTCGTGCGCGACCACGCCCTGCAGCTCGTCGCGGTTGAGCCGGTCGAGCGTGCCGCGGGTCACCGCGACCACCGCATCGGACGGCGAATAGCCGGCGGCGAATGCATTGATCGCGCTCTCGTGCTCGAGTACGTAGATGCGCGGCACCGGCACGCCGGAGGCGATCGCCATTTCCTCCACCACATTGCGCAACCGACGCAGGTTCGGATCCGTGGTGTCTTCCGGCACCGGCACGCCGCCCAGTTGCTGGGCGACCTTGTCGCCGCCTGCGCCCAGCGAGGCGATCCGGAACAGCGACCCCAGGCCGATGACCGCGAGCGTGGCCAGCGTGGCGACGACGATCGGACCCGGCCGCGGCCCGAGCATCGCCAGCACGACGAGATCCACCGCGACGACGATACCCAGCACCGCCAGCGCGAACAGCACGACCAGGCGCGTGCTGTTGCGCCGCGCCTGCGCCTGGCGTTCGAAGAAGTTCATGCCGCCGACGGGACGGGAGAACGGGAGCCGGTGATGTGGAAACGCGCCGTCACGCCGCACGTCCAGACCGCGCGTGCGTCGCGACAGTGGCGAATGTCCATTTCCGGAGTCCGGCCTGCCACGGACGAATGTCCGGCCGTCCCGGCCCTCAGAACGACACCTTCGGCGCCTCGCGCACCTCGGCGCGGTCGGCGGGAATGTCGAGCAGCGCCGCTTCCTTGAAGTTGAACATGCCGGCGACCACGCTCGAGGGGAACACCTCGCGGCGGTTGTTGTAGGCCATCACCGAGTCGTTGTAGGCCTGGCGCGCGAACGCGACCCGGTTCTCGGTGCTGGTCAGCTCCTCGGTGAGCTGCATCATGTTCTGGCTGGCCTTGAGGTCGGGATACGCCTCCGACACCGCCAGCAGCCGGCCGAGCGCGCTGTTGAGCATGCCTTGCGACTGCGCCAACTGCGCCATGGCCGCCGGATCGCCGGGATCGGCCTTGGCCGCCGACAGCCCGGCCTGCG